>VGWF01000289.1 GCA_016873715.1 Lentisphaerota bacterium | reverse complement strand
AAGATCGCCGACGACGCCGCGTGGGTCCTCGAGCGCTGCGCGCGCGACCGCGACCGCCCCTTCTTCCTCGCCGTCGGTTTCTTCCGCCCCCACACGCCCTACGTCTCGCCCGCGCCCTACTTCGACCTCTACCCCCGGGCGCAGATGCCCGTGTTTCCGCCGGTCGAGGCGTTCCGCACGCCGGCGATGCCGGACGCCGCCTTCGGCAGCCACAAGAAGGACCAGGAAAGACTGACCGACGACCTCCGGCGGCAGTGCGTCCAGGCCTACTGCGCCAGCATCAGCTTCTTGGACGCCCAGGTCGGCCGCGTGCTCGACGCGCTCGACCGCCTCGGCCTCGCCGACGACACCATCGTCGTCTTCACCAGCGACCACGGCTACCACATGGGCGAGCACGGCCTCTGGCAGAAGCTGAGTCTCTTCGAGGAGAGCTCCCGCGTGCCGCTCCTCATCGCGGCCCCCGGCCGCTCGAAGAAGGGCGGCGTCGCCGCGACGCCCGTCAGCCACGTCGACCTCTATCCGACGCTCGCCGGCCTCTGCAAGATCCCGGCGCCCGCCGGACTCCACGGCCAGGACCTCGCCACGATCCTCGCCGACCCCGCCGCGCCCGGCCGCGGCTGGGCGCTCACCCAGGTCACGCGCGGCGGCGTCCGCAAGCCCGGCGCCTCGGCCCCGCAGGGCGCCGCCGGCGCCCGTTTCTTCGGCTACACGCTGCGCACGCCCCGCTGGCGCTACACCGAGTGGGACGAGGGCCGCCAGGGCCGCGAGCTCTACGACCACGACGCCGACCCGAAGGAACTGGCCAACCTCGCCGCCGAACCCGCCCACGTCGCAACCGTCGCGGAACTGTCCGCGAAGCTTCGCGACGCGGTGAAGGCCTCGTTCCCGGCCGACGGGAAGACCCCCCCGATCCAGGAAGGCCTCTGGGCGCCGTCCATGCCGGACTGACGCACCCCGCACACCGGAGACCGAACGATGAAGCGAATCCCGATCCTCCTTGCGGCCGCCGCCGCGCTTGCCGTTGCCCGCGTCGCGCACCCCGCGCCGCCGGCCGCCGCCGCGCGCCCGAACATCGTCATCATCCTCGTCGACGACCAGGGCTGGGGCGACCTCGGCGCCACCGGCAACACGACGGTGCGGACACCGGCCATCGACTCGCTCGCGCGCGACGGCGTCACGCTCGACCGGTTCTACGTCTGTCCCGTCTGCTCGCCGACCCGCGCCGAGATGCTGACCGGCCGCTACCACCCGCGTACCGGCGTGCGCGGGGTCTCCACCGGGCAGGAGAGACTCGATACGGACGAGGCGACCCTCGCCGACGCCTTCAAGGCCGCGGGGTACGCCACCGGCGCCTTCGGCAAGTGGCACAACGGAAGCCAGTGGCCCTACCATCCCAACGCGCGCGGTTTCGACGAGTACTACGGCTTCACCTCCGGCCACTGGGGCGAATACTTCGACGCGCCGATGGACCACAACGGAAAGCCCGTCCGCGGCCGCGGCTTCACCGTCGATGACTTCACC
>VGWF01000288.1 GCA_016873715.1 Lentisphaerota bacterium | reverse complement strand
GGGGGCTTCCCCGGCGAGCACGGCCCCGGCGAGCATGCATCCCACGGACAGGGTTCGAATCGTCGTCATGCGGCACACTGGCCCTTTCCCCGGCACGGAGCGGTTCCTGTCCCCGGCCTCCCTCCTCCGCCGGCTTGTCCCGGAGGAAATGCTGCGCCCCGCGCCGGGGGCGTTCAAGCGTTTTCCAAGGATTGGAAGATGCGGACGGACAGGCGTCCAAGGGTTGGAAAACCGCGGGGCGGGGCGGCGGATCAGCCGTGAGGGGCGGCCGGGAGTTCCGCGCGACCGCGCACGGCGCGCCAGGCGGTCGCGACGGCGGCGCCAAGCAGGGCCCAGGGGACGATGCCGGCGAGCAGGACGGCCGCGATGCCGGGCTCCGCGCCCAGAAGACGGAGCAGCCGGACCGTCGGGTAGTTCAATCCGCGGAAGAGCAGCGCGACCGCGAAGCTGGCATCCTGGTCATTGATCCCGTGCGTGGCCTCGATCGCGAGCAGGCACACGCCCAGCAGGAGATGCGCCCCGACGAATGCAAGAGCCGTCCTCATGGCGCCTCCACGAGCTCCAGCTTCGGCAGGGCGGTGTACAGGATCGGCATGTCCCCGTCCTCGCTGGCGAAGTAGGCGACGTGGTAGATGCCGCATTCGAGCCGGCCGCCGCCGGTGGGATCGACCTGCTGCCAGCCCTTCCCGGGCACGAGGACCTCGGCCCAGATATGTCCGCCGGTGCCGAAGAGCCATCCGCCGACCTGCCGGCACGGCACGCCCGCGGCGCGCGCGAGCGTCACGAAGCAATCCGACGAGTCCCAGCAGTGGCCGAACTTCTGGTCGAGCACCTTCTTCACGCCCCAGCGGGAGCCGGCGGGACCGGCGGACCGGATGTTCCGGTTCGGCTCGAGCCATTCGAGGATGGCGCGGACCTTCGCGTCGTCCGTCGTCCGGCCGGCCGTGATCCGCCGCGCCAGGGCGGCGACGCCGGGATCGCCGACGGGCCAGTGCGGCGTCGCGGCCAGCAGCGCCGCGTCCGGCTTCCGATCCGAGGGGGTGAGCCCGCTGCGATCACAGGCGATGTCCGCGCGGAGCGTCACGAAGGGGACGTCGAACCGCCGCGGCGGGGAGGCGAAGGTGAAGACGACGCGGCCGGCCCCCTGCGTCGCGACGCCGACCGGTGCGGGCGTGAACCGCACGTCCGCGCCCGGCGGCGTGCGCAGTGCGAGGGAGTCGCCGAACGTGAAGCCCTTCGACAGTTCCCGCACGCGCGCGGCGGAGGCCGCGTCCCCGTCGCGGCCGTCCGCCGCGAAGAAGACGCCGCACAGCTCGTTGAAGGCCATGTAGTCGGCGGTCCGCGCGGTCGCGATCGGCGCCTCGACGCGGTAGACGACGCGGTCGGGCTTCGCCACGAGGCCCATCTCGTACGCCGCCTTGATCGCGGTATCCGCGCCGGCCTTGCAGAATTCGAAGACCCTGGTTCCGTGCACGCGGCAGAAGGCCGGATGGGGCTTGGCGCGCACGATGGCCGCCTGCAGGCGCTTCGCATCGTCGCCGTTCTCCGCCTCGAGGACGTTGACCTGCAC
>VGWF01000287.1 GCA_016873715.1 Lentisphaerota bacterium | reverse complement strand
CGCCACAACGTTCGTGAAGGCGGCCGAGATGGCCACATCGAGCCGGCCCGTGACGGCCCCCGCATGAACCTCGTCGCAGCCCATGGACGGCGTGGCCGCCCAGGGTTCGCCATCGATGTCCGTCCCTGCCGCCCGCGGAGCTCCCTGTCCGATGCACGGGGACATCGATCCGAGATGGGTTGTGCTGGCCAGGCCCGGATCCGCGGCAATGTTCCCGGTGCCGCCCGGATCGGGAGCGATGCAACTGTAGGTAATGGCGTTACTCGCGCCCTCCCAGTTCGGCGAGCGCGGCGCGCGATTCGCCCATAGAATGCAGTTGGCCACAACGCCCGAACAGGCCCCTCCGCCGAGGTCCGCGATGTTCCCTGCCAGCGTGCAATTCGTCAGGGCGGCCTCCCGGGATCCACCGCCGATCGACGAGGAGTTCCGCGAGATGGCACAGCCGTCCGCTGCGCCCAGGTAGAGCCCGCCGCCTGTCGAGTCGGCCCAGTTGCCGGTGACCTCGCAGTTGACCAGTGTGCTGAAGGCGGCGGCGCCGCCGCCGGCCGCGGCCCGGTTTCCAGCCAGGAGGCACCGGACCAGCGTGCCGCCCTGGATGCCGCCGCCGTTTCCGCGGGCGTAGTTCCCGGTGACGGCGCAACCAAGAAGGGTCACGAATCCGGCTTGCTGGTGGACACCGCCTCCGAAATCCGCCCGGCCGTGCCGGATGGTCAGGGACTCAAGGGAACTCGCCCCCCCGACGATTCGAAAGACCCCGACGGTGGCGCTCAGCGAGTCGGCGGCGGCCTGGACGATCGTGTTGGACGTCCCCTGTCCGCGCAGCGTCAGACTGCGGGCGATCGTGATCCCGGATTCGGTGTACGTGCCCGGGAACAGGAGAAGGGTATGTCCATCGGAGGCTGCCGCCACGGCGGACTGGATGGAAGGATACGTCGCGCCGGTGTTCGCGTTCGAAACCAGCTGGGCATGCGAGGCGGCAGCCCCAACTCCGGCAACGATCAGGACGAGCAACGCCCGGCGGCGACTGCCCCCACGACGTGTGCTGCGCATGACGCGCCTCCCTTGGCGGATCGGCCGAAACGCCTCACCGGCCAGAAGCATGGAAACGGGACCACGTTCGGGCACCGATGACAAGAGCAAAGACCGCGATCGGCCGGCGCGCGAGGGTGGAGTCAAGGACGACAGTCTCGCCGGGCTTCGACCGAATGCGGCCGTTCGGGCGCCCAGCCGGACGGCGAGAGGTCCGACAGGGGCGATCCGTTCGGCGTCACCTGCCCGGGCCGACGACCTTCGGCCCCGCCCGGACCGGGGGCACCCGCACCGCCCTCCGCGGCGCAGGCACCCGGGCCCACGCCGCGCGCGGCCGCCTACGGCACGCGCACCGGGACATCGAATCGCGAAACGCCTCCCGGCATCCGGTACCGCGCCAGCCCCGCATCTCCGCCGGCCGGCAGCACTGGCAGCGCGCACGGCGCGCCGGCGGGGAGCACCAGCTCGGCCCCGCACTCCCGCGGGATCGTCACCTCGACATGGTGCGATGCCCCGTCGCGATGCGAGCGGAACTCGATCGCGCCGCGCGGAGTGTGCGAAACGACGTGGAGGTCCGGCAGATCGCCGAGTTGCGGACGGAGTTGCAGGCGCGCGAAGCCCGGCGACAGCGGACGCAGGCCCACGAGGTCCTGGTGCAGCACGAAGACCGGCGCGAGCGGACAGTGGCTCCACTGTGACAGCGAGTCCGGCCGCACCTGCCA
>VGWF01000286.1 GCA_016873715.1 Lentisphaerota bacterium | reverse complement strand
AGTTCCGCCACGTGCGCCTCGGCGCGGCGGACGACGGCCCCGACTTCGCGCGGCGCATCCCGCAGGTCCTGCCGCCGACGGCGGCCTTCCGCCAGGAGGGCTGGTGCCTCTGGGATCCCTGCGTCGTTCGCGGCGACGACGGCCTCTTCCACCTTCTCTACTCCCGCTGGCCCGCCGCGCTCGGCTTCGACGCATGGTGCACCCACGCCGAGATCGCGTGGGCGACGTCGACGAACGCCGCCGGGCCGTATACGTTCCGCGGCGTGGCGCTGCCTTCGCGGGGCGCGGAGTTCTGGGACGGCCATTCGGTCTACAACACCTGCGCCGTCCGCCTGGGCGCGAAGTACCACCTCTACTACACCGGCAACCGCGGCACGGCGGACTGGGCGGCGGACCGGCGGATCCCGGCGTCCGACGAGGCCTGGTGGACGCAGCGCAACAGCCAGCGGATCGGCGTCGCCGTGGCGGACCATCCCGGCGGGCCCTGGACGCGGTTCGACCGGCCGCTGATCGATGTCGGCCCCGGCTCCGGCCAGGGCATCGTCGCCGTGCCGAACGTCGTGGCGAAGCCCGGCGGCGGCGTGCGGCTCTACTACAAGACCCTCGCCGAGGGGACGGGCCGGTTCGGCGGCGGGGTGTTCCACTACGGCGCCGACTCGGAGAGCCCGCTCGGCCCGTTCGTCCGCCACCCGGAGCCGATGGTCGACAAGAACCGCCTTCTCGGCGACGCGACGCAGCGCTTCAACTTCCACATCGACGACCACTTCGAGTGGATCGAGGACGGCCGCTGGTATGCGATCGTGAAGGACCACGACGCGCCGTTCCTGACACAGCACGGGCGCAGCCTGCTGCTCTTCGAGTCGCCCGACGGCCGCGCGTGGCGGCCCGCGCGGCACGCGCTGGTGAAGGGCTTTGCGATCGCATGGGCCGACGGCACACGGCAGGAGTTCGAGAGGCTGGAGATGCCGAAGCTGCTGGTCGAAGACGGCCGCCCGCGCCTGCTCAGCCTGGCGGCAAAGGCGCGGGGCGCGACGGAGTCGTTTCTGGTCCTGATTCCGCTTTCCGACGGGCAGCTGTGATGAACATGAAGAACCTCGCGGTTTCGCTCGTTCTTGCAGCTATGGCCTTCGCGGCATCCGCCGCCGCGGAGAAGCCCAACGTCGTCATCATCCTCGCCGACGACGTCGGCTACGGCGACCTGTCCTGCTACGGGGCGGAGATGATCCGCACGCCGAACCTCGACCGGCTCGCGGCGCAGGGGCGGCGGTTCACGAATGCCTACGCGCCGGGTTCGGTCTGCACGCCGACGCGCTATGCGCTCGTCACGGGCCGTTTCTGCTGGCGCACGCACCTGCAGAAGGGCGTGGCCGGGTCCAACGAACCGCTGATGATCGAGACGAACCGCCTGACGATCGGCTCGCTGGCGAAGGCGCACGGCTACCGCACGGCGGCGATCGGGAAGTGGCACCTCGGCTATGGCGCCGCGCCGAAGACCGACTGGAACGCGCCGCTCGTGCCGGGGCCGATGGAGATCGGCTTCGATGTCCACTTCGCCGTCCCGAACAACCACAACGACGCCCTGCGCTGCTTCGTCGAGGGCCGGGAGGTGGCCGGACGGAAGCCGGGTGTGCCGTTCGCGATGGTCAAGGGCCAGCCGATCCCGGCGGGCCTCGCGCAGCCGCGCGTCGACGACCTCGTGGAGGAGGCGCTGGCCGATCGCGCCGTCCGGTTCATCGACGAGTCGCACGCGTCGCCCTTCCTGCTCTACTTCGC
>VGWF01000285.1 GCA_016873715.1 Lentisphaerota bacterium | reverse complement strand
GGGGTGGACGAACGGCATCCTGACGGCGACGCTGCGCAACGTGGACGTCCACGCGGCGCTGATCCTGGACGCGGCGTCCGCGGGGCCGCTCCCGCTGCTTCCGGCCGACGTGCCGCTGGCGGAGCGTCATCCGTTGTCGCACATCCCGCGGGCGGACGGCATCGAGGAGGGCTTCGAGATCGCGAGCCGCGGGCAGGCGGTGGCGTTGTCCGGCCCCTTCAGCCTCCGCTCGAAGGGCCGCGCGACGATCGAGCTGTCCGCGGAGACCGCCGCCGGCGGGAAGCAGTCGCTTGCGTTCACGGATGCGCCGTGCGAGCCGTCGTACATGCCGATGATGTGCGTGCAGCCACGGATCGCCGGTCCGCCCGTGTTCCGCTGCGACCTCCGGGTCGGGAAGGGATCGAACCGCTCGATCGAGTTCCGCACGCAGGAGAACCGGCGGGAGTTCCCCGTCGGCCCGTCGCTCGTGTTCGACGCTACGGCGGGCAAGGTCCTGGCGGGGCGGAAGGCCGTGTCCGACTTCCCGATCGACGTGTGGGTGGGGGTCGAGGTGGCGCTCGCGGCGGACGGTCGCGCGGCGTACGACCTCGTGCTGCGTCCGGCCGGCGGTGCGGCGACGACGGTCCGCGGACTCCCGTGCGAGAGCCCGGACTTCGCCCGCTGCGGCTGGATCGGGATCATCGGCGCCGGCAACGAGCCGGCGCGGTTCTTCGTCGACAACCTGGAGATCCGCGGCGTTCGCAGCGCTGCGGCATCCGCGCCGTGAGACGCGTCGCCTGGATGACCGCAATTGTCGTGCTCGGGGTGGCCGGGGCGCGGGCAGGAGCGCCGGGAACATCGAACACCGAACTCGCGGACGGCAGCGGGCGGTCAACGTCCAACAGCCAACAACCAACGACCAACATCCAACAGCTCATGCCGCGGGAGGCGGACTACGCGCTGATGGGATGGGCGGAGGAGTTCCCGGGGCATACGCCGGCGGCGCCGTGGATCCGTGTGATCCGGACCGGGCGCTACGCGATGGCGCTCGACACGGAGGCCATGCGCGTGCCGCATCTCGGCGCGGTGGAGGATGGCGGCGGCTACGAGGCGGCGGCGCGGGAGGACGGCTCCGCGTGGCGGCGTCTGCCGGCGGCGGAACTTGCGTTGGCGATCACCGTCGACGGGGTCGTCCACCGCTGCGCCAGGGGCGGCGCGTGGACGCAGTTCGGCGGGCCGCGCCTGGTCGAGTCGGGCCGGTTCCTTCAGCGCGGCGACGTGACCGACCTGGTGTTCGAATCGGCCGACGGTCGGCGGCTGAACGTCGAGGCGCGCTTCGAGACCGTCGCCTGGCCCGACCGGCTGGCGCTGGTTCTCGCGGCGCGGCCAGGCCGGCTCCCGATCGCGGCCGGCGAGGCCGGCTTCGGCCGCGTGGGCGGGGGCTTCGGGCTCGACGGTACGAACCATCTCGAGATCCCGCACAGCCCGGAGATCGATCCGGATCGGTTCACGCTCGAACTCTGGGCCTTCGTTCCGGAGGACCACCAGCCGTCGACGCGCACGCATCCATGGCTCGTGTGCAAGAACCACCACGAGCAGGCGGAGGGCAACTACGGCATCGTCCTGCTCGGCGGCGTTCCGCAGGCGCGGATGAACGTCGGCGGCGGGCGCGACAACGCGGTCACCGTCGCCGCGCGCCCCGGGATGCTGAAGATCGACGCATGGAACCACCTCGCGATGACGTACGACGGCGACGTGCTGCGGTTCTTCGTCAACGGCGCGGCCGCCGGGGAGC
>VGWF01000284.1 GCA_016873715.1 Lentisphaerota bacterium | reverse complement strand
CGGCTTCGCGTCGAGCCTCGTGTGTCCGTCGTGCGGGTTCGTGGTGCGCTGCGAGCACTGCAGCGTCGCCATGGTGCTGCACAAGCAGATGGACCGGATCGTCTGCCACCTGTGCGGCGCGACCGGTGCGGTGCCCGCCCGGTGCCCGGCGCCGGGCTGCGGCGACCCGGACATCCGTCACTCGGGCGTCGGCACGGAGCGGGTGGAGGAGATCCTCCGGAAGCTGTTCCCGAAGGCGCGCATCGCCCGGATGGACTCGGACACGATGACGAAGAAGGACGACTACCGGCGCGTGCTCGGCGAGTTCCGCACCGGCCGGATCGACATCCTGCTGGGCACGCAGATGATCGCGAAGGGGCTCGACTTCCCCAACGTCACGCTGGTGGGCGTCGTGCAGGCCGACCACGCGCTGCATCTCTCCGACTTCCGGGCCGGCGAGCGGACGTTCCAACTCCTGACGCAGGTCGCCGGCCGCGCCGGCCGCGGCGATGTGTCGGGCGAGGTGCTGGTGCAGACGCGCACGCCGTTCCATCCTTCGATCCAGGCCGCCCGGCGGCTCGACGCCGACTCGTTCTACGACCAGGAGCTGGAGTTCCGGGGTGCGACCGGATACCCGCCGTTCACGCACTTCATCGCCTGCACGGTGCGCGCGCCCGACGACGGGGCGGCGGCGGGCACGGCGGCGGACCTGGCGAAAGTCCTTCGCGAGCGGCTGGGGGCGCTTGCGGACGTGGGGCAGCCCGCCCCGGCGACGATCGCGCGCATCCGGGGCCAGTACCGGCACCAGGTGATGCTCCGGGCGCCGCGGATGAAGCCGGTGCTGCCCGTGCTCCGCGATGTCTGGCTGTCGTTCCCCTGGCCCCGGGACGCGGCAGGATCCCTCGACATCGACGCGATGTCGGTGCTGTAGGCCGCTCCCCAATCCTCAGCCACGCTCCGGGTATCCGTTGACCACCCCCATGTGAAGTACGCATGGGCGCGGCCCTCCGGGCCCGTTCGATAAGGATACGAGAGGACGGGGTGGAGGGCGCCGTTCCGTCGGCGACGTGCGGAAGACCCTCGAACCATCGTCCGTTCCTGATCAACCGCACTTGGCCGGGGCTCTGGATCCGCCGTTCGCCGGTTGACTCGGACCGCCCGCCCCGGCATGGTCGGGGCCATCCGGAGGAATCAACCATGACGGGACGAGCGGCGGCTGCGGTGATGGCGGCGGTGGGCATCGCGGCGGGCGGGGCGGAGGCGCGGGAGCGGTGGACGGAGCAGGAGGCCGCCGCGTGGTACGCGCGGATGCCCTGGTTGGTCGGCTGCAACTACAACCCGGCCTCGGCGATCAATGAACTGGAGATGTGGCAGGCGGAAACGTTCGATCCCGCCTCGATCGACCGCGAGCTGGGATGGGCGGAGTCGCTCGGCTTCACCAGTCTGCGCGTGTACCTCCACAACATCCCCTGGCAGCAGGACGCGAAGGGGTTCCTGGACCGCATGGACCGCTTCCTGGCGATCGCCGACCGTCACCGCATCGGCGTGATGTTCGTCCTGCTGGACTCGTGCTGGGACCCGCACCCCAAGCCCGGTCCGCAGCGGGCGCCGCGGCCGCACGTCCACAACTCGGGCTGGGTGCAGTGTCCCGGCGCGGAAATCCTGTCCGATCCGGCCCGGCACGGCGAACTGCGCGGGTACATCCACGGCGTCGTCGCGCGGTTCAAGGACGACCGGCGGGTCCATGCGTGGGACGTCTTCAACGAGCCGGAGAACGACAACCGGAACAGCTACGGTGCGGCCGGGGG
>VGWF01000283.1 GCA_016873715.1 Lentisphaerota bacterium | reverse complement strand
ATCCGGCCGCTGGACCGCCTCGAGCCGCCCGTGCGGCTGCGGTTCGAGCCGTTCCTCGATGCCAGGGGCTTCCCGCGCGGCGTCGCGAAGATGCCCGGCAGCGGGCCGACGTGGCTGAGCGGGATCGTCAGCCTGCCCGACCGCGCCGGCGCGATGCGGCTGGTCGCCGTCTACGCCAAGATCAAGCCGCCGCTGGATTCCTACGAGGTCGGCCTGTGCGCATGGAACGAGGCAACGTCGAACTTCGAGCCCCTGCGCACCGTCTGGACCGCGTCCCCCGCCGCGCCGAAACCGCCGCCGCATCCCGAGGGCCACGGCGCGACGTGGAAGGACGCCGGCGGCCGCGAGTGGCTGCTCTTCGGCAACCCGCTGCCGCGGCTCCGGTGCCCGCCGACGTTCGAGGCATGGCAGGACCCGGCGCAGTGGGAGGTGCTCACGCCCCAGGAGACCCTCGAGGACGCCGGCGGCGGCAAGCCGGTGAAGCCCCACACCGGATCGATCGCGTGGAACCCGTGGCGCAAGCGCTGGGTCACCGTCTTCATGCAGTGGTTCGGCAAGCCCTCCGCCTTCGGCGAGCTGTGGTATGCGGAGGCCGACGCGCCGGCCGGCCCGTGGGGTCCGGCCGTGAAGGTCCTCAGCCACGAGAACTACACCTTCTACAACCCGCGCATCCACCCCGAGTTCACGCCGGACGATTCGCCCGCGCTGATCTTCGAGGGCACCTTCACCGCGGAGTTCGCCGACAAGCCGCAGGTCGCCCCGCGGTTCAACTACAACCAGATCCTCTACCGCCTCGACCTCGACGACCCCGCCCTCGCCCCGGCGCGCGGCCGGGCTCAGGCGCGGTGAGCCGCTTCACGAACTCCCCGAACGCGATCGTCGGTTCGTCTTTCCGGGTGTTGAAGGCGTTCAGGTCCCCGGCATCCTCGGCCAGATCCGCGCGAATGGCTTCGTTAACCAGGTCCGAGACCGACCGCAAGGTCCCGGCGGACTTCAGGCGGAGGGCCCTGTGCAAGTCCGGCTCAAGATGGACGGTCGCTCGCTTGGTCGGAGTTGTCGTCATGCGAAGCCTCGAATCGCTTCTGCTGCGGCGTCATAACGTTGTAGCGTCAAGACGTTGTTATCCAAAGCCAGTCCCCGGGTCGCCAGTCCGCTCTCCATGACGTTCGTGAACACGTCCTCATCGGTCGGGAACCCGCGCGCTCCCGCGAAGGACATGACCCGGCGGCGGAGGTTCTCGAACTGCCGGATCCGCGACTGCCGTCGCAAGGCATCCCGGGCGACCTCGCTGCGCGTCAGGCCCGCGTCCCTGCTGACCTTGACCAGCATTCGCTCCAGATCCTCGTCCAACCGGATGCTGAGACTGGTGGTCTTCATGTCGGACATGGTGTGACGCCCGCGCCGACCTGTCAACGGCGCCCGCCCTCCCGGCCTGCGTGAAGGATGTCCACGATCGTCGCCGGCTGGGTCCAAGGTTCGGACGACATCGAGCCCGCCGGACGGGGACCGCGTGGTAGCGCCACGGCTACGACGTGGCGCTCCGGGACGGTCGCCGGGGCCACAGCGCCGCAGGTCGTAGCCCTGCGGCTACCGGGCCCAACGGGAATGGAGCATGAGACGCCCGACCTGGAGGGCTGCCCCGTTCCCTTCGCTTGCCCCCATTCGTTTGCCATCCGCCGGACGGGGATCGCGTGGTAGCGCCACGGCTACGACGTGGCGCTCCGGGACGGTCGCCGGGGCCACAGCGCCGCAGGTCGTAGCCCTGCGGCTACCGGGCCCAACGGGAATGGCGGATGAGACATCC
>VGWF01000282.1 GCA_016873715.1 Lentisphaerota bacterium | reverse complement strand
GTATGGCGGTGTGGCGGTATGGCGGTATGGCGGTGTGGCGGTGTGGCAGTGTGGCAGTGGTGGTTGTTGGATGTTGGGTGTTGGCTGTTGGTTGTTGGCTGTTGGGTGTTGGATGTTGGATGTTGGGTGTTGGCTCCGCCCTTCGATGTTCGGTGTTCGATGTTCGGTGTTCGGTGTTCAAAGCAGGGTCGCGCATCCGCCCGGAGGTCTCCGATGAACGCACAGGCCCGACAGTGGATCGAAGCGCTAGGCCTCGCGCCGCACCCGGAGGGCGGCCACTTCCGCGAGGTCTTCCGGAGCACGGACTTGATCCCGGCCGCCGGACTGCCCGCCCGCTACGGCGCGCCGCGATGCGCCGCAACCTCCATCTACTTCCTCCTCGAGGGGCGCGACCGCTCACGCCTGCACCGGCTTCGATCGGATGAGATCTGGTACCACCACGCCGGCGGGGTGCTCGCGATCGCGATGATCCTGCCGGACGGCCGTCGCGCCGACGTCCGCCTCGGCGCGTCGCCGGACGGCGACGCCCGTCCGCAGGCCGTGCTTCCGCGCGGCGCATGGTTCGGCGCGAGGCTGGAATCGGAGACCGGCTTCGCCCTCATCGGCTGCGCCGTCGCACCGGGATTCGAGTTCGCGGACTTCGAACTGGGACGGCGGGACGACCTCCTGGCGGCCTACCCGCAACACCGGGACCTGATCGGGGACCTTGCGCCGCCCTGAGCCGGGCCGGCGCCGGACTCAGGTCTTCGCACGGCCCCGGCGCGCGCGGTTGCGGGCATCGACGAACACCACGCGGGGCTTGAACGCGGCGCACTCGGCGTCGTCGACCGACGCGAACGCGACGATGATCACCGGATCGCCCACCGCGCCCAACCGGGCGGCCGCCCCGTTGAGGAGGACCGTCCCCGAGCCGCGCCTCGCCGGGATCGCGTACGTCGTCAGCCGCTGGCCGTTGTGGACGTTGAAGACCTGGATCTGCTCGCCCGGAAGGATGTCGGCGGCCTGCATCAGGGCGACATCGATGGCCAGGCTGCCCTCGTAATGGAGGTCGGCCCCGGTGATCGTCGCCCGGTGGATCTTCGACTTGAGCATGTACCGCTGCATGATCCCTCGAATCGTGGCGTAAGGCCGGACACTTTCCCCCGAAATCCGGCGAAAGTCAACGCGCCGCCCGGGATGCGTCCCCGGCGCTCCACACGCCGAAGAGGGTCTCGGCGTTGCGCCGGGCCGTCTCGGCAAGGTCCTCCGGGGCAACGCCGCGTGCCGCGGCAACCGCGGCCGCAACGAACGGGAGCAGGGCCGGCTCGTTGGGCCTGCCCCGGTGGGGCACGGGGGCGAGGTACGGCGAATCGGTCTCGACGAGCAGCCGGTCGGCGGGGACGCGCGACGCCGCGTCCCGGAGATCCGCCGCGCGGGCGAACGTGACGATGCCGCTGAACGAGATGTGGAAGCCGAGATCGAGAAGCCGCCGGGCGAAGGGCCAGGACCCGGTGAAGCAGTGGATGACGCCGATCCGCCCCGCCCCGCCCCGCCAGGCGTCCGCGTGGGCGGCGAGGGCGGCAACGGTGTCGTCGTCGGCCTCGCGCGTGTGGACGACCACGGGAAGGCCCGCCCCGCCCGCCAGGCCGAGCATCGCGTCGAACAGCGCCCGCTGCGCCGGCGCCGTGTCGCGGTCGTAGTGGTAGTCGAGGCCGGTCTCGCCGACCGCCGCGACCCGCGCATCGCCGAGCATCGCGCGGACCGCCTCCGGATCCGGCGCCCGCGAGGCCTCCCCGCGGTCCCAGCCCACGCAGGCGCGCACCTGCGCGGGCCGCAGTCCGGCCGTCTCCAGCGCCGCGGCATTGCCGGCCGCGCTGCCGCCGATGGCCAGGATCCGCGAAACGCCCGCCGCGGCGGCGCGGTCGCACGCGGCGGCGCGTTCCTCCGCGGTCGCGAAGTGGTCGAAATGGGCGTGGGAGTCGAAGAGGTTCACG
>VGWF01000281.1 GCA_016873715.1 Lentisphaerota bacterium | reverse complement strand
CTGATCGCGTTCCCGGTCGGCCAGAGCTACTACCGCAACGGCTACTGGGTTTACCGCAGCGCGTTCGAGCATGTCCTCCGCGAGGTGCTGCCGGTTCGGCTGATCGACACCAACGCGCCGCTGTCGACGGAGATCACGGTGACGCACCAGGCGGCGGACCGCGCCGCGCGCCGGCCGGAGCGGCACCTCGTGCACATCGTCAACTGGTCCCCGAACCGCAAGGCGCCTCCGCACCCGGAGTTCCACGAGTCGCCGGTGCCGCTGGCGGACGTGCGCGTGCGCCTCAACCTCCCGCTGCGCGGCGTGACGGCGCGCACCGTGGTCGCCGGCCGGCGGCTCTCCGTGAAGCGTGTCGACGGCGGCGTCGAGGTCGTCGTCCCGCGCGTGCCGGTCCACGAGATCGTCGCGTTCGAGGCGGACTGATCGGAGGGCACCGTGGAGACCCAAGGCAGGGCCAGCGCTGCGGAATCAAAAGGCGACCGGTTGGACCGCCGCGCGTTTCTCGCGGCCTGCGCCGCCGTCGGGGCGGCCACGCTCGCAAGGGGGGCCGGAGGCGCGCCGGCGCCCACGCCGCGGACGCGCCGCTTCGGCGACGCGCGCGACTGGTTCTTCGAGAAGCGCTACGGGATGTTCGTCCACTGGGGCGTCTACGCGGCCGGCGCGTGGCACGAGCAGCACCAGTACCGCCGGAAGCTCCCCCGCACCGAGTACGCGAAGCTGGTGCCGCAGTTCAACCCGGTGAAGTTCGATCCCGAGGCGTGGCTCGACCTCGTCGAGGCGGCGGGCATGGGCTATGTCACGTTCACGGCGAAGCACGTGGACGGCTTCTGCATGTGGGACACGAAGCTGACGGACTACAAGGTCACCCGCACGCCGTACGGCCGGGACACGCTGGCGATGCTGGCCAACGCCTGCCACCGCCGCAAGATGCCGCTCTGCATCTACTACTCGCTGGCGGACATGAACCACCCGAACTACCCGTCCGCCGGGCGCCCCTACGAGCTGCCCGCGCCGGAGCCGGGCGACGCGCCGGACCTCGCGAAGTACCTCGACTACGTGAAGGCGCAGGTGCGCGAGCTGTGCACGAACTACGGGCCGATCCACGGCTTCTGGTGGGACGCGAACGTGCTCAAGCACCGCGATCCGTCGATCAACGACATGATCCGCAAGCTCCAGCCCGCGGCGGTGATCAACAACCGCGGGTGCGACGACGGGGACTTCGGGACGCCCGAGCGCGACTGGGATGCCTCCGTCAACACGAAGACGGTCTTCGACACGCCGGTCGAGGCGTGCCAGTCGGTCGGTTACCAGAGCTGGGGCTGGCGCGAGGAGGAGGACTACTACTCGGACGCGCACCTCGTCCGGAGCCTTCACAAGGTTCTCGCCAAGGGCGGCAACTACCTGCTCAACGTCGGCCCGAAGCCCGACGGCACGATCGCCGACGAGCAGGCGGCGATCCTCCGGCGCCTCGGCGCGTGGCTGCGGCCGGTGCGCGGTTCGCTGTTCGACGTCGAGCCGGCCGGCGACCTGACGACCAACCGCGACGTGGTGCTGACCCGTCGCGGCGCGACGGTCTACGTTCACCTCGTGAAGGAGCCGGAGACGGCGTCCGTCTTCCTGCACCCGCTCGCGGTTGCGCCGCGCCGCGCGACGCTGCTCGGCACGGACGAACCGGTCGCGTTCGACGTCGCCGACCTTCCGCGCCTGCACAACGCGACGCCGAACCGCGGCCTGCGGCTGAAGAATCTGCCCGTGAACGGCCGGCCGACCGCCGGCTGGGTTGTGGCGATGGAGTTCGACGCCGTGCCGGTGGCCGCATCCGCCGCGCCGCGGAAGGAGGAGACGAAATGAGATCGATCATCCGTCGCGCCGCGCTCGTTGCGATGCTCGCCGCCACGGTCGCGCGGAGCGCGACCCTCCCGGGGCCGACGCAAGGGACCGTCGCTGCGGTCGCGCGGAGCGCGACCCTCCCGGGGCCCC
>VGWF01000280.1 GCA_016873715.1 Lentisphaerota bacterium | reverse complement strand
TCGTCGACCTCGGCGTCGGCCTGTGGGCGTGGCCGCTGCCGGTCGACTACGACGGCGACGGCGACCTCGACCTCGTCGTGAACTGCCCCGACAAGCCGTACAACGGGCTCTACTTCTTCGAGAATCCGGGCGTGGGGCGGGCGCTCCTGCCCGCCGGGAGCCCGCCCAAGAAAGAGGGGGCCGCCCCGCTGCCGGTCTTCAAGCCGGGGCGGCGGATCAGCAAGGGCCTGCAGAACGTCCAGATCAGCACCGTCGACGGCCGGCCGCGCGTGCTGTCGCCGGGGACGGAGCATCCGGACTTCCTCACGACCGGTCTCGAGAACGGCGTGAAGCTGCCGCTGCCGGCGAACCTCCATCCGAACAAGGTCCGCGCGAACATGTGGCGCTACGTGGACTACGATGGCGACGGCGCGCAGGACCTGGTCGTCGGCGTCGGCGACTGGACCGACTACGGCTGGGACAACGCCTACACGTCGGACGGCACGTGGACGAACGGTCCGCTGCGCGGCTTCGTCTATGTCGCGCGCAACCGGGGGACGACCTCGAAGCCGGACTACGGGACGCCCGTGAAGGTGGAGGCCTCGGGCAGGGCGGTCGAGGTCTTCGGCTGGCCCTCGCCGAACTTCGCGGACTGGGACGGCGACGGCGACCTCGACCTGCTCTGCGGCGAGTTCCTCGACGGCTTCACCTACTTCGAGAACACGGGGACGCGCAAGGCCCCGGCCTACTCCGCGGGACGGCGCGTGCAGACCCCGGATGGCAAGCCGCTGGCGATGGACCTGCAGATGATCACGCCGACGGCGATCGACGGGGACGGCGACGGCGACCAGGACCTGATCGTCGGCGACGAGGACGGCCGGGTGGCGTTCGTCGAATGCGCGGGGAAGGCGGCACCCGGCCGCGTGCCGGCGTTTCTCCCCCCCCGCTACTTCCGGCAGGAGGCGGAGAGCGTGAAGTTCGGCGCGCTCGCGACGCCGTGCGGGTTCGACTGGGACGGCGACGGCGACACCGACATCCTCAGCGGCAACACGGCCGGCTACATCGCGTTCATCGAGAACCTCAGCGGCCCGGGGGTCGCGACGCCGAAATGGGCGGAGCCGAAGCACCTTGAGGCCGACGGCAAGGTCATCCGCATCATGGCGGGGCCGAACGGAAGCATCCAGGGCCCGTGCGAGGCGAAGTGGGGCTACACGACGCAGACGGTCGCGGACTGGGATGGCGACGGCCTGCCGGACATCGTGGCGAACTCGATCCTCGGCCGGGTGCACTGGTATCGAAACACCGGCACGAGGACGGCGCCGAAGCTGGCCGCGGCGCAGCCGGTCGAGGTGGAGTGGAACGGTCCGCAGCCGGCGCTGGCCTACGGCTGGCTGCGGCCCGAGGGCAAGGCGCTGCTGACGCAGTGGCGCACGACGCCCGTCGCGGTGGACTGGAACCGTGACGGCCTGACCGATCTCGTGATGCTCGACCAGGAGGGCTACCTCGCGTTCTTCGAGCGCGCGCGGCGCGACGGCCGGCTCGTGCTGCTGCATCCGCGGCGGGCCTTCTGCGACGACAGCGGCGCGGCGCTGCGGATGAACGCGGGCATCGCCGGGAAGAGCGGTCGCCGGAAGCTGTGCATCGTCGACTGGGACGGCGACGGCCGGCTCGACATCCTCGCCAACGCCGCGAACGCGCGGTTTCACCGGCAGGTCGGGGAGAAGGACGGAACGTGGCTCTTCAAGGACATGGGTCTGCTCGTCGAGCAGAACATCGAGGGCCACGACGTGAGCCCGACGGTGGTCGATTTCGACGGCAACGGCATCCCGGACTTCCTCGGCGGCGCCGAAGACGGCCGCTTCTACCACCTCCCCAACCCCCGCGCCCAGCCGCCCGGAGGGAAGGCAAACGAATGGGGGCAGACGAATCAGAGGCCGGCGAAGCCCTGACCAACGCGATCTGCTGGGGCTGGGACATGCCAATACACTGTGCCATTCAACTGCGCGATCTGGATGAGAGGGAGGTTGACGAGCGGGG
>VGWF01000279.1 GCA_016873715.1 Lentisphaerota bacterium | reverse complement strand
CCCCGCTCACCTGCTCCTGAACGCTGTAGCTCGTCTCGTTCATAGGGTCTCCCTCATGCTGCCCCACTTACCAGCAAGTGGCATGCCGACCCGTGTCATCGCCCGACGATTCTTCTCACATTCCATCCTTCATTACGGATCGTCAAGTCCTATGTAATTGCCCTGCGACTACTTATGTACATGAAAAATTATCTTCACGGTTTCGCAATTCATGGGCTCCCGGATTTCAGTCGTGAAAAAAGGTACCCGGGTTCCCGGAATTGTGAAGAAACCGTGCGCGGATCGCGATCGGTCATCGGCGGTTGTCGCCGTGGACGAAACGGCTTATCCTCCCGGCATGAACCTGAAGCTGACCCGTCCGCTGGCCGTATTCGACATCGAGTCCACAGGCACCAACTGGGAGCGGGACCGCATCATCGATCTGGCCGTCGTGCGGATCGAGCCGGATGGGACCCGGCAGACGGTCGAGTTCCGGTTCAACCCCGAGATGCCGATCCCGCCGGCGGCGACGGCCGTGCATGGGATCCGGGATGAGGACGTGCGCCAGGCGCCCCGGTTCCGCGATCGCACGGCCGAGGTTGTCCGTGCGTTCGAAGGGTGCGACCTGGCCGGTTTCAACATCTGGCGTTTCGACGTCCCCATGCTGCAGCAGGAGTTCAAGCGGGCCGGATCCGCCTTCGACATGACGGGGCGGAAGATGGTCGACGCGCAGCGGGTCTATCATCAGAAGGAGAAGCGCGACCTGACCGCCGCGGTCCTCTTCTACTGCGGGGAGTCGCACGAGGGCGCCCATGGGGCGCGCGCGGATGCCGAGGCGACCCTTCGGGTCATCGAGAAGCAGCTCGAGAGGTATCCCGACCTGCCGCGGGAGGTCGTTCCGCTGGACCGGTTCTGCTTCCCGCCGGTTGCCGATGGCGTCGATCGCGAGGGCAAGGTCCGCTGGGACGCCGAGGGTGACATGGTGCTTGGCTTCGGCAAGTACCAGGGGGCGAAGCTCCGCGCCCTGGCGGCCGACAGGGACAACCGGAAGTACCTCGAGTGGATGCTGCGTCAGAACTTCGGCCAGCAGGTCGACGGGCTCATCAAGCTCGCCCTCGAGGGCAAGCTTCCGCGCAAGGCCGAGTGGAAGCCTCCGGCCGACGGGGACCCGGCGGCCGGCGGATAGGCGGACCCCGGGAGCGGGAAACCGAGGGTCGGGAAGCGGATTCCGTTCGTCGCGGGCCCGCCCTTCCCTCTCCTGCGCGCGGTCCCCCCGCCCGCTACTCCCCGCTCCCTCCCTCCATCGCCCTCCCGGGCCGGATCCGGGTCACGACCAGGGTCAGGTCATCGTGCGGGGGACGGCCGTTGGTGAACCGGTGGACGCGGTTCTGGAGGGCGACGATCAGGGCGGACGCCGGCGCGCCCGGGTTGAGAACCAGCGTCTCCATGACGCGGTCGACGCCGAACTCCGTGCCGGCCTCGTCGCGGGCCTCGCTGATCCCGTCGGTGAACAGGAGGACAACATCCTCCGGCATCAGCCGGACGCGCGCGTCCCGGATCACCCCGTCGAAGAGTTCGGGGTCGCCGATGCCGATGCCGATGCCCGGCGACTCGATGCGCGTCAGGCCTCGGCCGGAGGGCCGGTGAAGGATCGGCGCCTCGTGGCCCGCCCGGGCGAGGGTCAGTTCCAGGGTGCGCGTGTCGAGGATCATGTAGAGCGCGGTGATGAACATGTCCTCCCCGAGGTCCCCGGAGAGCACCCGGTTCAGCGAGCGCAGCACCTCGGCGGGGCTGAGGCATCCGGGGGCGCGGGCCCGGAGGACGCTCCGGCACACGGACATGATCAGGCCGCCGCTGACGCCCTTGCCGGAGACATCGGCGATGGCCACGCCGACGTGGTCCGCGTCGACCTGGATGAAGTCGTAGTAGTCGCCGCCGACCTCCTGCGCCGGCACGTTCACGGCGGCGAAGTCGGCGCGGTCGGACGCCGGCACCTCGCGCGGCAGCAGCATCTGCTGGATGCGGCGCGCGACGGCGAGGTCGTGATCGAGCCGGCGCTTGGCATCGAGTTCCTCCCGCAGCAGCGCGTAGTAGAGGG
>VGWF01000278.1 GCA_016873715.1 Lentisphaerota bacterium | reverse complement strand
TTTTGCATGCGGATCTCGGTCGGCATCACCGTCACCTTCGCGTTGTGCGCGGCGGGCGCGGCCGCGGCCGGCTTTGCGTCGGACTCCCCGCCCCACAGCGGCGCCTTCAGTTCCGAGTCCCAGCGCCGCCACGCCGACTCCATCGCGCGCGCGCGGTCGGGCTGGCCGGCGGCCAGGTTGTTCGCCTCGCCGGGGTCGGCTGCGAGGTCGTAGAGCGCCAGCGGCTCGGTGTCATTCTTCACCAGCTTCCAGTCGCCCTGCCGGATCGCCCACCGGTGGCGCGCGGGTTGAGTCGTCGGGAACTGGAACCGCCAGAAGAGCGCGTCATGAGGATCGCCGTCGCGCGCGCCGGACAGGAACGGCAGCAGGTCGACGCCGTCGAGCTTCCACGCCGGATCCGCCGGCACGCCCGCCGCGGCGAGGGCGGTGGGCAGGATGTCGAGGCTGATCACCGGGCGGTCGTACGTCCGGCCCGCCGGCAACCGCCCCTTCCACTGGGCGAGGAACGGCACGCGGATTCCGCCCTCGAGCAGGTCGCCCTTCACGCCGCGGAACGGATCGTTCTTCGACGTGTTCTGGCCGTACTCGAAATCGGCGTCCGGCTGCGGCCGGGCGCGACCGGTCGGGCCGCCGTTGTCGCTCAGGAAGAAGACGAGCGTTCGCTCCTCCAGCTTCTCCTCCCGCAGCTTCGCGAGCACGCGCCCGACGTTCTCGTCGAGCGACGCCATCATCGCGAGCATGGTCCGCCGGTGGAGATCCGTCACATGGGCGAACCGCGCGAGGTGCTCCGGCTTCGCCTCCATCGGCCAGTGCGGCGGCACGAAGGCCAGGAAGAGGAAGAACGGCTCGCGGGCGTGACGGCCGATGAAGGCGCACGCCTCGCGGCCGAAGGCGTCGGTGGAGTACTCGCGCTCCCCGGCCGGCTCGGGCCCGCGCTGGACGCTGCGGAGGCACCCGGTCTTCGGATCGGGGAACAGCACGCCGCCGTTGGGGTGCCAGAAGGTCTCGCCGAATCCCCGGTTGTAGGGGCGCATCGGCCCGGGGTCGCCGAGGTGCCACTTGCCGACCATGCCGGTGGCGTAGCCCGCGGCCTTGAACCGGTCGCCGAACGTCGTCTCGTCCACCGGCAGGCCGGCGCGGCCGGCCGCGGACGCGGGCCAGTTCGCCTCGAAGCCGAACCGGTTCTGGTAGCGCCCGGTGACGAGCCCGGCGCGGGAGGGACAGCACTGCGGGGCCGAAACGTAGCCCGCCGTGAAGCGCATGCCGTTCGCGGCGATGGAGTCGATGTGCGGCGACTTCACCTCCGCCGAGCCCTGGCAGCCGAGGTCGGCATAGCCGAGGTCGTCGGCCAGGATCACCACGACGTTCGGCCGGGGTTCCGGCGCGGCGGGGGACGGCGCGGCGGACAGGAGCGCCGCGGCGGCAAGGATCGAGTGGAAAGCGTCCCGGTTCATGGCCTGTGCCTCACTTCGCCGGTGAGAACTGGACGGTCGAGCTGACCATCGCGCCGCGCTCGTCGGTGACGCCGATGAACCACGTGTTCGCCTCCGGCGGCGGGCGCGGTGCCACGACGACACCCTCTTCGATCCGCGCCGGGAGGCTCTTCCATACCCGCTTCGAACGCGGGCCGCCGTCCGTCGTGAAGTGGAGGGCCGCCTCCTTGAGCCCCGCGGCCGCGCGGACCGGCATGCGCACCACGTCGCCCGCGACCGCGGGTTGACCGGGGACCGGCAGCGGGGCACCGCCGCGGCAGTACGAATCGATGAACAGACCGATCTCCTTCGGCTCCCAGCCGGACTGGTGGCCGTGGCGCATGTTGACCTCGATGCGCATCTGCTTGAAGCCTGCGACGGCGTCGAACGTCTTCTGGTAACTGTCGAGCGGGTAGTGGATGTCGTTGCTTCCATTGACGAAGAGGACCGGCACCTTGCAGCGGGGCAGCAGGCTGGAGGGGTCGTAGGTCTTCACCCAAAGATCGCGTCGGTCGCCGAGCTTGTCGACCGACGGCTTCTGCACGGACTCGCCCTCGTGGAGGAAGCCGCAGCCGTAAACCGGCACCGCGGCCTTGAAGCGGTCGTCGAGCGACGCGACGAGGCAAAA
>VGWF01000277.1 GCA_016873715.1 Lentisphaerota bacterium | reverse complement strand
TGCTAAAGCGCGTCCAGGTCAGCCCGGTCTGTCTGCGGGCGGAAGGTCGACCGGTCGGCTATCTGTAGCAGGTGCCGTTGACGCCGCCGGCCTACCCGCCACCCGAATGAGAGGAGACGCATGAGAGCCTTGTCCACGATGATGCTTGCCCTGGCGGCCCTTTCGACGTCCGCCGCCGAACCGGATTACACGTCGCGCCATCTGGCCGTGGGGCTGTCGCGCACCGCGCCCGTGTTCGCGTTCTTCTCCGTGGACTCGCTGGGGCGGGGCGCTCTGGGGCAGAACCCGGTCCTGGCGGAGACGAACACCGTGGCCGGCCTCGCGCTGGACGGGACGACGTACGCGCTGGGCGGCAAACCGGTATGGGCCGTGGCGTACAGCGAGTCGGCGCTGACGCTGCGTTCGGACGCCGCACCCGGCGCCGCGGCCCCGCCGTTCACGCTGACGATCGACCAGAAGGCCAACCACGCGACGCTGCTGGGACTGATGCGGCCGGGCGAGCGCAGGATGAGCCTGCCGTGCCTGCTTCACCTGCCGGGAATGGGCACGATGCGGATCACGTGCAGCGAGCCCGGCGCGACGCTCGACTATGACGCACGCCGGAGGGTGAAGCCGCCCTTCGTTCGCGTTGCGTTCCCGCCCGCCGCCGCGGGCTCGAAGCCCATCGAGTACCGGCTCGAGGTGGTGGCGATCCACCCCGACCTGCCGGGCATCGCGGGGAAACCCCTCTACGACGGATTCCGGCGCGACTGGCTCAACATCTTCCAAGTGAACCCGCGTGTGCAGATGCTCGCCAACAATGCGTCGAGCGATCCCTGCGCGTTCACGCTCTTCGCGTACTCCGACCTCGCGCGCCACACGCCGCCGCTGGCCGACGGGCTGACGGCGAACGACCTGGTCCGCATGACGCTCGACCGCTACCTGTCCGGCGCGCTCGGCTACGGGCAGGTCGGCTACGCCTGCACGCCGACGGACGCCGAGCTGATCGCGTGGAAGACGCCGTGGACCTCGCTCGACAGCCTGCCGTCGTTCCTGATCTCGGCCTGCAACTACGTCGAGAGTTCGCGCGACCTCGCCTGGGCGAAGGCCAACTACGCGAAGCTGGCGGCGTGGGGGCGCGAGATGTTCGCGTCCGACAAGGACGGCAACGGCCTGATCGAGTACCCGGGCACCGGGAACTACGGCGACCGTCCGCTCGCGGAGAAGCGCCCCGCGAACTGGTGGGATACGATCAACTTCGGCCACGAGGACGCCTTCGGCAACGCGCTGGCCTACCGCGCCGGCGCGATGTTCGCGGCGATGGCGCGGGAGCTCGGGCATTCCGGCGACGCGGAGTTCTTCGCCGCGAAGGCGGCCCGGCTGCGCGCGGCCTACGCCCCGGCGCTGCTGAATCCGGCGACCGGCCTGATCGCCGGCTGGAAGAGCCGGGACGGCGCGCTGCACGACTATGCCTTCACGTTCATCCAGGGGATGGCCGTGACCTTCGGGCTGCTCGACGACGCGGCGGCGAACGGGGTCATGGACCGTCTGCTCGCGAAGATGAAGGACGTCGGCTACACGCGGTTCGACCTCGGACTCCCCGGGAACCTGGTGCCGGTGCGGAAGGGGGACTACGTCTTCCACGAGACGGCGCCGGAGATCCACGGCGTGCCGCGGCTGGAGGACGGCAGCGACGGGTTCCAGTTCTACGAGAACGGCGGGGCGACCGGCTGCTGGGCCTACTACACGGTCAGGGCCTTGTACAAGCTCGGCCGCGTCGCGGATGCGCGCCGGATCTTCCATCCGATGCTCGAGACGTATGCCCGCAACGGCTTCCAGGGCTTCGACGCGAGCGGCCGCTCGGTCGATTGGCGAGACTGGAAGGGCGGGGGGCATGGCTACGAGGGGCTGCTGGTCGACAACTACCATCCGCTGCTCGCGGTGTTCGACGACTGCGCCGCCGACCGCTGAACCCCTCCGCAGCCGGAGCGGAGGGCGGAGAACGGACGATTACGATCAGGATTACGATCACGACACGGGCATCCCGGAACGCGGCTCTTCAGTCCCATCGTACTCGCAATCGTCATCTCCGCGGTCCGGCCCGGCGGATGACAACCGGATGGGAGCCGAATGGGGAAAG
>VGWF01000276.1 GCA_016873715.1 Lentisphaerota bacterium | reverse complement strand
GCGAGGGAGTCGCCGAACGTGAAGCCCTTCGACAGTTCCCGCACGCGCGCAGCGGAGGCCGCGTCCCCGTCGCGGCCGTCCGCCGCGAAGAAGACGCCGCACAGCTCGTTGAAGGCCATGTAATCGGCGGTCCGCGCGGTCGCGATCGGCGCCTCGACGCGGTAGACGACGCGGTCGGGCTTCGCCACGAGGCCCATCTCGTACGCCGCCTTGATCGCGGTATCCGCGCCGGCCTTGCAGAACTCGAAGACCCTGGTTCCGTGCAGGCGGCAGAAGGCCGGATGGGGCTTGGCGCGCGCGATGGCCGCATGCAGGCGCTTCGCATCGTCGCCGTTCTCCGCCTCGAGGACGTTGACCTGCACGGTCGCGCCCTGCACCGCGAGCCGGGTGTTGGAGAGGGCCCGGAGGGGAACGCCCAGCTTGCGGGCGACGGCCTCGCGCTGGGCATCGGCCACGGGGTCCGTCGAGAGGACACTGCAGCCGAACGGAAGATTCGCAAACCCGGGGTCCGGCGCGGCCGGACAGACGGCCGCCGCCATGATCGCGAGAAACGCCGCCGCGCACCTCATGAGGATCCTCCCCGGCCCGGGCCTAGTCCATCGGGTCGAACTTGTCCTTGCCGACGTAGCAGATCGGGCACGTCCAGTTGTCGGGAAGCTGCTCGAACGGCGTGCCGGGGGGGACGCCATGGTCGGGGTCGCCCCGGGCGGGATCGTAGACGTAGCCGCAGTTGATGCAGATGTAACGCATGATCGTGCGCAACCCTCGTGGCCATTCGGCGACGAGTATCTCCCGCGGGAGGATCGCGTCAATGCCATTCCGGTCACGCCCCGCCCCTCGTCCGTCTTCCGTTTTCCGTCGTCCGTTTTCCGTTTTCCGTCTTCCGACGTCCGGGTTGAGTGTGGCGGCGGAGCGCGTATGCTGTGCGGCTGTCGTTCGCGGCCCGCGGGCTGTGAACGGCGCCAACATCGGGAGTTCGAACATGATGCGCAGCGGTCGGTCCTGTCTCGGGGTTCTCGGGGTGGTTCTGGCGGTGGCGGCGGGCGCCGCGCAGCCGCGGAACGTGATCTTGCTGATCGGCGACGGCATGGGGCCGGAGCATGTCCGCGCGGCGAGCTTCTTCGCGCACGGCAAGGAGGGCGCGCTCGCCATGGAGGCGCTGCCTCACCGCGCGAAGGTCACGACCTGCAGCTTCTACACGATCCCGACGAATGCGAATCCGGCGACGGTTTCGCCGAAAATCACGGACTCCGCCGCCGCGGGAACCGCGTTCGCCACCGGCCACAAGGTCTACAACGGCGTGATCAGCTCCGCGCTTCCGGGCGACGGCAGCCCGCTGCCGACCGTCCTCGAGACCGCCAAGGCCGCCGGCAAGAAGACCGGGCTCGTCACGACCTCCTACCTGACCGACGCCACGCCGTCGGTGTTCGGCGCCCACGTGAAGGCGCGGGCCATGGGCAAGGACATCGCCGAGCAGTACCTGAAGGACAGCCGGCCCAACGTGCTCCTCGGCGGCCCGGACAAGACGAAGAACGTCCCGCTGACGAAGGAAGGCGGCGAGAAGGCGGGCTTCAAGGTCGTGACCGACCGCGCCGGCCTGCAGGCCCTCGTCGCCGAACCGCCGGAGCATGTCCTGGGCATCTTCGGCGCCGGCGGACCGATGTGCTACGAGTACGACCACGCGACGACCACGCGGAAGGACTACGACCACATCCCGCACCTGACGGAGATGACGAAGGCGGCGCTGGAGATCCTCTCGAAGTCGGAGAAGGGCTTCTTCCTGATGGTCGAGGGCGCCCTCATCGACAAGGCCTCGCACGCCAACCTCATCGAGCGCACGGTGTACGAGACGGTCGAGTTCGACAACGCCGTCCGCGCCGTGGTCGACTGGGCCTCGAAGCGCGACGACACGCTGGTGCTCGTCACGGCGGACCACGAGACGGGCGGGCTCAAGGTCGTCGAGGGCAAGGCGGCCGGCACGATGCCGTCCGTGACCTGGTCGAGCAAGGGCCACACCACGGCCGACGTGCCGCTGTGGGGCAAGGGGCCGGGTTCCGAGATGATCGCCGGGCTGCTGGACAACACGGACGTCTTCCGTCTCATGTCGGGGACCTTCGAGAAGCCGACGCGCTTCGTACCGCCCCTCGGCGAATCCTCCGGCGGATCCGACTCCG
>VGWF01000275.1 GCA_016873715.1 Lentisphaerota bacterium | reverse complement strand
TCCCCGGCCCGCACGGCATCGGGGACATCGGCCCGGCCGCCCGCGAGTTCGCGTTCGCGCTGGCGTCGGCGGGCCAGACGCTCTGGCAGATGCTGCCGCTCGGGCCGACGGGCTACGGCGACTCGCCCTACCAGTCGCCCGGCTCCTTCGCCGGCAACCCGCTGCTGATCTCGCCCGACGATCTCGTGTCCGACGGCCTTCTCGATCCGGCCGACGCCGCCGGCGCGCCGGGCGGCGGCGGCGACCGCGTAGACTTCGGCGCCCTGATCCCGTGGAAGACCGCGCTGCTCGATCGCGTGGCCGCGGACTGGCCGCGCCGGGCGACGCCGGCGCTGCTCCGCTCGTTCGACCGCTTCCGCGCCGCCGAGGCGGACTGGCTCGACGGGTTCGCGCTCTTCAGCGCGATCAAGCAGGAGAACGGCGGCCGCGCGTGGCTCGAGTGGCCCGCCCCGCTGGCCCGGCGCGAGCCGACCGCGATGGACGACGCCCGACGCCGCCTCGCCGCCGCGATCGAGTCCGTCCGCCTCCAGCAGTTTCTCTTCGCCCGCCAGTGGCGCCGGCTGCGCCGCGAGGCCCACCACCGCGGCCTGCGGCTCGTCGGCGACGCCCCGATCTTCGTCGCCCACGACAGCGTCGACGTCTGGGCCCACCGGCGCCTCTTTGCGCTCGACGGGGACGGACGCCCGACGGTCGTCGCCGGCGTGCCGCCGGACTACTTCAGCGCGACCGGCCAGCTCTGGGGCAATCCGCTGTATCGGTGGGACGTTCACGCCGCCGACGGCTACGCATGGTGGATCGCCCGGCTCCGGCGCGTGCTGTCGATGGTCGACCTCGTCCGCCTCGACCACTTCCGCGGTTTCGAGGCCTATTGGGAAATCCCCGCCGGCGAGCCCACCGCCATCCGCGGCCGCTGGGTTCCCGGCCCGCGCGACGCCTTCCTCGCCTCCGTCCGCCGCGCGCTCGGGCGCCTCCCGATCCTCGCCGAGGACCTCGGCCTCATCACCGAGGAGGTCCACGCCCTGCGCCGCCGTTTCCGCCTCCCGGGCATGCTGGTGCTCCAGTTCACGGTCGAGGGCCTCCTGGAAAGCCCCCCGCGCGTCCCCGAGGAGGCCGACCCGAACACCGTCATGTACACCGGCACGCATGACAACGACACCACCGCCGGGTGGTTCCGCGCCGCGCCCGGCGAGGGCAGCACGCAGGATGCCGACCGCCACCGCCGCGTGCGCGAGGCGTTCCGGACCTATGGCGGCGCCGACGGCGGCGAGCCGCACTGGGACATGATCGGTCTCGCGTGGCGCTCTCCGGCGCGCATGGCCGTCGCCCCGATGCAGGATCTGCTGGGCCTCGGATCCGAGGCCCGGATGAATCTCCCCGGCCGCCCGTGGGGCAACTGGCAATGGCGGATGCGCGAGGGCGCCCTGACGCCGGCCATCGCCGCGCGCCTGCGCGACCTCTCCGCACGGCACGGACGGTCCGCACCCGCCGCACCCTGAGCCCGCCCCTCGGGGCAGGCACTCCGGCGTGCCCTTCGACGCGGCGAAAGCGGCATGGACACCGGATGCCGGTCCTGCGGTGTTTCCGCGATGAGACAACGACGGGTGGGAGCGGGTCGGGCATCGGAGGGGCGCCTTCCTCCCGCATCGCCGTCGCGGCTGAGCCGCTTCGCCGCCTGGGCGCATCTCCGATTCACCGACCCGATCATGCGGGCGCCTTCGTCCTCGCTGCACAGGACCGGAGATGCGCCCCTCCGCCCATCACCCCGCGCAGGATCGGCGGTGGCCCCGCAGGGTAGTCATCACGCTCCGCGTGATGACGATCCGGATTGCGGAGATGTCCTCACGCGGAGCGTGAGGACTACGTTGGCGCCCTCCCCCGGCCGTCACCCTATGCATGATCGGCGGTGGCCCCGCAGGGTAGTCATCACGCTCCGCGTGATGACGATCCGGATTGCGGAGATGTCCTCACGCGGAGCGTGAGGACTACGTTGGCGCCCTCCCCCGGCCGTCACCCTATGCAAGATCGGCGGTGGCCGCCCATAGTAGTCATCACGCTCCGCGTGATGACCATCCGGATTGCGGAGATGTCCTCACGCGGAGCGTGAGGACTACGTTGGCGCCCGCCCCGGCCGTCACCCTGCGCAGGACCGGAGATGCGCCCTCGCCGCCGCCGGCACCGTCTCGGTGCTTGCCATGCGGGGGGGATTCCGCAACACCCC
>VGWF01000274.1 GCA_016873715.1 Lentisphaerota bacterium | reverse complement strand
CTCTCCGCTCTCTGCTCTCCGCCCTCCGCCCTCTGCCCTCCGCCCTCTGACCTCTGCCCTCCGCCCTCTGTCCTCCGACCTCCGCCCCTCCGCCCTCCGCTCTTCCCTCTCCGCTCTCCGCTCTTTGCCTCCTCGCCCCGTCCTGTTACAAGAGCCGGACCCGGGCCCGCCGGATGCGGGCGGGAGTCACTCATGCGGATCGATGGAATCAAGGCGGTCGTCTTCGACTACGGCAACACGCTCATCGAGTTCAGCGCCCGCCAGGCCCACGCCTGCGACGCCCGCCTCGCCGCCACGCTGACCTCGCTCTACGGCCCGCACGACCCCGCGGCCCTGCGCCGCATCCGCAGCGCCGACCGCAGCGCCCCCTACGCCGGCGATCCGCCCGAGTACCGCGAGAACGACCTCCCCGCCATCACCCGCGCCGCCGTGGCCGCCCTCTACGGTCGCGCCCCCACCGGCGGCGAACTGCAGACCCTTCTCCGGGCCCGCTTCGACGCCTTCGTGGAGGTCGTCGCGGCCGATCCCGACACCGTCCCCGTCCTTGAACGTCTCGCCTCCCGCTTCCGCCTCGCGCTTCTCTCCAATTACCCCGACGCCCCGGCCATCCGCGAGAGCCTGCGACGGACCGGCCTCGCCCCGTTCCTCGATCCCGTCCTCATCTCCGCCGACCTCGGCCGCGTGAAGCCCCACCCCCTGCCCTTCCGCCTCATGCGGGAGGCGCTGGCGCTGCCGCCGGAGCAGATCCTCTACGTCGGCGACAACTGGCTCGCCGACGTCCAGGGCGCCCGGCGCGCCGGCTGGCGCTCGGTCTGGGTCACGCGCTGGGTGCCGCCCGAGGAGATGCCGCGCACCGCCGGCGATCTACCGCCCGATGCCGTGATCCCGGCCCTTCGCGACCTGCCCGCGCTTCTCGGGCCCTGAGCAGGACAGCCTTGCCGCCGGACGCGCGCTCGGGTATCCATGCGGCGGACCCCGAGGCGGAGGCGGACATGAGGACGATGGCAACAGCGGCGGCGGGCGCGGTCGGACTCGCGGCACTCGCCGCGGAAGGAGCGGAACCCATGAAGGCACGCACATTCGCCGAGGACGCCGCATTCCTCGCGCGGCACACCGACCTGGTCGTGCTCTCCTCCCCCGACGGACGCGCCAGGGTCGCCGTCGCCCCGGCCTGGCAGGGCCGCGTCATGACGAGCACCGCCGGCGGCGACGCCGGCCCGAGCTTCGGCTGGCTCAACGACCGCGTGATCGAAGCCGGCATCCTCCCGCCCGACCGCCGCGCCGGAACGCTGGAGGAGCACATCCACATCTTCGGCGGAGAGGAACGCTTCTGGCTCGGCCCCGAGGGCGGACAGTTCTCGATCTTCTTCCCGCCCGGAAGCGCCTTCGATTTCGCATCGTGGAAGACCCCCGCGCCGATCGACACCGACGCCTTCCGCCTCGTCTCGAAGTCCGCCACCGCCGCCGCCTTCACCCACGACTTCGACCTCGTCAACTGGAGCCGGACCCCCCTCGCCTGCCGCGTCGACCGCACCGTCCGCCTCCTCGACCGCGCGGCCGCCGCGGACGCCCTCCGCGCCGCCCTGCCCGACGGGCTCGAGTTCGTCGGCTACGAAACCGACAACCGCCTCACCAACCGCGGCACGAACGCGTGGACGCGCGAGGGCGGCATGCTGTCGATCTGGATCCTCGGCATGTACAAGCCCTCGCCCTCGACCACCGTCGTCATCCCGTTCAAGGCCGGCCCGGAGTCGGATCTCGGTCCGAAGGTCAACGACACCTACTTTGGCAAGGTCCCGCCGGAGCATCTCGTCGTGAGGGACAACGTCCTCTTCTTCCGCGGCGACGGCACGCGGCGCGGCAAGATCGGCATCAGCCCGGCGCGCTCCCTGGGCATCGCCGGCAGCCTCGACGAGGCCGGCGGCGTCCTGACCCTCGTGACCTACAGCGTTCCGGCGGAGCCGGCCGTCTACGTCAATTCGATGTGGGAACTCCAGAAGGACCCGTTCAGCGGCGACGCGCTCAACGCCTACAACGACGGCTCCCCCGAGCCCGGCAAGCCGCCGCTCGGCCCGTTCTACGAACTGGAGACCTCGTCCCCCGCCGCCGCCCTGCCGCCCGGGGGCACCCTCCGCCACGTCTCCCGCACCTTCCACCTCCGCGGCCCCCGCGCCGCCCTCGACGCTCTCGCCCGCGCCACGCTGGGCGTCGGACTGGAGACGATCGAGCGGGCGTTCTGACTCCGGCAGCGCGGAGCACCCTCCCAAAACGGCCCGGCGCGGCGCAAGAATAGGTTGGG
>VGWF01000273.1 GCA_016873715.1 Lentisphaerota bacterium | reverse complement strand
TCCGTCAGGAACCGCGCGACGGCCGGCACGTCGACGCAGAACCCCATGCGCTGCACGGCGCGCAGGATCATCGCGCGTCCGGCCGGCGTCGCGTCCGGAAGATCGAGCGCGGCCAGCATCCGGCGCTGCAGGTCCATCAGCGCCTTGACGTCACCGCCGCAGCCGGTGGCCGCGTCCTCGATCGCGTACCGCAGCGCCGGCGCGTTCGCGTCGCCCGCCGAACCGCGCGCGGCGGCGGCCAGGTCGGCATCCGAAAGACTCGCGGCCCGGGCCGACCAGCCCCCCGCGACCACGCCAAGGACGAGAAACCATCGATTCATGAATCAAGCCTCCTCAAACCGCCCGCGATCGTGTCCGGCGACCGATCGCATCCGCGGAGCCACCGCGGATTCCCGCGGATCACCCGTTGAGCGTCCATCCCTCGCGATAGGTCTTCGTGATGAAGGCGTCCGCCTCGGGGCAGTTCTTCGCCTTCAGGGCCGACGCATCCCACTCAAGCTTCTTCCCGGTCCGGTACGCGACGAGCGCGAGCAGGTTGTGCTGGATCAGCCGGCCGGCGTAGTCGAAGTTGCACAGCGACGGCGAGCCGGTCTTGCACGCGACGATCCACTCGGCGTGGTGACCCGGCGACGGCGGGATCAGGTCCTCCGGCTTCGGCGAGCTGAAATGCGTCAGGTCGCCCTTCGGCATCAGGAGCCGGTAGTCGTAGTCGCCGAGGATGTAGCCCTTCTCGCCGTTGAACACCCAGCCCTTGAACATCTCGTCGCGGCCGAAGATCTTGGACGGGAACCCCGGCTTATTGCCGCCGTCGTACCAGTGCACCTTGACGGCCGGGCGCCATGCGTTCGCCGGGTGCTCCCACTCGGCCACCATCCGCTCCGGCAGCGTGTCTGGATTCACGGGCGTCCCCTCGGCCTTGCACGACGTCGGGACGGTCAGGTCCAGCGCCCACCACGCCATGTCCATCATGTGGCTGCCCATGTCGCCGATCTGTCCGCTGCCGAAATCCCAGAAGCGGTTCCAGGCGAGGCAGCCGCCGATGTACTCCGGGTTGTAGGGATGGACGCGCGACGGCCCGAGCCACAGGTCCCAGTCCAGGTGGGCCGGCGCCGGCCCCGCGTCGGGAAGGTAGCTGCCGCCCTTCGGCAGGCGGCTGCACCACACGTGCACGCTCTTGACGTTGCCGATCGCGCCGCGGCGGATCATCTCGACGATGCGGCGGAAGTTGTCCGTCGCGTGAATCTGCGTCCCCTGCTGCGTCGCGACCTTGCCGCCGCGCTTGAGGTAGGCCTCGCGCACCATCGCGGCTTCGTGGACGGAGTTCGCGATCGGCTTCTCGCAGTAGACGTGCAGGACCCGGTTGAGCGCCCAGACGTTGATGAAGGCATGCGTGTGATCGGTCGTGGAGCAGACGACCGCGTCGAGTCCCTTGTGATCGAGGCATTTCCTCCAGTCGACGTACGTCTTCGCCTCCGGCCACTTCTTCGCCGCCTCGGCCAGGTGGTTCGCGTTGACGTCGCAGAGGGCCACGACGTTCTCCCCGCTCACCTCCTTGAGGTTCGTGCCGCCCCGTCCCGCGACCCCGATGACCGCGATGTTCAGCTTGTCGTTGGGGCCCTTCCCCGGCGCCGCGCGCACGATGCCCGACGGCAGGATCGTGAGCCCCCCTCCGACGACGGCCGCGGTGCGAAGGAAGAAACGGCGGGATCCGACAGGACTCATGGCACTCTCCTCATAAGGATGGGCGCGATGCTACGCCCCGCCCGCGTCCCCCGTCAACGCCACCGGATGCCGGCTTCTGGAAGGGCGCGTCGTCATCGACGCCATCCCCGCCCGAAGGATGGCAAGCGAATGGGGGCAAACGAATGAGGCCGGGAACCGCGGCGCGAAGCCGTCAGATTCGCGAGCCTGGAGGGGCGAGCTACCGCGAGCCCGCACGCCGCGTCACCATGCCCTCCCCTCGGCCTCGCATAGCTCGGCCCTCCATCATTGGGTGTTGGGTGTTGGGTGTTGGGCGTTGGCTGTTGGATGTTGCGTGTTGGTTCTTGGAGGGGCGAGCTACCGCGAGCCCGCACGCTGCGCCCGTGGCTCCTCCTTCGGCCTCGCATAGCTCGGCCCTCCATCATTGGGTGTTGGCTGTTGGGCGTTGGCTGTTGGATGTTGCGTGTTGGTCCTTGGAGGGGCGAGCTACCGCGAGCCCGCACGCTGCGTCCGTGGCACCTTCTTCGGCCTCGCATAGCTCGGCCCTCCATCATTGGGTGTTGGGTGTTGGGTGTTGGGCGTTGGCTGTTGGATGTTGCGTGTTGGTTCTTGGAGGGGCGAGC
>VGWF01000272.1 GCA_016873715.1 Lentisphaerota bacterium | reverse complement strand
CCGTCAGCCCGCCCGGCGCCGCCAGCGGCGCCGCCGCCGCGAAACACGCCGGCACGCACGCCGCGCACAACCCCGCCGCCACGAACGCGATCTTCATCGTCACTCCCTCCGTCCTTCGGACCTCACGTCACGCGATCGGCATCATGATTCGTTTCCCGGCATGAGACAATGGGTTTCGCGGCGCAGATCCGGGGCCGGCCGGTCGCCGCGGGACCCGCGCCCGTGTCCTTTCCGCGATGGAGCCCCGGATGCCGTCGGGCGGGGGTGGTGGACGTCAGGCCCGGGGGAGTTCGGCGCGGAGGCGGGCCTCGGGGATGGCGCCGGCGCGGAGGATCTCGATCCGGCCGTCGCGGACCCGCACAACGGTGCTCGGGACGCCGCCGGGGACCGGACCGCCGTCGAGGACGACCTCCACCGCGTCGCCGAGGGCCGCGACGGCCTCGGCCGCGGTCTGCGCCGGGGCCTCGCCGGACCGGTTCGCGCTGGTCGCGGCGACGGGGCGGCCGAAGGCGGTCACGACGTCGAGCGCGACCTGGTGGTCGGGCCAGCGGAAGCCGGACGGTCCCGCGGGCGTGTCGAGCACGAGCGTCATCGGTCCCGGCCAGAAACGGTCCGCCAGCGCGCGCACGACCGGACACACGACCGCGCCGGCGACGATGATGTGGCCGAGTCCGCCGACGAGGCACGCGGTCTTCTTCTCCTCCGGCCGCCCCTTCGCGGCGCACAGCGCGGCCATGGCGGCCTCGCTGCGGGGATCGGCGCAGAGGCCGTAGACGGTCTCGGTGGGGATGATCACGAGGCGGCCGGCGGCGAGGGCGGCGGCGGCGGCGCCGGCGGCCCCCTCGTCGGACCGGCCCCGGTCAACGTGCAGCACCCTGGGCGGCATGGCGGGCCTCCGGGCCGAGGGCGTGAAGGGCGTGAAGGATGTCCACGGCGCGCTCGAGGACGGCGTCGCCCTCGATGCGGCGCCGGAGGGCCTCGTCGACCGCCTCCTCCTCCAGCGCCTTGCGGCGCGGATTGGCGGCGATCGTCTCGGGCGCCTCGGCCGTGCGCGCCGTGGCGCGCGTGCCGGGCCCGGGGGCGACCTCGACGTGCGGACGGACCGGCACTTCCGCGGGCGTCCCGGCCGCGAGCAGCCGGCGCGTCGTCACGTACAGGCGGCGGTCCGCATCGAACGGGATGCCCTCGCGGGTCAGCGGGTCGCCGGCCGTCGCGCCGCCGACCAGGAGCACCCCCTGCCCGCCCGCCTTGAGCGCGGCGGCGAAGACCTCGGCCGCGCCCGTCGTGGCCGGGCCGGTCAGCAGCATCAGCGGCCCCTTGAGCGGCGGTTCGGTCCCGCCGCGGAACTCGGTCCTCTTTCCGTCGACCAGGGTCTCGAGCGCGAACATCGAGGCCGACGGCGCGCAGGCGAGGCGGGCGGCCTCGGCAGCCTCCGCCGCGTCGCCCCCGCCGGCGGAGCGGAGGTCGAGGATCACGCCCGGCCCCCCGTTCGTCGCGGCACTGCGCCACACGGGGGCCAGTTCCTTCGCCGTTCCCGCCCAGAACCCGCGGAGTTCGATCCTCCGGACCCCGCCCGGCAGGTGCTCGTCCGCCGCCACGCCGGACTGGCGCACCGCGGCCGGGGCGATCGCCACATCGACCGGCTTCTTCCCGCCGTCGCGGACGACCGACACGGCCACCTCGCCGGTGCATCCACGGATCCACGCCGCCTGCGTGTCGAGCGGGATGCCCGTGACATAGCGGTCGGCGATCCGGTCGACGACATCGCCCGTCCGCAGCTTCCCCGCCGCGGGTCCGCCCGCCAGCACCTCGGCGACGCGCGTCTGGCCGTTGGATACGACGAGGCGGACGCCGATCCCGCGGACCCGCCCCTGCCGCTCGAGTTCGAGCTCCTGGAACCGCGCCCCGGTCAGGAGGTCGCCGCCGGGATCGACGCCGGCCACCACCGCGGCGAGCAGTTCGTCCTCCAGCCGCGCCGCGTCCGGGCGCACCCCGCGCTCCGCGAGCCGGGCCAGCGCCGTCCGCACGACGTCCTGGGCGCCGATCGCGGGGGACGGCGCGTTCGTGCCGTCCGCGACCGGCCCGTCCGCCGCGGCGGCGGCGCCCGCCATCGCGGCGGCGAGGACCATGACCCTGGCGGCGGCGCGACTCACAGCTTCGCGATCTCCGCCTGCAGTTCGGCGTCGGCCTTCGCGACGCTGTCGCGCAGCGAGGCCTTGTGCTTCTCCATCGCCGCCTGCAAGGCGGGATCGGACAGCGCGAGAATCTGCACCGCCAGCAGCGCCGCGTTCACCGCGCCGGCCTTGCCCACCGCGACCGTCGCGACGGGGATTCCGCCGGGCATCT
>VGWF01000271.1 GCA_016873715.1 Lentisphaerota bacterium | reverse complement strand
ACGCTTGTTCCGGCCCTCAAATTGGTAGCGGGGCCTGGATTTGAACCAGGGACCTTCAGGTTATGAGCCTGACGAGCTACCGGGCTGCTCCACCCCGCAGTCAATAACCGGTGCAGGATACCGGAGCGGTGGGCTGGCCGCAAGGACAAAAGGCCCGGCGGTTCGGACGCGCGTGGTCAGGCGCCTTCGGTGAACACGCCCATGGCGCGGAACTTCGCGTAGCGGGCGTCGAGCAACTCGGCCTTCGGGATCTTCCCGAGGGTGTCGAGCGTGCGGCCGATGGCGCCGGCGAGGGCCGCCGCCGCCGCCGCGGGGTCGGCGTGGGCGCCGCCGTCGGGCTCGGGGATGATCTCGTCGACGAGACCGAGCTTCAGCAGGTCCTTCGCCGTCAGCTTGAGCGCCGCCGCGGCGCGGTCGGCGTAGGCGCGGTCCTTCCACAGGATCGCCGCGCATCCCTCGGGGGAGATCACGGAGTAGTAGGAGTGCTGGAGGATCAGCACGCGGTCGCCGACGCCGATCCCCAGCGCGCCGCCGCTGCCGCCCTCGCCGATGACGCAGACCACCATCGGCACTGGGAACGTGAACATCTCGCGCAGGTTCACCGCGATCGCCTCGGCGATGTGGCGCTCCTCGGACTGGATGCCGGGATAGGCGCCGGGGGTGTCGATCAGCGTGACGACCGGCACGTTGAACTTCGCGGCGAGCTTCATCAGCCGGAGCGCCTTGCGGTAGCCCTCCGGGTAGGCGCAGCCGAAGTTGCACTGCAGGTTGCTCTTCGTGTCCCGGCCCTTCTGCGTGCCGATCACCATGACGCGATGCGCGCCGATCGTTGCGAACCCGCCCACGACCGCCTGGTCGTCGGCGTGGACGCGGTCCCCGTGCAGCTCGACGAAGTCCCTCATCACCGTCGCGATGTAGTCGCGCGTGTAGGGGCGCTGCGGGTGCCGGGCGATCTGCACCTGCTGCCAGGGCGTCAGGTCCTCGTAGATCTTCCGGCGCGTCGCGCGGATCTTCTCCTCGATCTTGTGGATCTCGGCCGATACGTCGATGTCGTGGCCCTCGCTGAACTTGCGCAGTTCGCGCAGCTTCTCCTCGAGTTCGACCACCGGCTTCTCAAACGGCAGCGTGAAAGGGGGCACGGGGGTTCCTCCTGCGTCTCACTCCTGGATGACGACCGGCGTTCCCACCGGGAGCAGCGTGAACAGCTCCTCGATGTCCGCGTTGACGAGCCGGATGCAGCCGGCGCTTTCCTGCTTGCCGACGGTGTCGGGCTCCCACGTTCCATGAATGCCGTACCCGGGAAGATCGAGGGACAGCCAGTGGGTGCCGAGCACGTTCTCCTTGTCGCCGAACGGGACGGCCTTTCCGTCCGGGCGCCACCACGTCGGCTGGGCGATGCGGTCGGTGATCTTGAACTGTCCGGCGGGGGTCTTCTCGAACTTCCCGGTGCCGACGCGGTAGCGCTTGAAGAACCGGTCGTTCAGGCTCAGGACCAGTTCGTTGTCCGACTTGTCGATCAGGGCGGAGAACTGCCCGGTCAGGATTCGGAGCCGGTCGGCCGGGCGGATGACGGCGCTCTTGATGCCGTTTCCGCGGGCCAGGAGCTCCATGGTCGTCTTGTGCTGCTTGGCGATGCCGGCCAGCGTGTCCCCGGGCTGGATCGTGTAGTCGACCTTCTCGACCATGGGGGAGGGGGTGAAGATCAACGTGGTGTGAATCCGGCCCAGCAGGTCCTCGACCTGGCGCCGGACGGCGGCATCCTTGGCGGCGGCGAGGGCGCCGAGCGCCTTCTCGCGTGCGGCCGGCATCTGGCCGGACTCCACGAGGGTCTGTGCCTCGTTGAACGCCGGGAGGGCGGGGTCGGGGCCGAGGAGGGCCGGCGGCGGGGGGACGGGAGCGGGCTGGACGGGCACCGCGGCTGAGGTGGTCGTCGCGGGTGCTGCGGGGGCCGTCGCGGGTGCGGCGGGGGCGTCGGCGGCCGTGTCCGCTCCCGTGTCGGCCGCGGGCTCGCGGTTGCGGAGCCACTTCAAGCCCAGGACGACGCCCAGCGCGAGGATCGCGCCGACGAGGAGGAGGACCATGCCCGGGCCGATTCCCCGCGACGAACTCTGCGGCCTGGGCCCGCGACGGATATAGATGTCGTTATTCATCGATCGCATGCCTCCCGGACCAGCCCGGCGGCGGGTTCAGTGTTGCGGAATCCCCCCCGCATGGCAAGCACCGAGACGGTGCCGGCGGCGGCGAGGGCGCATCTCCGGTCCTGCGCAGGGTGACGGCCGGGGGCGGGCGCCAACGTGGTCCTCACGCTCCGCGTGAGGACATCTCGGCAATCCGGATCGTCATCACGCGGAGCGTGATGACTACTATGGGC
>VGWF01000270.1 GCA_016873715.1 Lentisphaerota bacterium | reverse complement strand
GACGGGGGCCGGAGCCGGCGGCGTGGCGCCGGCGGTCGCCTGGGTCGCGGTGACCGCCGGAGGCGCGACGACGACGGGCGGCGCGGCCTGCGTGACCGGGGGTGCCGGTGCGGGTGTTGGGCGGGAGGGCGGACGCTCCGGCCCGGCGGCGATCGCAGGGGGCGCGGACGTCGCCGGTGCGGGGGCCGCCACCGCGGGCGGGGAAGCGATCGGTTTCGGCGTCGCGGACTCCGCATTCGTCCGCGCGGGAGCCGACATGACGGGCCGTGGCGATTGCCCGATGCGCTCCATCGTGGCCAGGTTCGTGGGGTCCGCCTGCTCCGGGACCTCGGGGATGGCCACGCCCGGGATCATGGCGTCGGACTCATCCACCCGGTCGAGCCCCGCCCGCTGGCGGATGAAATGCCAGACGCCGTACGCGGCGCTGCCGGCGACGATGGCCACGACGGTCGCCCCGGCAAGAATCGGCAGGCCCTGGACCAGCGGGTGGATCCGCGCGCGGTAGCGGAGTCGGACGGGGCCCGCCGTGACCGTGTCGCCGTCCGCCAGCAGCCGCTCGCCGCCGATCGCCTCGCCGTTGACGCTCACCGCCGCGTCGGGGTCCATCGGGCGCACGAGCACGCCGCCGTTGCGCGCCTCGAAGGCCGCGTGCCGCGCGGCCACACCCTGCTCCGGAAGCCAGAGCTGGCACGACAGGTCCGAGCCGGCCGTGTAGACCCGCCGCTGGATCTTCCGCCGCCCTCGCGCCGCTCCGTTCAGGATGTCGAGCCAGTACATGGTTCCGCTTACTCTACAGCATTCGGCGGGAACTGAACACCGCGGCACCCGGGTCCCCGCTCGACGCGGGCGCCTTCCATCCCTGTCCGCCCGTCCCCGGACGCCTCCCGCTCCCGCCGCGCCCATTCCGCCGGACGTCCCGTCGTGCGTTCGCCGCAACGACCGTTGCGAGGAATGCGAGAGGACGGCGCAGGAATGCCGGCCCCTTCCGGAGCGATCGGCCCGCAGGCCGGCGCCCGGCCGTCAGCGGCCCGCGGGACGGAGGTCGGAGGCGAGGGGGGCGAGGGCGCGGCCGTCGGGCAGGCGGAACGCGGTGGCGCCGAAGTTGACGGTGACGACGGTGCCGTCGGCGAACGACGACTGCTGCACCGAGCCGTCCGGCGCGAGCCACCGGTGGTCGGTCATCTCGTGCATCATCGTGCGCTCGGCCACCGGCGTCGCCGTCGCGTAGCTGCGGAGGAACCGCTCGCGGTCGCGGTCCCATTCCTTCCGGTTGAACATCCACATCGGCGGCGTGCCGTAGAGCGCGTTCCAGAGGTCGCGCCGGTCCCACTGCGACGGCATCTTGTTGTTGTAGTCGCCCCAGTACCACTGCGCGACGCAGGCGTCGTGGTAGACGAGCTCCCACAGCGGCAGCCGGTAGCCGTGGCCCGCCTGGAAGCGCGTGACGCGGTCGGGGATCTCCGCCTCCTCCCACTTGCGCATCATGTCGCGCCCGGAATCGGGCACGCGGAACGGGCCGAGGCTCAGCATGCCCTCGAAGAAGTCGGCGAACGGGACCGCCGCGTCGTGGCCGGTCTCGGACCCGCAGACGAGCTTGAATTCCCCGGAGATCACGTTGAGCAGTTCCATCTTGAACCGGCGGCTCTCGGTGCGGGTCATCGGGTGGTTGGATGCGTAGCACTCGCGCCACGACGAGGCGGTGGTGGTGTCGATGAACCGGCCCGCGTACGGCTTCGACTTCAGCTCCTCGCCGATCCTCCGGCGCGCCCACTCCGGCGCGAGGCGGTCGCACAGCACGCCGCACGGGATCATCGAGCCGTCCTTCGCCTTCACCTGCCAGCCCCGCTCCCAGTCGCCGTTGGCGCGGATCACGATGCCCGCCGGCCACGCCTCGCTCGTCCAGTCGCCGTGCTTCCCGGGGATGTTGGGATACTGCGCGGGGTCCATGCAGTCCTGGTAGATGTCGTAGCGGCTGGTCAGGAAGCCGAGCCCGTTCAGTTCGGCGAGCTCGTTGGACGATCCGCCCGCACTCCACAGCACGCGGCGGACGCCGGCGTCGGCCAGGGCGCGCCCCATCTCGGCCTTGCCCGCGCCGCCCATGAACCACACGTTGACCGCGCCCCCCAGCTTCGCGACGCCGGGCCGCTCGCGCCCCTTCTCGGCGAACGTCTTGAGGAGGCCGGCGGCCCGGGCGTGGTCCCGGTAGCGCTTGCACATCGCGACGTGGCCGCCTCGCTCGATCGCGACGAGGCGGAGCCGCCGCTCGGTGCCGAAACGGCCGCGCTGCGCGACCCATTCCGGCGCGATCTCGAGGCGTGCGCCGTCGCGCGGACGTCCGAAGCGCACCGCCGCGTCGTCGGGCGTCTCGAGGATCCCCATCACGCCGCGCTCGCCGGCCGCGATGCCGTAGAACGCCATGCAGATGCCGTGGCCGCCGTAGGCGATGAGGCGCATCGACGGCGAGGCGGGGTCGTCGACCGGGAAGCCGATGCCCC
>VGWF01000269.1 GCA_016873715.1 Lentisphaerota bacterium | reverse complement strand
GCGAGCTCCAGCTTCGCCGCTCCCGCGGCCCCCGCGATCGCCAGCCACACCGCCGCCAGCACCGCCGCCCGTCTTGGATTCATCCCGTTGCTCCTTCGCATCTCGTGGTACCGGCACTCCTGCCTGCGCCGCGCAAGTTCCCATCTAACGCAGCAAGCCCCCTGCAGCGTGCAGCGTCGTCGTGCAATTCTCCGGGCGGGAGCCCAGGCGGACCGCCCGGACGCGCCCGTCGCCGGACGGGATCGTCCACGTCCGGCTCCAGCGGCACACCGTGGAATCGTAGCCGGTCTGCCAGAAGTCGTTTCCATGAACCGCCTGGTCCACCGGGCGGCCGTCGATCAGGAGACCCTGGCCGCGCGGGGACGAAAGACCCGTCACCGTGACGGGCACGTACCCGATCCCGCCGGCGAGCGTGAACTCCGCCGCGTCGCCGTCGGCGCGCACGCGGATGTCGGGATACGTCCGCTCCAGCCGGCCGCGGGACACCGTGACGCGACGGTCGTTGCCGGCCGCCTCGCGATGGATCATCCGCCACGTGTCGCCGTCGCGCGCCAGCGCCGCGCGCAGGGCTTCGTTGGGACCGTAGTAGTCCTCCGCGCGCTGCGGAACGATGATGTGCTCGAACGTCGCCTCGACGAAGTCGCCCGGTTCGAGCCGTTCCACGCCGGGCGGAGGGACGATGTCCGCGGTGGACGTGTCCGCCCCGCGCACCGACACGCCGCGCTCGAGCATCCACGGCGCCGCCTCGCGACCGCCAAGGCGCGCCTTCCACTCGCGGATCACGATGCCGCGGCTGGCCCACGCACCCTCGACCCGTCCGGCCCGCCCGCCGGGTCCCGGGCTCGCCGCGCCGCTTCGCGTGCGGAACACGTCCCCGGCCTCATGCAGTGAGATCCACGGCGCGCGGCCGCCGAGTTCGACCGGCGCGGTGCGGTTCGTGTCTCCGCCCCACTGCGTCGGCCATTCGCGGCGGAGGCCCCCCCCGTCGCCGACCGCCATCTTCCGCTCGCCGGTGTAGCTGTACGTGTCGGCCCCGATCTGGAAGATGACGAAGCGCGAGAAGGAAACCGGCGCCGCCGCGTCGAGCCGTAGACGGTAGGTCCCGCGCACGAGGTCGTCGGTGCGGGCAAGGCTGACGGCCGCCGACTGCTCGATGCCGCCCCCGGTGCGGCCGGCGTACACGACCTCGGTCAGGCACGGCCCCTGGGCGAGGAAGGCGGTGCGCATGCGCCCCGGCATCACGCGACGGCCCTCCGGGTCGAACAGCCGGACGAAGTCGCCGCCGCCGACGTTGTGCGTCCAGGTCCACGGCTGGCCGCCCGACATCGACCGGACCATCACCGGCCGCACGTCGAGCACCGCGCACCGCGCCTGGGCCTGGTCGGGCTCGTAGCAGATGCTCTCGCCCCACGAGCCGAGCGCGCTCTGGTCCCACTGCTGATTGCTCCCCCACCCGATCAGGCACAGTTGCGCGTGCGACGCCGCCGCCACGCCGCCCCAGTGGCCGTAGACGACCGTCAGCTCGAGGGGCACCTCCGACCGCGGCGGCAGGCGGACCTGCGAGAACCCGTGGAACCACTGGCCCGCGTACACGCCGCCCTCGGCGCGGGTGTGCCAGTTCTTGCTGAGCTGCACCGGAAGGCCCGTCGGATGCCCGTCCGCATCGCGCAGCACCGCCGAGACCCCTGTGATCGCCGCCCCGATGCGCTGGCGGATCCCGTGCGAGGTCTTCTCGAAGAGCAGACGGGTGACCTGCTCCGCGTCGGCGGGATTCTTCAGCACGAGACGCACACGCTCCATCGCGTCGTTCCGCCGCTCCCCGTCGCCCGCGGGCACCACCGGCTCGATGCCGTCGAGGCTCACCCTGTGCCAGCCGCGCGCCGCATCGAACTCGACGGGGCGGGGCGCGCCGCCGGGGAACTCGGAGGCATGGACCGACACGGACGGACACGGAACGGACTCGGCGGGGACCCCGGGCCGCAACGCATCGGCCGTCACGACGGCCGCCGCCTCGCGCCATGCGTCTCCGCTCCACTCGCCGCCCGCAGCCGGCGCCCACGCGCCGCGCCACGTGCGCCCCGCCGCCGCCAGGCGAACCTCCATTGACGCCGCGCGCCACGCCGCACGCGGCTGTTCCGTGGCGGCGCGACCGCCGGCGCGGAAGCTCCATGCGCGCACCGGCTTCAACGCCGGATTCGCGGCCTCCGGCGCGACGAACCGGCCGTGGATCTCCGCCGCCGTCAGCGCACGGTCGTGGATCCGCACCTCGTCGATGGCGCCGCGGAAGTGGTAGCCGTCGCCGCAGTTGTCCTGCCGCCGGCCGAAGGCCAGCCCGGCGCGGCCCGGAGTCCGCGGACGGCCGATCCGCTGCTCCCCGGCGGCCGCGCCGTTGACGAAGAACCGCAGCACGTCGCCGTCGTACGTCATCGCGAGGTGGTTCCATGCGTCGATCTTCAGCATCCCGGGGCGCGCGGCGACGGTGACCGCGTTGTCGCG
>VGWF01000268.1 GCA_016873715.1 Lentisphaerota bacterium | reverse complement strand
GGGGGTGGCGCCGTGGTCGGACGGCATCGACGCGTGCCACGCGAGCGCCGCGGCGGCGAGGCGGGCGACCGTCGCCGGTTCCTCCGCGGCCCGGTTCGCTGTCTCGCCCGCATCGCGCTCGAGGTCGTAGAGCTGCGGCGCGGAGCCGTCGTACTCGCACAGCAGCTTCCACCGGCCGTCGCGGACGGCGAGGTCGGGCAGGTTCTCCTCGCGCGTGCCGGGCCGGTCCGGGGGACGGCGGAAGAAGAGCGGCGCCCGGCGCGACGCCGGCGCGCGGCCGAGCAGCGTGCCGGGCAGCGCCTCGCCGTCGAACGCAACCCCGTCCGGCGCGGGCGCCCCCGCGATCCGGAGCAGCGTCGGGACGAGGTCGATCGCGGCGAACCACGAGGATTCGTCGCGGGCGCCGGCCTTCGCGGCCGGAATCAGCCCCGGGCCCCACGCGATCAGCGGCGAGCGGATACCGCCCTCGTAGAGCATCGTCTTGCCGCCGCGGAACGGACCGGCCGATCCGGCGCCCGGCTCGGGGCCGTTGTCGGAGGCCACGAGGATCAGCGTGTTGTCGCGCAGCTTCGCGTCGCCGCGGATCGCATCGAAGAGCACGCCGAGCTGCTCGTCCATCGTGTCGAGGACGCCGTGGTAGAGCGCGCGCTTGCCGCCGTCGCCGCGCCGGTCCTTCGGCGGAAACCACGGGCCGTGCACGTCGTCGGGCCAGACGTTGATGTAGAACGGCGTCCCGGCGGCCGCCGACGTCCGGACGAAACCGACCGCCGCCTCGACGAAGCGGGCGGTGACGCGCGAGCGGTCCTCCCGCGCGATCGGTCCGCGTCCGAGCCTGTCGGAGCCGAGCGCGTGCAGGCGCGGCGGCTTCCCGTCGTGCGCGTCGCACAGCGGAAGCACGCGCGGGCCGAGCCCCTCGAAGTTGGTCAGCGACTCGTCGAAGCCGTACTCCGCGATGGCCGGGGCGTCGCCGACGTCGCGCTGGCCGCCCATGTGCCACTTCCCGAAGTGCCCCGTTGCGTAGCCGGCCTTCCGGAGGCAGCGGGCCAGCATCGGCGCGGCGGGATCGAGCCACTGCGCGACGCCGCGGCGTTCGTTCAGCGCGCGGTTGTCGAGGTAGGACGTGATCCGCCAGCGGTGCGGGTACTGCCCGGTCGAGATCGCGGTGCGGGAGGGCGAGCAGATCGGCGAGTTGACGTAGAACTGGGAGAAGCGCAGGCCCTCCGACGCGAGGCGATCGATGGCCTCGGTCGCGACCGCGCGGTTCCCGAAGCACGAGAAGTCGCCCCACCCCAGATCGTCGATGAAGACCAGGACGATGTTCGGAGGGGCGGCCATCGCCGCGCCGGCGGCAAGGGCCAGGGCCAGGAGCACGGGGCGTATCGTCATCGCGGGGCCTCCACGGGCGTTGCGGCGCCCAGCGGGATTGCGACGTTGAACGAGCCGTCGCGACCGCGGGTCTCCGCGGCGGCGCAGAAGAGAACCGCGGGCCGGGCCCCGTCGAACCAGATCTGCGGACGCTCGAGGGCGTCGAGCTTCTGGACGGTCCCGTCCTCCCAGGCGATCTGCGTCACCGCAACGAACGGATGCGCCGCGAGCGTCCAGTCGAGGCCGTCGGACGATCCGAAGAGCGCCAGCGACTGGCCCCGGCCGGTGAAGTGCCCCTTCATGTCTTTCACGACGGCGTGATAGCGCGCGCCGTCGCACCAGACGAACGGGTCCTCGGCGGGGAACATCACGCCCTCCTTCGTGAACACGGGCGAGGGATGCTTGCGGAACGGGCCGGTCGGCGTGCCGGCCGTTGCGGCGAGGTGGACCACCGGCCCGCCGAAGGGCGCGGGGCCCTTCCGGGCGACGGCCTTGTAGATCATCAGGTAGCCGCCGTCCGGGCGGCGGGTCACCGACGGATTCGCGACCATGAGCGCGTCGTGCGCGGCGGGATCGGGCGAGACGTCGATCAGCGGCCTGTCGGACCGCGTCCACGGCCCCTCGGGCCTTTCCGCCACGGCGACACCGATCCGCTGGTTGTTGCGGTGGGTCCAGTTGAGGGTCTTCGTCGCGACCCCGTCGCCGGTGTTGCCCATGTAATAGAGGTAGTACTTGCCGTCGAACCGCATCACGGTCGGGTTGTGGGTGCAGAGGCCGTCCCAGAACTCCTTCCCGCGCGGCGGCAGCGCGACGTCGACGTGCCGGTACGGGCCGAGCGGGGCGTCCGCGACGGCGTGCGCCACCTCCGAATGCGTGACCCAGGCCACGTGGCCGAGATCCCGCCGCCATCGCGAGTAGTAGAGGTGGCAGCGGCCGTCGTCGCCGCGGACCATCGTGCCGCACCAGATGTTGAACTCCGGGTCCGAGAACTTCGCCGCCCGCGGAACCGGCCGGATCCTCGCCGCAAGGTCGAGATCCTCCGCGCCCCAGGCCGACGCCGCGACCCATCCGCACGCCACGATCCCCGCCGCGAATACTCTCATGCCGCCATCATGCCATCGCGGGGACCCGACGGCCATAGCGCGCGAGAGGCGGCGGAGAGCAGGGAGCCCGGAGCGGAGGCTTCGCGGGCGGAAGGGCGGACGC
>VGWF01000267.1 GCA_016873715.1 Lentisphaerota bacterium | reverse complement strand
CGGGCGTGGTCCCGGTAGCGTTTGCACATCGCGACGTGGCCGCCTCGCTCGATCGCGACGAGGCGGAGCCGCCGCTCGGTGCCGAACCGGCCGCGCTGCGCGACCCATTCCGGCGCGATCTCGAGGCGTGCGCCCTCGCGCGGACGCCCGAAGCGCACCGCCGCGTCGTCGGGCGTCTCGAGGATCCCCATCACGCCGCGCTCGCCGGCGGCGATGCCGTAGAACGCCATGCAGATGCCGTGGCCGCCGTAGGCGATGAGGCGCATCGACGGCGAGGCGGGGTCGTCGACCGGGAAGCCGATGCCCTCGTTCATCGGGACGATCAGCCGCTGGCCGGGCGCCGTCTCGAAGGGCGGCGGCCACGCGAGCGGCGCGGCGAGAGGGCCGCCGGCCGACAGCGTCACGAGCGCCTCGGGCGCCTTCGCGTCGAGTTCGATCCGCGCGCGGATCTCGAGGTCGGTCGCGAGGTCCGTCAGCGTTGCCCGGATGGCGCGACCCTCGGCGCGCACATCGCCGACCAGCAGCGCCGCGCGGGCGTCGGCGCGCGGCGCCCAGGCGACGCCGGTGCGCAGGTCGGTGAGGGAGATCCCGCCGCTCGCGGGATCGAAGGCGGCCCGCACGAGGCCGTTGTCGACGGCGACGGCCGCGGCGGGGGCCCCCGAGATCCGCGCGAGGCGGCGGTAGCGGAGCGGCTCGATCCACACCGTCGCCGGCCCCACGCCGGTGATGCGCGGCGCCACGGAGACGATGCCGTCGGGGACGACGACGCGGCATCGCAGCAGCGTCCATTCCGTATCGCCCTCCGCGAGGCGGTCGCCCGCGCTCCAGTCGGTGACTTGCCCGTCGCGCGTGCGAAGGGTGAAGGAAACGCCGGCGTGACCCCGGCCGCGGACGCGCACCCACGCGGCGGCCTCGACGAGGTCGCCGGGCGCGGTGACGAGGCGGACCTCGGGCGTGACGCTCCAGTCGTTCGAACCGGTGTGGAGGATCCGCAGCGACTGCGCGGCCTCGCGTCGGACCTGTCCGTCCGCCTCCGCTTTCACGGCGTCCGCGTCGCGCGACCAGGCCGCGGTCCACTGCAGGTTGGTTGCGGCGACGGTCTCGAAGCCGGGAACGCGGGGTTCGGCCGCGGATGCGGCGGCCGCGACGAGGAACGCGAGGGCGGAACGAGAAGCGGTCATGATGGGTCTCCGGCCGGCGAGTCTCTCGCGCGCGGGCGGTGCGGTCAACCCCGGGGGCAGTTCGCCGCTTCCTATGTCACCTTCCCCCCTCCGCCCTCTGCCCTCTCCTCTCCGCTCTTTGCTCTGCGCTCTGCGCTCTCCGCTCTTCGCCCTTCCGCTCCATGCTCCGCCCCGGGCGGATTTGTGCGCGGGGCGGCTCCCCGCTCTCCGCTCTTCGCCCTTCCGCTCCATGCTCCGCCCCGGGCGGATTTGTGCGCGGGGCAGCTCCGCGGTAAGGTGAAGGTCACGGGAGACCACGATGAAAGCGATGCGACTGACGGCGATCCGGGCGATGGAGATGGCGAACGTGGCGGATCCGGCGATCGTCCGGCCGACGGATGTGCTCGTGCGCATGACGCGCGTGGGCGTGTGCGGGTCGGACATCCACTACTACACCGACGGCCGCATCGGGAGCCAGGTCGTGCAGTACCCGTTCGCCGTCGGCCACGAGGGCGCGGGCGTCGTCGAGGCGGTCGGTCCGGCGGTCACGCACGTCAAGCCGGGCGACCATGTCGCCATCGAGCCCGCGATGCCGTGCGGCGTGTGTGACCAGTGCCGGGCCGGACGCCCGAACACGTGCCGCACGCTGACGTTCCTCGGCTGTCCCGGACAGGCCGAGGGCTGCCTCAGCGAGTTCATTGTCATGCCCGAGAGCAGTTGCCTGCCGTTGGCGGCGTGCGTGGGCGACGACCTCGGCGCGCTCTCCGAGCCGCTCGCGATCGGCGTGTACGCGGTGCGGCAGTCCGGCCCGGTCCGCGGCCTGCGCGTGGGCGTTCTGGGCTCCGGCCCGATCGGGCTGAGCGTGACCCTCGCCGCGCGCGAGGCCGGCGCCGCCGCCGTCTACGCGACCGACCTCGTCGACGCCCGTCTCGCCGCCGCGCGGAAGGCCGGGGCCGACTGGTCGGGCAACCCGCGCGCGTGCGACGTCGTCGCCGAGGTCGCGAAGCGCGAGCCGCTGATGCTGGATGTCGTCTTCGAGTGCTGCGGCCAGCAGGAGACCGTGGACCAGGCCATCGAGCTGCTCAAGCCCGGCGGCGTGCTCTCGTTGATCGGGATCCCGACGGTCGACCGGATCTCGATCTCGATCGATGTCGCCCGCCGCCGCGAAATCCGCATCCAGAACGTCCGCCGCCAGGCCCACTGCGCCGAGCGGACGCTGGAGATGCTCGCGAAGCGGAGCCTCCGGCCGGAGTTCATGGTGACGCACCGGTTCCCGTTCGCGCGCACGGCCGAGGCCTTCGATCTCGTCGCGGGCCTGCGCGACGGGGTGATCAAGGCGATGATCGATTTCCCGGCGTAGCCGCTGCGGGGCCGGGCGAGTCGTCCCGCCCACTATCGCCCCGCGACACGGAGGGTAGGGCCGGGCCGCTGGCCCGGCCGGAGACGGATCCACGAGAGATGGAGTTGCCACGAGGATCCAACGTCCGGCCCGCCCGGACTTC
>VGWF01000266.1 GCA_016873715.1 Lentisphaerota bacterium | reverse complement strand
CCGGAGCCCCGCCCTCCGGGGCGAAGGCGGGACTCGTGTCCGCGCCCCCTTCGGCAACGCCGCAGGCGGGGCGGGATCCCGCGCGATCCGGCCGGCCTGGTGCGCGTCGCACCCCCGCAACCGCAAGGGCGCCAGCGTCCACCAGCCACTCCGCGCCCCGCCGACCGAAAGGTGCCACGACCTCGAGGAAGATGCGTCTGCTCTGGGGGCCGCGCCCCGCCGGCTTTACTTCATCCCCCGCCGTCGGTAAGGTGCGGACACCCGATGCCGCCGACAAAGCCCAGCGTGAAGTTGGTCCTGCTCAACCCCCCGAAGTTCCACCAGGTGTGGGCGGGCGTCCCCGACGTGTTCAACGACCAGCGCGCGCACATCTACCCGCCGATGGGCATCATGCAGCTCGCGGCCTTCCTCAAGGCCTCGACGCGCCACGCCGTGGCCCTGCTCGACGCCCAGCCGGGCCTCTGGTCGCACGAGGACACCGCCGCGCGCGTCCTGGCGGAGCGGCCGGACGTCGTCGGCATCACCGCGACCACCCACGCCATCCGCAGCGCCGCGACCATGGCGCGGACCCTGCGCGCGGCCCGGCCCGACCTGCGGATCGTGCTCGGCGGCCCCCATGTCTCCGCCTTCCCGGAGCACGCGCTGGCCATCCCGGAGTTCGATTTCGCCGTCCGCGGCGACGCCGAGCGCCCCGTCGCCGCCCTGCTCGACCGCCTCGCGGAGGGCGGCGACCCGTCCGGCATCCCGGGCGTCCTCTGGCGCCGCGACGGCGCCGTGGTGGACAACGGTCCCGCCGAGCCCGTCGAGGACCTCGACGCCCTGCCGCTCCCGCACCGCGAGGGCCTCCCGCACGACCGCTACTACACCCCCGCCAACATCCGCGGACGCACCTCGACCATCATCGGAAGCCGCGGCTGCCCCAACCAGTGCGTCTTCTGCAACGTCCCCCACAAGTTCCGCGCCCGGTCGGCGGCGCACATCGTCGACGAGATGGCCGAGTGCGCCACGCGCTACGGGATCGAGGAGATCCACTTCATCGACGACCTGTTCAACAGCTCCGTCCAGCGCGTCATGGACATCTCCGAGGAGATCCTCCGCCGCGGCGTGAAGATGCTCTGGGGCTACAAGGCGAGCTGCCGCAACGTCACGCCCGAGATGCTCCGCGTCGCGAAACGCGCCGGCTGCTACCGGATCCACTACGGCGTCGAGACCCACTCCGACGAGGGGCTCCTCGCGATCAACAAGAAGCTCGACGTCGCCCGCATCCACGAGGTCTTCCGCATGACGCGCGAGGCCGGCGTCGTCTCCATCGCCTACATGATGGTCGGCTGCCCCCACGAGAAGTCGCCGGAGGACGTCCTCCGCGCCATCCCGTTCCTCCGCAGCCTCGACCCGAACTACGTCGTCTACTCCCTCTTCACGCCCTATCCCGACACCGAGATCTTCCGCCAGGGCGCCGCCCTCGGCCTCTGGGACGCCGACGTCTGGATCCGCTTCATGCGCGACCCGCAGCCCGGCGTGAAGCTGCCGACCGTCTGGACGCAGTGGATGGACGAGCCGACGCTGCTCGATCTCTTCAAGCGCGTGAACCGCGCCTTCTACTTCAGCCCCCGCGTGCTGTGGCGTACCGCGCGCGGCATCTCCGGCCCCGCGCACCTCACGCGGGTCCTGCGCGGCGGCCTGAGCGTGGCCAAGCTGCAGCTGATCCGGCCGGGCTCGGGGCGCATCTGAGAGGCAAGGGGAGGGACCATCCGTGCGCTACGCGATGATCATGGCCGGCGGGTCCGGGACGCGCCTGTGGCCGATGAGCCGCCAGGCCCTTCCGAAGCAGCTCATCCCGTTCATCGGCGGACGCAGCCTCCTGCAGATCGCGCTGGAGAGGCTGGAGGGCCTCGTCCCCGCCGGGCGCCGCCTCATCTGCGCCGGACGCGGCCACCGGGACTCCGTCCTCGCGTCGCTGCCGGGCTTCCCGGCCGACCGCTTCCTCGGCGAACCGGTCGGTCGCGACACCGTCAACGCCGTCGGCTTCGCGGCCGCCGTCCTCGCGCGGCGCGACCCGGACGCCGTGATCGCCGTCTTCACCGCCGACCACGTCATCGAGCCCGTCGACCGGTTCCGGGAGATCGTCGCGTCGGGCTTCGACCTCGCCGAGGCGCGCCCGGAGGCGCTCGTCACCTTCGGCATCGCGCCGACCGGCCCGGCCACGGGCTACGGCTACCTCGAACTCGGCGAGGCCCTGTCCGGCACCGCGCGCCGCGTCCGCGTCTTCCGCGAGAAGCCCGCGGCGGACGTCGCGAAGGGCTACTTCGAGGCCGGCCCCGGCGCCTACCTCTGGAACAGCGGCATGTTCGTCTGGCGCGCCTCCACGCTGCTGGACTGCCTCCGCCGCTACCAGCCCGAAACCCACGCCGGGCTCCTGCGCATTGCCGCGGCGTGGGACGGCGCGGACCGCGACCGCGTCCTGGACGAGGTCTACCCGGCGCTCCGGAAGGTCAGCGTCGACTACGCCGTGATGGAGCCGGCCTCGCGCGACCCCGCCGTGACCGTCGCCGCGATCCCGATGCCCCTGGGCTGGCTCGACGTCGGCTCCTGGCCCTTCTTCGCGCGGACCTGCCCGAAGGACGCCGACGGCAACTCCATCGCCGCGGAGCGCGCGGTGCTCGTGGACACGAAGGGCACGCTCGTCGCCTCCAGCGACCCCGCCCACCTCGTCACCACCATCGGCTGCGAGAACCTGATCGTCATCCACACGCCGGATGCGACCCTCGTCTGCCCCGCCCC
>VGWF01000265.1 GCA_016873715.1 Lentisphaerota bacterium | reverse complement strand
ACCTCCGCCGCGCGCGACGGGAATCGCGTCCGCACCCATCCGTCGAGCCAGGCGTCGGGGTCGAACCCGTCCATCCGCCACGTCATCTTCGCGGTCGCGTCGATCCCGAGCACGAACTCGCGGATGTTGCCGACGTTGCAGATCGCGTAGGTTCCGGCGCCCTTGTCCATCGCCATGCGCAGGCACTCGTGGGTCTTCCGCGGCGACGGCACCTGCGCGAGGTGCGGCCCGGAGCCGATCAGGCCGTGGTGGTAGTAGACGCCGTACGCGTTCCGCGGATCGCGCGGCGTCGTGTGGAAATCCTCCTGCCACTTCCATCCCGGCGAGTTGTCGGCGAAGACGACGATCGTGTTCGTCGGGATCGTCAGCAGCCCCTGCCGGTTGAGCGCGGAGCCCTCGGCCCAGAGCGTGGTGGACAGGATCCGCGGCCGCCCCGGGGCCACCTTGTCGAGGATCCGGACCTGCTCCGCCATCGCGTCGGAGATCAACCGCCCGCGGTCGGCGTCCGACTGCGGCGTCGCGGGGTCGGCCATCCACATCGGCCGGTCCGCGATGCCGCGCAGGCCGAGCTGCCAGATCACGTTCGGGTGCGCCGCCCACGCCTCCGCGTAGACGCGCCAGACCTCGCGCACCTCGTCCGGATGGCTGAAGTAGGAGTACTTCAGATCGCGGCCGCGGGCCTTCCAGTAGTTGAAGTAGGCGAAGGCGCTCACGCCCATCGGTTCGACGTGGTGCTGCGACAGGAACACGCCGCGGCGCGCGCATTCCTCCAGCAGCGCGGCCTCGGGCGGGTTGAGGATGTCGACGAAGCTCGCCGGGATGATCAGGTTGCAGCGGCTCCGCACGAGCGACTCGGCGACCGCGCGCATGACCTCGCGGTTCACGACCTGGCCGTAGTACGGGTAGTCGATCCGACGCGCGCCACCGCTCTCCTTCCACTCGGTCAGCAGGTCCTCGTCGTTGATGAACCAGCCGCGGAACCTGAACGAGGGCCCGTCGGACGCCATCCGCACGCGGTCCCATTCGAGCCGCTCCCGCGGACGCGGCGCGCGCGAGGTCCAGAAATGCAGCGGATCGACGCCGAGCTGCTCCTCGATGAATGCGTAGAGCCCGAACATCGTCCCGCGCTCGTCGCTCCCGGCGACGATGAGCCGCGGCCCGACGATCTCCACGCGGTGCGCCTCCCACTTCCCCGCCAGCCCGCCGGCAAGACCCGGCGCCATCCGTTCGAGCAGGGCGGCCGACTCCGGCCGGTTCACGGAGGCGAGCACGACGCCCGCATCGTCGGAGTCTTTCGCGAACGCGGGCGTCCGGCCCGTGATCCGCGCGACATCGCGCACGAGGTCCTCCGCCGCCAGCCGCACGCACTCCGGCTCCCCCGGCGCGACGAACACCGGCGCCGCACCCTCCGGCCCCGCCAGCACGAACGCCGCCGCCCGAGCGACCGCAGCAAGTAACAGAATCGCAGCGCCCCACGCAGTGATCACCCCTTCCATGCGCACCGCCCTGAATCGCTGTCTCATCCCTGCCTCCCGGATGCCGAAACATGCCCGCGGAGCCTACACATCCGCCGCCGCCGTTGAATCCCCCGGCGCCGCGCCTGATTCCTGGCCATGCCGGGTGCGCGCGAAAGGACCCGTCGCATCATACGCCTGGTTTCGGCCGCGACAGAGCGCGGCCCTCCAGTTCCGATCCCGTGGGCAGGAAGCGGTGGTTGGAATCCGGGATCCCATCTACTCCCGGCCGTGACGGGGGAACCGGTCATGGAGGGTCGCCTCCAGCGTGACGTCGTGCAGGGGGGGCGCGGGGATGAACGGATGGAAACGGCATGCGATTACCTGCCCTCGGTCGCGAAATCCAGCACCCGCTTGATGGGGCCGACGGTGACCGTGATCCGGTCGCTGCCGAAGGCGCCGTTAAGGAAGGGGCTTTGGTACGTCGCCGCGGGGCGGAGTTCGACGGGCACGCCGTTGATGCGGGGAAGAAGGAAAGCCTGCGGCGCCGTCGCGTCGTAACGGCTCATCTCGATCCGTTGCGCGCCGAAGCGGTAGTCGACCATGCCCGCAGTCACCGTGAGCGGATGGGCGCGCACCGCCTCGCGGAAGCGGACGAACGAGCCGTGGCGGACGACATCCCCGGCGTGCAGCAGGATGCGCCCGGTGTCGCCGGGGCCCTTGAAGTTCGCGGGGTCGGCCTGGACCCGCTTCTCATCCCACCGGTACGCGCCATCCAGGAACTTCACGCCGACGAAGGCCTTCCCGTTGCCGGCGAAGATCCAGCCGCCCTCCTCGACCCTCTCGAGGCCGGCCCCCTCGAATCGCATGCCGAGCTTCCCCGTACTGTAGGAGCCCAAGGTGCTTCTCCCGTGGCTGGCGATGCGCTGGACCAGCAGGACGCTCTCGTGCTGAACGCTCCAGAACGAATGCTGCGGGCGCCCGCCGGCGGTGTCCTCGACGACCGGATGGACTTGGCTGACCGTCGGGGATGCAGGCTCGTCGAAGAGCAGACCGCAGGCGCGCTTCTGGCGGGATATGCCGGCGTACTTGAGCATTGGATCGCCCGTCCCGGGATCGAGCATCGAAAGCGCCGGGTTCTGAAGGGTGCTGCCGAGGAGATAGCCCGGGCCGCGGTACGCGTAGTTGACCAGCGCCGAGTCCGCGGCCAGCCGCTCGCCGCGGGCATCGGCAGGGCGGGCAACCTCGAGCTCCCCGAGAACGCGGTTGCGGATCACGAAGGGAGCCGCCGCCGGAACGGCGCCCCGGCCCAGGAGAATCGCCTCGGGGGGAAGCTGGTAGCGGCTCCCC
>VGWF01000264.1 GCA_016873715.1 Lentisphaerota bacterium | reverse complement strand
CGCTCCTCCCGCGCGTTCCGGTGCGGGCCCTCGCCGCGGCGCTCGGCCTCGCCGGCACCGCCTTCGCGCTGGTGATCGACCCGACGAAGTACGAGGCGTTCCTGCTGCTCGTCGGATCGGCGTTCTGTCCGCTTTTCGGCGTGGTGCTGGCGGACTACTTCGCGGTCCGCCGCGGCCGCCTCGACGGTCCCGCGCTGCTGGAAGGCCGCGACCTGCCGGCCGCGCGGTGGCCCGGCGTGACCGCGTGGGCCGCCGGGTTCGCGCTCCACCAGGCCCTCGCCCGCCTCGCGCCCGCCGTCGGGGCCTCGATTCCCTCGATGCTCTTCGCGGCGGGCCTGTACGTCGCGCTGCGGCGCGGACGGCCGGCGGGGCGGCCCCCGGGCTGAGCGGGGCCTCCCCGCGCCCGGCGGCCCGGGCGGGCGGACGGCTTTCGGGCTTGGATCGATCCGCAACACCCGCTACGCTCGCGCCCATCAATGGCCGATGGCCGGGAGTGGTGACATGAGCGCGTCCATGGAACAGCTCTACCAGCAGCGTCTCCGCCGGTACCTGACGGCGATGCGGAACGAGAAGCCCGACCGGGTGCCCGTGCGGCCCTTCGCCGCCGAGATGACCGCCACGCACTGCGGCTTCACCTGCCAGCAGGTCACCCACGACTACCGGATGGCCTTCGAGGCCGTCATCCGCTGCTGCAAGGAGTACGACTGGGACGCCGCCGTCGCGAACATGGTCTACGTGTGGACCGGCCTCTCGCAGGCGCTCGGCCTGAAGTACTACGGCATCCCCGGCCTCGAGGTGCCGCCGGACACCGGCTTCCAGTACCGCGAGCCGGGCGAGGACGAAGCCTTCATGCACGCCGACGAGTACGACGCGCTGATCGCCGACCCGACCGGCTTCCTCTACGAGACCTGGCTTCCGCGCATCTCGACCGAGATCGCCGCCCCCGGCGCCCCGAACTCGACGCGCAGCACCCTGGCGCTCGTGAAGGGCTCGATGGCGATGCTCGCCTACTTCATGGACTTCGGGCCCCAGGTCCAGCGCATGCGTCAGGAATGCGGCACGGTCTCGGCGATCGCCGGCATTCTCAAGGCCCCGATGGACATCCTCGCGGACAAGCTGCGCGGGTACCTCGGGCTCGCCACCGACCTCATCGAGCGCCCGGAGAAGGTCAAGGCCGCCTGCGAGGCGCTGCTCCCCCATCTCTTCCACGTCGCGAACACGACCGCCGACCCCTCGAAGCAGGTGCCGGTCGGCTACTGGATGCACCGCGGCTGCATCCCGTTCGTGTCGCGCGAGAACTTCGAGGAGATCTACTGGCCGACGATCAAGCCGATCATCACCGAGCTCTGGCGGAACGGCCACCAGACGCTCTTCTACGCCGAGGGCAACTGGGACCACCACCTCGACCGCTTCGCCGAGCTGCCCGAGCGCAGCATCGTCTACCACGTCGACCGCGGCGACATCTTCCTCGCGCACCGGAAACTCCACCACAAGTTCTGCCTCAGCGGCGGCATCCCGAACTTCCTGCTCGCCTTCCGCGGTCCGGCCGAGGTGCGCGACATGGTGCGGCGCGTGATCGAGGGCGTCGCCGGGAACGGCGGCTACATCGTCGACGCCAGCGCGATCATGCAGAACGAGATCCGCCCCGAGAACGTGAAGGCGATGACCGACGCCGCGCGCGAGTTCGGCATCTACTCCGGCGCGCCGACCGGCGGGGACATCCTCGCGCCGGCCGACGGCGCCGCGCAGCCGGCGCACGACCCGGCGATCGACCGCGCGACCCGGGTCGCGCCGGGCCTCTGCCGCTCCTGGGACGACCAGGCCCCCTTCTCGGCCCCGATCAGCGGCGACCCGGAGATCGTCCGCAGGATCTGGAACAACTGCGAAGGCCTCGGCAACATGTTCATCTGGCAGGTGCTGCTGTCCTTCTGACCGGGGACGGCGACGCGCGGAAGACCCCAAGGACGTGGAAAGGAAGAAGTGGAAGGGAATGCGGCCGTATCGCCTTCTGTAGCCGGGACCGCCGGTCCCGGCCGTCCGTGGAGCGGCGCGCTCGCGTTCCTGGGCTCGATGCTCCTGACGGGTCTCCCCGCCGGCGGCGCCCCCCTGCCGGACACCGCCCCGGCGCTGGGCGCGATCTACACCGGCTCGTCGGGCTGCCGCGACTGCCACCAGAAGTTCTACGAGCTCTGGGAGACCTCCCACCACGGCCGCGCGATGCAGCCGGTCGCCGCGGTGCTCGCGCGCGGCGAACTGCCGCCGCACGAGGCGCCGCTGAAGGTGGGGCCGCACGCCTACCGGATGCTGATCGAGGGCAACGCGGCGCGGATGACCGAGGAGGGGCCGGAGGGCTCGAAGAGCTATCCCGTCCTCTACACGCTCGGCGGGAAGAACGTCTTCTACTTCCTGACGCTGCTCGACGGCGGGCGCCTGCAGGTGATGCCGCTGGCCTTCGACGTCGTGATCCGGAAGTGGATCGACACGACCGGCAGCATGGTCCGCCACGCGGAGGGGCTGAACGACGAGGCCCTGTACTGGAAGGAGCGGCCGCTGACCTTCAACACGTCGTGCTTCGATTGCCACGTCAGCCAGCTCTCGCGCGGCTACGACCCGGTATCGAACACCTACCGCACCACGTGGAACGAGCCGGGCATCAACTGCGAGGTCTGCCACGGCCCCGGGTCCGAGCACGCCCGGCTCTTCCGCGAGGCGCAGGAGAAGAAGCAGCCGCCTCCGAAGGAGCTGCACCTGATCCGGATGGCCAGCCTGACGCCGCAGCAGCGCAACGACACCTGCGCGCCGTGCCACGCGAAGATGCGGGG
>VGWF01000263.1 GCA_016873715.1 Lentisphaerota bacterium | reverse complement strand
CAGAAGAAGTCGCTGATGGGCACGCGGTCCGGTTCCTCGTGCCGGAGGGCCTTGTTCATGCGGTCGAGCTTGCGCAGCGTGTTGGGCTTGCGGCCGGCGGCGGCGCCGACCGGGCGGATCGGATCAAACATGCTGCTCATCGGCTCGCCTCCCCCGTGATCACGTCCGCCCGCCGCGACTCCGGGGTCACCTTCAGGCCGGCCAGCTTCCCGTCGACCACCGTGCCCTCGACCGTCGTGCGGTACGGGGCGCGCAGCTTGAAGTCCGCGTTCCAGTCCTTCGGCCACGCGGGCAGCAGGCGGATCGTCCGCCCGTCGGTCTGGATCAGCATCGCCTGCAGCGCCTTCATCAGCACGCCGCCGTGGTCCTGGTCCGGGATCCAGTCGTAGTTCGGACCCCAGAACGCGGGGAAGCGCGAGCCCTTGTCGTGGCGGCGGGCGCGGTTGACGAGGTTGCGCCGCGCGTCGTCCGCGAGCCCGAGGTAGGCCATGAAGATGTCGTCCTGCCGCCAACCGAAGTCGCCCTTGTCCCACCGGTGCTTCAGCGCCTCGATCCCGTGCTCGAGGTCCGGCTTGCCCAGCGCAACGAGGCGGAACGGGAAGACCGCGTAGAGCTCGGGGTTCTCGGAGTTGCGCTTGCTCTCATAGCGCTCCGCCGGAGCCAGCGCCTTTCGCCCGTCGACCTCGCGCAGCGGCAACGCCGGAAGTTTCGCGCGGAAGCGGCGGAGGAACTCGCGGTCGGCGGCGGGCGTCTCGCCGAGCGCGAGGAGCCGGTCGGTGACCGCGATGCATCCGGCGAGTTCGGGCATCGGGTTCGTGCAATCCCACCACGTTTCGAGCGCCTGCGAGGGATGCATCACGAGCCGCCCGTCGGGGCCGGTCGCGTAGTGCTCGTCGAAGAAGCGGAGGATCTCCCGGCACGTCGGCAGCACCCTGGACTGGAGGAACGCCGCGTCGGGCTCGTGCTCCCAGGCGTCGAGCAGCATCCAGCACAGCTCCAGTCCGCCGACCCATTCCCACTTGTGGTAGCCGCTGACCTGGAGCTTGTCGGTCCGCTCCTCGAACGGCTGCCAGCCGTAGCTCTCGGCAAAGACCGCGCCCCAGAAGTAGATGCACTCCGGGTAGTACGCGCCGCCGTGGTTGAAGTAGTGCTTCGTCCGGTAGGTGCACACCGGCAGGAGGTCGTCCACGTACATCTTGAACAGCGGCTGCATCAGGTCGGTGTCGCCGGAGGTGCAGAGCGAGATGTACGGGAGCCGCGTGTTCTGCCACCAGTAGCCGGGGCCCCAGCGCCGGAAGTCGTGGTCGCCCTTTCCGTCCGCGGGCGCGACCGTGAAGATCGAGCCGTTGAACTTGATCGGGTACGCCCCGCGGCCCGCGCAGGCGGTGACGAACCGCTGCAGATCATACATCCGGCTGACGTAGGCCGCATCGTCGGCGATCGCCGCGCCGGCCGTGTCGATCACGACCTTCCCGTCGACGGTCACGCGCCAGCCGCCGGCCGCGGGGTCGGCGACGGCGACCACCTTCGCCCAGGTCCCGGCGGGAAGCGCGTCCTTCACGCTGGCCTGCGTCGACCCGCTGATCAGCCGCAGGCTGTTCCCGGGATGGGCGTCGAGCAGGAACCCGTCGGCCCCGCCGATGGTGATCTTGTCGAAGATCCGGCCCTTCTCGCCGGCCGCCGGCTTCACTTCGGCCTCGAGCGTGAAGGCGCCGCCGAAATCGTCGGGCGCACACACATTCCGGATCTCGCCGGCCCACCGGCTGCCGCCCTTCTGATCCGCGCCGACGCGGAACGGATGGCCGTTCGTCGGCACAAGCGACGCGGCCGCTGGCGGCGCGTTGGTGTTGCGGGTCGCGCGGATCCAGCTCCGGCCCCAGAACCCCGCCCACCCGCGTTGGTGCGCCGCGAGGTCCGGCGGTGCGGCGGCGCGGATGCGGTTCTCCATCTCCGCGAGCCACGCATCGGGCGTCGACGGATGCAGCGTGAGCACGTGGATGTCGAAGCCGTGCTTCGCCCGAACGAGGCTTGCGCCGAACGTGCGGTGAAGGATCGGGTCGGCCTGGGGGAAACCGGTCAGGCCCTGCAGCTTCGCGAGGATCTCCGGCCCCACCGACCGCGCGTTGTGGTGGTACCACGTGATCCGGTCGCGATCGTTGCGCGCGAGCACGTCGGGCTCGACGAACATCGGCTCGTGCTTCTGGCCGGGTTTCGAGCGGTCGAGCATGATGTCGCTGCACTGGAGCGGCGTGAGCTCGAACCGGTTCGTCCGCCACATCGCGACGGAGGCCGTCGCGGGGAGGTCCGTGGTGACGCGCACGACCGGGTGGTTCGCGTCGACCCACACGCGGATGCGGTCCTGGATGACGATCGAGCCCGTGGCGAGGTCGAGCTCCTGCCGGTACGGCGCGGCGAAGACGGCCGGATCGAAGCGCAGCACCACCTCGCCGATCTTCACGAGGCGCGCGTTGTCGTCCCACGCGTCGGTCTTGCTGATGAGCAGGTGCAGCGACCCGTCCGCCAGCGCCCACGCGTTGACGCCGATGTCGCCGTTGCCCAGCGGCATCGAGCCGTGGCGGTCGGCGCTCGGGGAATCCCAGGCGAGGGACTCCGGTGACGGCGCGCGATCCGGCCGCACGGAGTGCGGCCCTCCCGGCCCCGGGAGGGTCGCGCTCCGCGCGACCGCAGCGACGGTCCCTTGCGTCGGCCCCGGGAGGGTCGCGCTCCGCGCGACCGTGGCGGCGAGCATCGCAACGAGCGCGGCGCGACGGATGGTGAATCTCATTTCGTCTCCTCCTTCCGCGGCGCGGCGGATGCGGCCACCGGCACGGCGTCGAACTCCATCGCCACAACCCAGCCGGCGGTCGGTCGGCCGTTCACGGGCAGATTCTTCAGCCGCAGGCCGCGGTTCGGCGTCGCGTTGTGCAGGCGCGGAAGGTCGGCGACGTCGAACGCGACCGTT
>VGWF01000262.1 GCA_016873715.1 Lentisphaerota bacterium | reverse complement strand
GCTGGCGGGGCGGAACGGGCGGCCGGTCGTCGTCACGATGGCCGCCGAGGGACTCGTCGGCGCGGAGCCGGGCGCGGATGCGGTGCACGTGCCCGCCCTGCCCCTCCGCGGACCGATCGACATCGTCGGCGCGGGCGACTCGGTGACGGCGAACCTGGCGCTCGCTCTCGCGGCGGGCGCATCGCTGCGCGAGGCCCTCGAGATCGCCGCGGTGGCGTCGTCGATCGTCATCCACCAACTCGGCACGACCGGCACGGCCTCCCCCGCGCAGATCGCGGCACTGCTGCCGTAAACGGATCCCCGATCCCCGGTCTGGCTCGGGCGACCGGGAACGGGCGATGCTTCGAGGGCCTTCCGCACGGCGCCGACGGAGCGGCGCCCTCCAGCACCGTCCTCCCGTGTCTCTGCGGGATCCGCCCGCGCCCTGGTCCGCCGAGGCGCCTGGCGATGTCCGCACGGCGCCGACGGAGCGGCGCCCTCCAGCACCGTCCTTTCGTGTCTCTGCGTGATCGCGGCCGTGTCCATGCGCACTTCTCACGGTCTGCCGGCGGTTCTTCGGGGGACGCCACCGCCCCTTGACGCGGCGCGCTTATTTAGGTTTGATTGAAAACAGCGCCGCGCAGGGAGGCGCGCGCATGAGGATCAACGACATGAAGAAGACGACGCTGGGCGTGATCGTGGGCAACCGCGGGTTCTTCCCGGACCACCTGTGCCGCGAGGGGCGCGAGACGATTCTCGGACTGTTGAAGGCCGAGGGCTTCAACGCTGTTGTGCTGGGACCGAAGGACACGAAGTTCGGCTCGGTGGAGACGCTGCAGGACGCGCAGAAGTGCGCCGCGCTGTTCCGCCGCAACGCCGCGAAGATCGACGGCGTGCTCGTGACGCTGCCGAACTTCGGCGACGAGCGCGCGATCGCGGACACGCTCCGCATGGCCGGCCTCGGCGTGCCGGTGCTGATCCAAGCCTTCCCCGACGACGCGGGCCACATGACGGTCCGCGACCGCCGCGACAGCTTCTGCGGCAAGATGTCGGCCTGCAACAACCTCTCGCAGTACCGCATCCCCTACTCGCTGACCGCGCGCCACACGGTCGACCCGCTCTCCGACGAGTTCCGCGGGGAACTGCGGCAGTTCGGCGCGACGTGCCGCGTGGTGCGCGGCCTGCGCGGCGCGCGCATCGGCGCGATCGGCGCGCGGCCGGCCGCCTTCAAGACGGTCCGCTTCAGCGAGAAGCTCCTCGACGCCGCGGGCATCTCGGTCGAGACGATCGACCTCTTCGACGTCTTCGGCCGCGTCAACAAGCTGAAGGACAGCGACCCGGACGTCCGGAAGAAGCTCGCCGCCATCCGCGGCTACGTGCCGACCCGGGGCGTCCCCGCCGCCGCGCTGCTGAAGATGGCCAAGTTCGGCGTCTTCGCCGACCGCTGGATCGCCGACGAGAACCTCTCCGCGACGGCGGTGCAGTGCTGGACCGCGATGGAGGAGTTCTTCGGCGTCGTGCCGTGCACCGTCATGAGCATGATGAGCAACGCCCTCCTGCCCAGCGCGTGCGAGGTGGACGTCACCGGCGCGATCGGCATGCTGGGCCTGCGCCTCGCCGGCGGACGGCCGGCGGCGCTGCTCGACTGGAACAACAACTACGGCGACGACCCGGACGCCTGCGTGCTGTTCCACTGTTCCAACCTGCCGAAGGACGTCTTCGAGGACCCGAAGATGGACTACCAGGCGATCATCGCGGGGACGGTCGGCAAGGAGAACACCTTCGGCACGATCGTCGGCCCGATGAAGCCGGGCGCGTTCACCTACTGCCGCGTGTCGACCGACGACGAGGCGGGCGCGGTGCGCGCCTACCTCGGCGAGGGCGAGATCGAGTCGACGCCGCTGCGGACCTTCGGCGGCTACGGCGTCGCGCGCATCCCGGACCTGCAGGGTCTTCTGCGGTTCATCTGCGAGCGCGGCTTCGAGCACCACGTCGCGTTCAGCCGCGTGCAGGTCGCGCGCGGGCTGCACGAGGCCCTGTCGAAGTACCTCGGCTGGGACGCCTACCTGCACGGGGGCTGACGGCCCGGCGCCCGGGCCGGATCAGCCGCCGGCCTTGGCGCGCGCGGCGTCGAGCATGGCCATCCACCGGCCCATGTAGGCGCCGTGGTCGTGGAACGTGCGGCCGCTGACGAGGTTTCCGTCGACCACGCACGGCTCGTTGACGAAGATGCCGCCGCAGACCTCGAGATCGAACTGGCACTTGGCGACCGTCGCCATGCGGCGGCCCTTCACGCAGCCGGCGCGGGCGGGCACCTCGACGCCGTGGCAGACGCTGGCGACCGGCTTGTTCGTCTCGAAGAAATGCCGCGTGACGCGGATCAGGTCCGGGTTGTCGCGGATGTACTCCGGCGCGCGGCCGCCGCTGAAGAAGATGCCGAGGTACTCCTCGGGCCGGATGTCGCGGAACGCGATGCGGGCCTCGATCGTGTAGCCCTCCCACTCGCGCGTGATGTCCCAGCCGGGCTTCACCTCGTGCATCACCATGTTGTAGCGGCGCTTCTCCGGCCCCGCGACGACGGGCTCGTAGCCGCCCTCGATCAGGCGGAAGTAGGGATAGAGCGTGTCGACGGTCTCCGTTGCGTCGCCGACGATGATGAGCACCTTGTGCGCCATGGCCGAGCCCTCCCGTCGAACCTCGTCCGCCGCGTTGGCGGCCAGCGGGGCCATCGCGAAGACGGCCGCACCGCCCGCGATCCGGCGGAACGCCTCGCGCCGCCCGATCGCCTCCGGCCCGTCCTGCGAACCCCGTTGCATGGCCCCGACGCTAGCCCGCCGGCTCCCGTCACGTCAAGGACCGGAGAGGCGCCGGTGCGAAGGGACGACGCCTGGCGGAGGACTTGGGGGGACGCCGCCCCCCAGGGCAGACGCATCTTCCTCGAGGTCGTGGCACCTTTTGGTCGGCGGGGCGCGGAGTGGCTGGTGGACGCTGGAGCCCTTGCGGTTGCGGGGGTGCGACGCGCACCAGGCCGGCCGGAGCGCGCGGGGGG
>VGWF01000261.1 GCA_016873715.1 Lentisphaerota bacterium | reverse complement strand
GCGCTGCATGCCTCCGCGTCGACCAAGGCCATCCTGGCCTGCTGCACGCCGGAGGAACGGGAGGCCATCCTCGCCGCCGCCCCGTTCCGGAAGCTCACCGAGCGCACGATCACCTCGGCCGCGGCCCTCCGGCGGGAACTGGAGCTCGTCCGGTCGCGGGGGTACGGCGTGGACCGCGGGGAGGCGATGCACGGGGTGCATTGCGTGGCGGCGGCGGTCCTGAACCGGCAGCGGATGCCGGTCGCCGCCATCACGGTGACGGGGCCGGACGACCGGCTTCGCGAGAAGGACTTTCCGAGGATCGGCGGGTGGGTCAGGGCCTGTGCCCGGGACCTCTCGGAGCGGCTGGCATGAACGGGCGCATCCGTGAGAAGGGAGTCGCGGGAACCATGCGAGGACGCGGGGCGATGAGTCGGACGCGCGCGGTCGCGGGGGCCGTCCTGTTCCTTTCCTGCGGATCGATCGCGGGTCCGCCCGCCGGCAGTCCCCTGATGAAGGGCGGGATGGAGGCCGTTGCGATCTCCCTGGACGTGGCCGGGGCGCGGGAACTGGCGCTGGTGGCGTCGATCGGCCCCGACGACTACCTGTCCGACCAGGCGGTCTGGGGCAATCCGCGCGTGACGCTGGCCGACGGCACGGCGATCGACCTGGCGACCGTGACACCGCTTCGCTCGAAGGTCGGGTTCGGCACGCTGCGGGTCAACCGCGCCCACAACGGCGGGCTGCACATCGCCGGGAAGCCGGTGGAGTCCGGGTTCTGGGCGCATGCGCCGTCCGAACTGGTCTTCGCGCTTCCGACGAACGCTGTGCGGTTCTCGGCGCAGGTGGGGCTGACGGCGCCCAGGGATCATGGGAGCGTGGTCTTCCACGCGTACCGGGGCGAGGACCTTGTCCGGGAACGGGCCGCGGAACGCGCGCGGGCGCTTGCCGACCCCGCCGCGCTCGCGCGGCTGATCGAGTGGCGGCTGGAGACGGCGCGCGGGCCGAGGGACCTGCTGCTGGAGTCGCGGGCGTTCGTGCGGTCCCTCCGCCCGGACGCGATCGACGACGCCGCGGCGGCACGGCTGGAGGCGCTGACGCGCGCCCTGATGCTGGAATCGAATCCGGCCGTCGCGTTCGACGAGATCCTCTTCATCCGGCGGAAGGCGGGCAGGTACCTTCCGCAGAACTGGCAGAGCAACTCGGTGCTGCCGAAGGACGGCCACGACAACACGCTCTGCGCGCTGCGCGTCCGCGGGGAGGGGGCGGGAACGGTCCGCGAGATCCATCGGCCTCCGAACGGCGCGTTCATCGGGGACGTCGATCTGCACTGGGATGGGCGCCGTCTTCTCTTCTCCTCGACCGGCGGCTCGAACGCGTGGCATGTCTTCGAGCTGGGCCTTGCCGACGGCTCGGTGCGCCAGGTCTCGCGGGACAACGAGCCGGACATCAACCACTACGATGCCTGCTATCTGCCCGACGGACGGATCCTGTTCTCGTGCACAGCGCTCAAGTACGCGGTGCCGTGCGTCAACGGAAGCTCGCCGGTGGCCAACCTCTTCCGCATGGGCGCCGACGGCTCCGGCATGGAGATCCTGGCCAGCGACCAGGAGCACAGCTGGTGTCCGACCGTACTCCCCGACGGGCGGGTGATGTTCCTCCGCTGGGAATACGCCGACCTGCCGCACTCGAACTCGCGCATCCTCTTCACCTGCAATCCCGACGGCACCAACCAGCGCGCGCTCTACGGCAGCAACTCCTTCTGGCCGAACGGCATCTTCTACGCGCGGCCCCTCCCCGGCGATCCCCTGCGGTTCGTCGGTGTCGTCTCGGGCCATCACGGCCATGCGCGGAAGGGCGAACTGACTCTGTTCGACGTGACCCGGGGCACGCGGGAGGCCGAGGGTGCGGTGCAGCGCATCCCCGGATACGGCAAGCCGGTGGAGCCGGCCGTCAAGGACCGGCTGGCCGACGGATCGTGGCCGCTCTTCCTGCATCCGTTCCCGCTCGACGACACGACCTTCCTTGTCGCGATGCAGCCGGATGCCGGCGCACGGATGGGGCTGTATCTCGTCGACCGGTTCGACAACGTGCTTCCGCTGCGGGTCGAAACCGACGCCGACCTGGTCGAGCCGGTCCCGCTCGCCGCCTCGGCGATGCCCCCGGCGCAGCCCGACCGGACCACGAAGGCCGACCCCGAGGCGACGGTCTTCATCGCGAACCTCCACGAGGGGCCGGGCCTCACGGGCGTGCCGCCCGGCGAGGTGAAGGCGTTGCGCCTCTACACCTACACCTACGGCTTCCAGGGCCAGGGCGGGCTGTACGGCGTGGTCGGCATGGACGGCCCGTGGGACATGCGGCGCATCCTGGGCACCGTGCCGGTCAACCCCGACGGCTCGGCCTTCTTCAAGGTGCCGGCGAACACCCCGATCGCGTTGCAGCCGCTCGACGGGGAGGGCAAGGCCCTCCAGGTGATGCGCAGCTGGATCAACACGCGTAACGGCGAGTACCTGTCCTGCGCCGGATGCCATGAGCAGACGCCCTTCTCGCCGCCGGCGGCCGCCGCCGGTCCGGCGGGGAAGCCCGCGTCGATCGAGCCGTGGCGCGGCCCCGCGCGCAACTTCGAATTCGCCCGGGAGGTGCAGCCGGTGCTCGACGCCTACTGCGTGGGCTGCCACAACGAGCCCGACCCGCCGCCCGCGGAACGGTTCGGCGACCGTCCGTGGAAGCCGGACCTGCGCGGCGACCGCTCGATCGGCGATTGGACCACCCGGATGCCGGGGCGGGGGCCCGCGAACGCCGCCGGCAAGTTCTCCGTCGCCTACGCGAACCTGCACCGGTTCGTGCGGCGCCCGGGCATCGAGAGCGACATCCACATGTTCGTTCCGATGGAGTGGCACGCGGATACCACCGAACTGGTCGCGATGCTCCGGAAAGGCCACCACGGCGTGCGCCTGGACGACGAGGCGTGGGACCGGCTGGTCACGTGGATCGATTTCAACGCGCCCTTCCACGGACGGTGGCAGTCGATCGTCGGCTGCCAGACCGCCTGC
>VGWF01000260.1 GCA_016873715.1 Lentisphaerota bacterium | reverse complement strand
CCCCCTGACAGATTCGGCTGGCCCGGTCCGAACCACCCTGTGTAAAGGACAACTGCCATGAAGACCAAGGCCCTCAAGCTGCCGATCCGCGCCGTGCCCCAGTCGGACGACTGCGGCTGCGGCTACTTTGCCCTGAGCGCGGTCTACAGGTACTACGGGCTCAGCCCGCGGGCACTGAACCTGCGCGCCCTACTCGGCACCGACCACGCCACGCCCTACGGCCTGCCGGACGGGATACGCCGGCAGATCGCGGCGCGATTCCCTCTTTTGAAGGGCACGCTGCCGCATGATATCTTTGCCGTGCTATATCGGCATGGCTTCCAGACCCGCATCGCGCCGTCCAGCTATGCGGCCTTCCGCCGCAGCCTGCGCCTGAACCTCCTGCACGGGCACCCGGCGCTCGCCCTGGTCGACGGCGTGACGCACTGGGTTGTCGTTTCGGGTGTCGATTCGGACGGCGTGTGGATCGTGGATTCCTGTGAATACGAGGATGAGAACGAGGTCTGCCGGCACACCTACCAACTCAGCGACACGGAGTACCAGGACCGCCGGACCGGGGAGATCCTGATATCCCGCCGCAAGAACGCGGGCGAGCGGTCGATGACCGATGTCGATTTCGCCCGGGAGTACCTTCGCGCCACACGGTTCTGCGCCCAGGCGCTCGGCGGCAAGATCGGCTCGGCACTTCGCCGACTGATCGGACGGTGACACACGACCCAACCACGAGGATTCCCGTGAAGACGATCCCAACCTACACCTTCGACCATGACCTTCCCCCGGCATCCCGCTGGGACGCCCTGCCTCAACGACTCCGCGATGCCGGCCGCCTTCTGGCTGGCCGGGCCTTCAAGGAGCTGACCTCTGCCAGCCCGCTGGCGTCGTCCGGTGTCGCGCTCCTGCGCCTGGCCACGAAATGGCGCAACCCCTACCGCGACGAGATCACGGGCGCGACCCGCGTGCTGGGGATCTCGACCGACCAGGCCATGGCTACCAACTTTCTCTACGAGCTTGGCGCTCTGGGGATGTACGGCCAGACCCTGTGGGGACGCCTCATCGCCCGGTTCCGTCCCTGGATTCACGCCTGCACCTCTGGGGCTGTGTGCGGTGCCAGACTCGGCATGGTACACGTGCGCTCGCTGGACTGGCCCCTGCGCGGGCTGGGCCGGCACACCTTGGTCATCCATCACATCAACGTCCCGGCGGGCGACTTCTACAGCGTGGGGTGGCCCGGATACAGCGGCGTGCTCTCCGGGTTCAAGCCGGGCAAGTTCAGCGCGACGATTAATCAGGCCTTCTGCCTGCAAACGCCAAACCTGAACTGGCCGCCCGCACACCTGCTGCGAACGGCGTTCGAGGAATGCGCCAGCTGCGCCGACGCCCTCTACATGCTACGAAACACCCCGGTCAGCGTACCCGCGTTCGTCCTGCTCGCCGGCCCGAGTAAGGCCGCCGTGCTGGAACTGACGCCCGAAGGCAGCCGCGTTCATCCCATGTCCGGGGGCCGTCCCATTGCCATCGCCAACGACTACCTGAGTGGCCGCTGGCGCAAGGAAATGGCCGAGGCCGACGACGAAGAGTTTGACTACCTGGTGGGCGACACCGGGACCTCACGGGCCGATGAGCCGGCAGCCGAGCCTGACAACCGGCGGAACACCCTGCTGCGCCGCCTGCGTGACATGAAGCCCCGGAACATGGGCCACGCGCTTCGGATACTTCAGGCTTGGCCGATGCAGCACGAGGACACCATGCAACAGATGGTCTTCACGCATCGGGAGCCCGGCATGATCGTCGTGGGCCGTGAGGCCGATGACGCGGTGTGCCGGTTTGAAGTTGACGCCGAGGCTCTCTCAACCCTCCAACATGATCTCAAGGAAGATGCCCAATGAACCTGATCCCTGTAGTCCCATACCGACAATGGACGCCGTACTCCTGTAGTGCAGCGGTGCTCTCGATGGTGGTCCGGCACTGCACCGGGCTTCGCGTGCCGCACCTCGACGCCGTGAAGGCGACCCGTTGCAGGCCGAATGGCTGCCCCATGGACCGGCTCCGGAGCGTGCTCCGCAAGTACGGGGTCAGCTCGAAGGTGATCAAGCCCGGCATCCGAACCTTCCGCCAGGAGCTTGATCGCGGCCGGCTGCTGGTGGTCGACGACAACAGCACCTACGTCGATTCCCACGTCATGGTCGTGAATGGCCACACGCAGAAACGATTCTGGATCGTGGATCCCGTGATCGGGATTCCCACGCTGCGGAACTGCCGGCGGGTGGCGCGGGCGTGCCAGGAAGCGTTCTCGGTCTGGCTTGCTGCCGGGCGCGTCCCACGGAATCGACCCGCAAGGCTCCTGGAATCGAAGTAGACGGCCCCCTCACCCAACTGGATGCGACAGGGGCTCGCTGCAACTACTGCTGTAGCACAGGCGTCGAAACCGCTTCCGGCATTTCGTGGGACCCGCCCAACGGCTGACCGTCCTCCGTCTCGTGCAGCCGCCGCACCTGCTCCAGACTCTTGCGGAGCGCCCTGTTCAACGATTCCTCGCCGGCCGCCACACCCCGGTCGCGCACCTCGGTTTCGACGATAGCTCGCTCGGCATCCCGGAGGTTCTCTGTCGCCCGCATCTCCTCTGCCTCCCGAATCCTCTGGGCATCGACCATTTTCGGGGCCAGAAGCTGGAAGATCTTCCGAACAAGTTCCATACCCTCGTCCTTGTGCGTCAACTCGCCGGTGGTATGCCGGACCAGCTTGTCCTTGATGCGGTTCGACTCCAGCCGGGACAACTCCCCCATGCTCATGCCGCCCGCGGCAACCTTGGCCAGGGTCTCAGCCCGCCCCATGCCGATCGTAACGTCCACGATGTTCGTGCCGGGTGCTTTGTCCCATGCGCCCGTACCCATCTCAAGGATCTGCAGCAGCGCCCGGTAGCCGGCGTTCACGGCGACCCTGCGCCACATGAGATGCTCCGGTCGCGTCTGCGTCGGCTTGAAGGTGCCCTCCGTCGCGAAGAACGCCTTCTGCGCCGGGGCCAGATTCATGCTTCCATCCCCGCCCCGCACGTTGAAGAACAGCCGCTCAAAGAGCTGAACGTCCTCCGCGTTGCAAC
>VGWF01000259.1 GCA_016873715.1 Lentisphaerota bacterium | reverse complement strand
AACCACCCCGTAACCCTGCGCTAGCAGCCTGAAGGCGGGACCGGACTGACGTAGGAAAGGGGTGACACTCCGAAGGAGAGGAGTGTTACCCGTGAGAGAAGAGAAGAAGGGAGCAGGGAGAAGCCCAAGCTCCGGAGATCCTCGCCCCCCTAGGGGGGCGACGCGCCGCCCGGGCGTCAAGAAGACGAACAGGCCCGCGGCGTATCCGTTCGGGGCGCGGCTCTCGGCGGTGAAGCTTCACCTTGAAGAGGGGTTTGCCTTCGAGGTGGTGGCTGGGCAGATGGGGATCGGCGTCAACACGCTTCGGGCGTGGGTGAAGCGGTATCAGGCGCAGGGACGAGCCGGGCTTGAGCGACATGCAAGGCAAGCCGGACCGCGGAAGACGAAGCTGCCCGCGGCGGTGCACGAGCAGATCGTGCAGGTCAAGAAGGAGCACCCCGGCTTCGGGATCCGCCGCGTTGCGCAGTGGCTGAGACGGACGCTGCTGATTCCGGCCAGCGCCGAGACGGTGAGGCAGACGCTGCACCGCCACGGCGAGCTGCCGAAGACCAAGCCCCGGAAGGGGCCGCGGAACCCGCCCAAGCCGCGGTTCTTCGAGCGGGCGACGCCGATGCAGATGTGGCAGAGCGACATCTGCACGGTGCGGATCCTCAACAAGAATGCCTACCTGATCGGGTTCATGGACGACCACTCCCGGTACCTGGTCGGGCACGACGTGTACCGCAGCCAGACGTGCGAGAACGTGCTGGAGGTCTACCGGCGGGCGGTCGGGGAGTACGGGGTGCCCAAGGAGATGCTCACCGACAACGGGCGGCAGTACGCGGCGTGGCGCGGGACGACGCGGTTCCAGCAGGAACTTCAGAAGGACCGGGTGCACCACATCCGCAGCCAGCCTCACCACCCGCAGACGCTGGGGAAGATCGAACGGTTCTGGAAGACGATCTGGGACGAGTTCCTGGGTCGGGCGCAGTTCGACACGTTCGAGTCGGCGCGGGAGAGGATCCGGCTGTGGGTGAAGTATTACAACCACAAGCGGACGCACCAGTCCCTCGAAGGGCTCTGTCCGGCGGACCGGTTCTTCGCGATCCAGAAGCCCCTGCGGGAGGCGCTGGAGCGCGGGATGCAGGAGAACCTGCTGGAACTGGCGCTGCGGGGGCAGCCCAAGAGCCCGTTCTACATGGTCGGGCGGATGGGCGGGCAGTCGGTGGTCATGAAGGTCGAAGAAGGACAGATCAAGATGGTGGTGGACGGCCAGGAAGACCGTCCGGTTCGGGAAGTGAACTATGCAATCCAAGGAACAGGCCATGAACAATCCAACGGACAAGGCGAGGAAGGAACGGACCGTGCGCAGCGCCCGGGAGAAGTCCCCCAGGCGGTGCTCTCCCTGTGGACGGGGCGGCGGCGGCCCTCGGAGATCTGCCGGGAGATGGACGTGCCGTCGAACCTGCTGAACAGCTGGCAGGAGCGGGCGATGGAGGGCATGCTGGGGGCGTTGGAGCCGCGGACGCGCCGGCAGGAGGACCGGGGGCCGATGCTGGCGCCGAGGATGGAACGGCTGCTGGAGCGGAAGATGGCGCGGCTGGAGACGCGGATCGCACGGTTGGGGGCGAAGAACCGGCCTGCGGTCGAGAAGCCGCCGACGAAGGCGTAGGGCCGGCGGCGGAAAGGACGCATGAGGAGACCGCCCGAGGACAAGCGGCTGCAGGCGATGCTGGAGGTCTGGGCGGGGCGCCGGACGGCAAAGGACGCGGCGGCATCCCTGGGGATCTCTCGCAAGAGCTTCTACCAGTGGGAGGCCCGTGCGTTGGAAGGGATGCGGGCCTCGTTGCAGAAGGGCCGGCCGGGCCGGCCGTCGCGGCGGGCGGATCCCCGGCAGGCGCGACTGGAGACGGAGAACCGGCAGTTGCGGGAGGACCTGCTGATCCTGCAGCAGAGGGACCGGATCCGGAGCCTGTTGGCTGAGTCGATGACCCGCGCACAAAAAAAATCAGGCGGTCACGATCGTGGTTGAGATCCTTCAGGCGCTTCACGGGCGGACGGGGCGGTCGTTCCGGCGGCTGATCCCTGCGCTCGGGCTGGCCCGTTCCAGCGTACTGCGCTGGGCGGGCCGGCTGCGCCGGGGGCTGCCCGCCATCCGGACGCCGGGGCCGCCCAAGGCCCCGATGGAGAACCCCGCCGCACTGGACCGGGCCATCGCGGATCTTCCGCATCGGAACCACCGGACGTTCGGCACGGCGGCGCTGTGGGGGACGTGGCAGGCGATGATCTCCCGCCGTGACTTCAACGATCGGGTCCGTGTGGAGCGCCGCCGCCGCCTGCGGGACGAACGCGGAAGCCTCCACCGGATCGCTTGGAGGGAAGCGGGCGCGGTGTGGGCGATGGATCCGGCCGACTATGGCGGCATCGTCTGGAACCTCGTCGTGGACCTCGCCTCCCGGTTCCGGTTCGAACTGACGGTTGCCATCCACCTTCCGGCAACCCGCATCGCGGACCATCTGCAGCGTCTGTTCGACCGGTACGGCCCTCCGCTGGTGCTCAAGCGCGACAACGGCAGCAACCTCGTGGCCCCCGTGGTCGATGAACTGCTCTCTGCTTACGGCGTGATCGCCCTCACATCGCCTCCCCACTTCCCCCGGTACAACGGCGCGGTCGAGTATGCCCAGCGGGAGACCAAGAGGTCCGCGGCCCTCCTGGAGGCCGGCGGTGCGCCACGCGACGCCGCCCTGGCGATCGCCCCGCATCTCCTCAACGCCCGCCCCCGTCCCTGCCTCGGCGGCCGCACGGCCGAGGCCGTCCTGCATGACGCGCTCCCTTCGTTCCGCGACCGCTTCACGCCCGAATGTAGAAAGGAGGTAAAACTCTGGATCGACGACTGCACGGAGACTATACTCGGCCGCATGAAGGCCGTTGGACAGCGGGCCCATGACGCTGCGAGGCGTCAGGCCATCGAAGCATGGATGCTGGACCGCCACATCATCGAGCGCGTCCAGCCGAAGAACGTGTTACCCCAATCCGCGTGAAATCGGTCTCAAATGAGGGCGGGCGCTACAGAGATTAGCGTGCTATGCCTTAGCGCTCATGATCCGCAGATGTTTGGCCCTTCCGACGGGGAATCCGGCGGCAAGGCGTCGGACCCATGTT
>VGWF01000258.1 GCA_016873715.1 Lentisphaerota bacterium | reverse complement strand
GGGGGGGGGCAAGTGCCGGGGAGGCCGCCGGCTCCGCGTCCGGGACTGGAGGTCCTCCGGGTCCCGCGCCCGCCACGGGCCACTCGGCACTCTCCGGGCCTTCCGGCTTTCCAAGCCTTGGAAGATGTGGACAATGGGGCTTCCAATGATTGGACGCCTCGGGAGCCGGCCATGAAACCCACCCGCCTTCTTCTTGCCGTTCTGCTGACGTCGCTCCCGGCCGCGGTGCACGTGCGCGGCGCGCCGCAGTCCGACTTCGACCGGAAGGCGGCCACTCTCTTCACGAAGGACTACTCCTTCCACGCATGGAATCCGACGGACCACACCGTGGACGGCGATGACTGGTCGCTGCCGCCGTGGGTGAAGCCGGCGAGGTACAGCGGGATCCAGATCAGCGAGAAGCTGGTCTCCACGGAGTTCCCCGGCCGCATCCAGCGCTCCGTTCGAGCCTCGTGGCGGGAGGCCGAGCCCACGGAGGGCACCTTCGATTTCGGCGCGCTGCGGAAGGAGATCCTCGAGCAGAGCGAAGGCGGGAGGTATGCCGTCAAGATGGGGCTGGGGGCGTCCGTCTGGGAGACGCGCTACTTCCAGAGCCTCCAGGATCGGACCCTCCGGAAGACCGAGCCCGGAACGGCGCCGCGCTGGCTCCTGGAGCACGGCGTTCCGAAGATCGAGGAGCGGCCGAACAAGTCGGTCCCGTTCCAGGTCGTCAACCTGGACATCTACCATCCGGAGTATCACCGGCGGTACCTGAAGCTGGTCGAGGCGTTCGGCCGGAGCGGCATCCCTCAGATGAAGGAACTGGACCTCTGCTACCTGCACCTGGTCTCCGCGTCGCGCGGCGAGGAGGGGGCGGGTCCGCCTGTCGGCGATCCCCGGCGCCGGCTGTTCGAGGAACGGATGCAGGTCTGGGCGGACGCGTTCAAGGGTGTCGCGCACAAGCTGTGCCTGGTCTCCTCCAAGGAGGACGACATGGCGCTGGCGCTGAAGCTCGGCATGGGCCAGCGCAACGGCTTCGTGGAGCACTACCTGATGCACGCGCCCAATCCGGGCCTCGGGCAGGAGGTCGACGCCGACGGCTACCTCGTCGTGAACGAGACGTGTCCGCTCATCGCGGCGAATCGCGCGTCCGGCGACGAGAACGAGGAGTATACCGCCGGTCACGTGGAGCGTTTCGGCCCGATCGAGACCTTTCCCCACCGCTACCGCGAATCCACGCTGCGCATGCTGCAGATGCGCCGCAACTTCGCATGGGCCGAGGGCGGTCCATGGCTGATCAACCCGCCGCTGCTCCACTACCTGGCCCTCGGGCTGGGCAAGACCGCCCGCGACGCGCCCGACGCCTGGTGTTCCCTGCGCGAGAGCATCGTCAAGGGCGGCAGGAACGGCCGGACGGTGAAGAATTTCGAGCGATGGCTTTTCCAGCGCGACGCCGACGGCGCGCGCACCGAGGCCGTCGAGAAGGTGGAGGTCCCGCCGCAGATGTTCGAGTTCGACCCGGGGCACCTCTACGATCTGACCGCGCGGAAGACCCGGGCGGCCGAGGGACAGACCCTGATCCGATTCGGCGTGGACGAGTCCTTCCTCGACGGCGGACCGCACGCCGTCGCCGTGAAGGTCACGTACCTCGACCGTGCCCACGCGGAGTGGGCGCTGGAGTACTCCGCCGGCGACCGGATGGCCGCGCCGCGCAGGGTGACCTGCGGCGACTCGGGCGCGGCGAAGACGGCCACCTTCATCCTCAACGACGCCTGGTTCCCCGGCCGGGGGTACACGGGGATGGACCTGCAGATCCGCGCGCTGAAGGGCGACGCGGTCATCCGTTTCGTGCGGGTGATCAAGCTGTGCCCGCCCGACGGGGGACCGACCGTGCCGTCCGACGATGGGCCGCCGGCACGACATCGCCCCGCGGATCCGATGACGACCGTACCCAAGGAGACCGCCGGATGAAGACACTCATGGGGATCCTGATGGCCGTCGCCGCGCTGGCGGCTGGGGCGACCGCGGTCGCGGCGGACTCGGCGGCGCCGATCGCCCCGCCGGATCTCGTATTCGACGAGGTGAACGGAATCGTCGCCGTCGAGGCCGAGCACTTCTTCCGGCAGACGCTTGCCGACCGGCGTGCGTGGCATATCACATCCGCGAAGAGCGCGCCGGGCATCCGGCCCGACGCCGACCCGGTGCACGGGGCGGGCGCGAGCGGCGGGGCGTACATCGAGGCGTTGCCGGATACGCGGGTCACGCACGATGACAAGCTCCTCAAGGGCGAGAACTTCACGGATGAGCCGGGCACCATGGCGGTGCTGGAGTACGCCATCGCGTTAAAGGAGGCCGGGCGCTACTTCGTGTGGGCGCGCACCTGGTCGAGCGGGACGGAGGACAACGGATTGCACTTCGGTCTCAACGGCCAGTGGCCCGAGAGCGGCCGGCGCTGGCAGACGGTGCAGAAGGGCGGCTGGCATTGGGACTGCAAGCAGCGCACGGCGGATGTCCACACGGGTGTGCCGATGCAAGTGTGGCTCGATCTCGAAAAGCCCGGCAAACACACCCTCATGCTGAGCATGAGGGAGGACGGCGCGGAGGTGGATCAGATCATCCTCGCCAAGGACGCGAACTGGCGGCCCGCCGGATTCGAGGAAACCGCCGCCGCGACGCGGGCGACTCCGGCGAAACCCGCCGCGCCTCTCGTGCTGCCGCGTCAGGCGGATGGCGACGGCTCGGTGGTGGTGAGTGGTGAGTTGAAGCAGTGGCACAAGGTCACGCTGACGCTCGACGGGCCGTACGCCCACGAGCGCGACACGCAGCCGAATCCGTTCACCGACGTGCGGCTGAACGTGACGTTCACACACGAGAGCGGTGCGCCGCGGTATGTCGTCCCGGGCTATTTCGCGGCGGATGGAAATGCGGCGGAGTCGGGCGCCGTGAGCGGCACGAAGTGGCGGGCGCATCTTTCGCCGGACAAGGCGGGGCGCTGGACGTGGGAGGCGCAGATGTCGCGTGGAAAGCACCTTGCCGTGGGACCGGCAGGCGATGACGTCCTGCCGATGGTCGTCGCGCCGGTGAATGCGAAGAGCGGGGAGTTCACGGTTGCCGCCAGCGACAAGACGGGCCGCGATTTTCGCGCGCAGGGGCGGCTGCACGG
>VGWF01000257.1 GCA_016873715.1 Lentisphaerota bacterium | reverse complement strand
CCGCAGGAGGATGTTGGGCTTCTCCCGCGCGGCCCCGGACAGGGCCGGACGCGCCGCCGCGGCCAGCGCAAGCGGCAGGAGGAATGCCGTGGCCCTCATGGCGTGGAGGATAGCCGCCCGCTCCGGCCGATGGAATCCCCGTCTCTTCCACGGACGGACGCCCCCGATCCTCGGCCCGGCCGCGGCGATCGCCCGGGAACGACGCCTCGAAGGCCTCGCGAACAGCGCCGACGGAGCGGCGCCCTCCAGGCCCGTCCTCTCGCATCGCGACGGATCGGATCCCGGAGGGCCGTGCCCCGGCCCGCCGAAGCGGCTGGGCGAAGGCGGCTCGGCCTGCCGGAGGAACGCCGCACTCCCGCACGCCCCCCGGCCGGCCGCCGACCGCCTCCTCCCCGAAGGTCAGCCGGTGCGACCCGAGGCCTCACGGCGCCGGGCGCAGGCGCGGATCCTTGTCGGTCGGGAAATCGTCCGGGATCGGCAGCGTGACCGCGCCGGTCGCCGCCCATTCGGTGCCGCGCTGGAGCGTGCACTGGAAGCCGGCGCAGCGCATGGACTCGACATCGTGGCCGAGCGTCGTGTGGAAGATGCGCCCCTCGCCGAACCGGACCGCCATCAGCATCGGCTCGTGTTCGCCGGTGCCCTTGTTGGCGGGATCGGACCAGGCCGTGCCGACGACCTCGACGCGCTTCGCCGGGCCGCGCAGGCAGTGGTAGAGCTCGTCCTCATGGTGCAGCCAGGTCACGGGCAGGCCCTTCACGACGGGATGGTCGGGCACCCGGTGCGTGATGACGAACGGCCTGCGCGCGCCGTGGCCGCCGCAGGGGCCGGGCTTGTCGTCGCGCACGACCTGGCCGTCGCGCCAGCGCAGGTACGGACCGGCCGACGCGTCGCGCCCGCCCCAGCCGCCGACCGCGATCATCTCGTTCCACTCGCCCCAATCCTTCCACGCGTTGTCCGAGGAATGCACCACGGAGAGCCCGACGCGGCCGGACTTCACGAGCCCCTCGAACCGCTTCCGCGTCGCCTCGGGCCAGTAGTCGCCATCGACGTTCATCAGCACCGCGGCGTAGTCCTCGAACCGCGGATCCCAGGCCGACAGGTCCGAGCCGAACGGCGGCATCGTGTGGATGTCCACCGCGAAGCGGCCCGTGCCCTCGAGCATCGACCGCAGGTACGGCGTGGTCTCCTCCCACTTGTGGTACTTGTTCATCTGCCCGGTCAGCAGCAGCACGCGCACGCGGCCGGCGCCCTTCGCCTCCGACGGGTAGACGCCCGGCTTCGCCATCGGGAACTTCGCGACGTCGATCGCGCGCGACTCGTGCGCCGGCGTCGGCCCGCGCGCGGGCGCCGGGTCCGCCGCGCCCGCCGCCATCGCCACCATCCCCGCCGCCCCGACCATTGCACTCCGAACGATGTTCATGGTTCCGCCCCTTCCGTTCTTACCCTCACGATGCGTCATCCCAGCCCGTTTGTCATGCCGCCTCACGGCAGTTTCGGCTTCAAGGGCGCGCGGGTGTCCTTGTCGACCGGGTAGACGGCGCCCTGGCGCTCCAATCCCGCGGCGAGCCCCTGCATCATCTCGCGCAGCCTCGCAGGCTCCGACGCGGCGAGGTTCGCCTGCTCGAACGGGTCCTTGGCGAGGTGGAAGAGCTGGTAGTGCGAACCCTCCGAGGCCTTGGACGGGAGGTAGTGGTAGATCACCTTCCACTCGCCGCGGCGGAAGCTCGTGAAGTAGTCGGTGCGGTGCGGCGAATGCGGGTAGTGCATCAGGAACTCCTCGGGGCGCGACGGGTCGCGCCGGCCCGCGAGGAGCGTATCGAGGCGCGCGCCGTCGACGGCGTGGCCGGACGGCGCCTCCACGCCGGCGAGGCCGAGGATCGTCGGGAAGAGGTCGTACACGGCGGCCTGCTGGGCCTGGATGGCGCCGGCGGCGATCGGAAGCCGCTTCTGGTGCGGATTCGCCGGGTCCGCCTTCGCCCACGCCGCGAGGAAGGGCACGCGCATGCCGCCCTCGTAGTGCGACCCCTTCTTGCCGCGCAGCGGCGCGGCGCACGCGACGGCATGCTCGTGGCCGAGCGGCGCATCGCTGCCGTTGTCGCCGAGGAAGAGGACGAGCGTGTTCTCCGCGAGACCGCGGGCCTCGAGGTGGTCGAGCAGGTCGCCGAGCGACTTGTCCATCCCCTCGATCAGCGTCGCGAACGCCTGCGCGTTGGCGGGCTTGTCGGAGTTCGCATAGTGCGCGGCGAAGCGCGGATCGGACTCGAACGGCGCATGCACCGCGTAGTGCGCGAAGTAGAGGAAGAACGGCTTGCCGTCCTTCACGGACTCGTCCACCCGCGCCTTCGCCTCGATCGTCAGCGCCTCGGAGAGGAACGTCGGCGTGCCGTGGTATTTCTCCAGCCCCGGCACCGCCGACTGCGTCCGCTTGCCGGTGCCGCCGTAGTTCTTCTCGCCGTAGTAGCTACCCGGCGCGCCGATGGAGCAGCCGGCGACGTTGACGTCGAATCCGAGGTTGAGCGGTTCGGCGCCTTCGAACTGCCGCGGGCCGAAATGGGCCTTGCCGACGTGGATCGTGCGGTAGCCGGCGCCGCGCAACGCGCCCGGCAGCGTGACGTCGCCCTTCTTGAGCCCCTTCCAGTTCCAGTCCGGCGGCCCCTGCGGTCCGGCGTTGTCCCTGTCGGGGCTGATCCAGTTCGTGGTCCGGTGCCGCGCCGCGTTCTGCCCGGTCATGATGGCGATCCGGGTCGGCGAGCACACGCTCATCGCGCAGAAGTTGTTGAGGCGGACCCCGCGCGCGGCGAGCCGCTCCATGGCCGGCGTGCGGTACCATTCGTTGAGCGGGTACTTCTTGGCCTTCCCCGCCTCGTCGGTGAGGAACGGAACGGACGTGTCCATCGCGCCCATGTCGTCGACGAGGAAGATGACGACGTTCGGCTTCGCCGCCGCGGGCGCGGCGCGCGCGACCTCGGTCACCGCCGACAGCCCGGCGAGGATCGCGAGCAGCAGGAGGCATCGGCGGAGCGGGCGCGGTGGGGTCATGGCGGTACTCCTTCGGTCCGGTCGGTCATGCGCGCAAGGATGAACGCCGACGCGCCGCCGATCAAGCCCCGGGAGCGGCGGCGCTCACGGGCGCATATCACCCGGCGCAAAA
>VGWF01000256.1 GCA_016873715.1 Lentisphaerota bacterium | reverse complement strand
GGGTGGTCGCGTCGGATCCCGGTGCGTTACGAGGCGGATGTGGCCGTGATCGGCGGCGGAATGGCGGCGAAGAAGGGCTGCGCCGTGCGGGACCTCGACCCGGCCACGGTGCGGAAGATCGTCGAGGATCGCGGTGCGGAGCTGGCGGTTGGGAAGGCGAGGAAGGGCGGTACGACATGAGCCCCGAAGTGCGGATCACCACGGATTGCACGGAGCACACGGATGAGCGAGGCCGCTCATTCCCTTCCCTCCGATCCGTGCCATCCGTGAAATCCGTGGTCCTCCTCTCCGCGGCGCTGCTGGCGCTGGGCGCGGCGGGACCGGGCGGCGTTCGCGCGGCGGAGATCGAGACGGACATCTGCGTCTTCGGCGGGACCTCCGGCGGCGTCGCGGCGGGCGTGCAGGCGGCGCGGATGGGGAAGCGCGTCGTCCTCGCGGAGCCCGGGAAGCACCTCGGCGGCATGACGTCGGGCGGACTGAGCGCGGTCGACATCGGCGATCCGCGGACGGTCGGCGGGATCGCGCGCGAGTACTTCACGCGGCTCGTGGCGTCCTATGGCAAGACGCTCGAGTGGGACCGTCCGTTCGTCGCCGCGGGCGGCGGCCCGGCAACCGGCGGCGCCTACGCGATCGAGCCGCATGTCGCCGAGCGCGTCTTCGACGACATGGCGCGGGAGGCCGGCGTCGACGTTCTCCGCGGCGCCCGTCTTGCCGCGGTGCGCAAGGAGGGCGCGCGGATCCGCGCGATCGCGATGGAGGACGGCACGGTCGTCCGGGCGGAGGTCTTCATCGACGCCACCTACGAGGGCGACCTGATGGCGAAGGCCGGCATCGAGTACACGCTTCGGCGCGAGGGCAACGCGAAGTACGGCGAGACCTACAACGGCATTCACTACAGCGAGAAGTACCTCGCGCGCACGAACCACCTGAAGCCCGGCCCCCACGGCCGCGTGCCCGGCGGGCAGGGCGTGTGGGACCGCGACTTCCCGCTCGACCCGTACGTCGTGCCCGGGAAGCCGGAGAGCGGCCTTCTGCCGCTGATGAACCCCGGCGAGCCCGGGACGCCCGGCGCGCCCGCGCCCGGCGTGCAGGCCTACTGCTACCGCCTCTGCCTGACGACGGACCCGACGAACCGGATGCCGGTGGCCCCGCCGGCGGACTACGATAAAAAGCGCTACGAACTGGTCGCCCGATTCATCGCCGCGTGCCTTGCGATCGGCGATGACATGGACCTTCGCTGGTTCTCCAAGCACGACCCGCTGCCGAATGCGAAGTGGGACTTCAACACCGCGACCTTCGGCGCGAACCTGCCCGGCGCGAGCTGGGAGTGGCCCGAGGCCTCCTACGCCCGCCGCGTGGAGATCGCCAGGGCGCACGAGGACCACATGCGCGGCCTGCTGCACTTCCTCGCGACCGATCCGCGGGTGCCCGCGAAGGTGCGGGACGACGTGAACCGGTTCGGCCTGCCGCGCGACGAGTTCCGTGACACCGGAGGCTGGCCCCACCAGCTCTACGTCCGCGAGGCGCGGCGGATGGTGTCCGACCTCGTGATGACCGAGCACCACACGTTCGGCCGCGCGGTCGCGCCGGACTCCGTCGGCCTCGGGTCGTACGGCACCGACACGCACGAGATCCGTCGCATCGTGAAGGACGGCGTCGTGCAGCGCGAGGGCAAGACCGCGACCGGCCGCGACGGCGCGCCGCCGTACCCGGTCGGCTACGGCGCGATCGTCCCGAAGGCCGCCGAGTGCGACAACCTGCTCGTCACGTTCACGCTCTCCGCCAGCCACACCGCCTTCAGCAGCATCCGCATGGAGCCGGTGCTGATGATCCTCAGCCAGTCCGCCGCGACCGCGGCGTGCCTGGCGATCGACGACGGCGTCACGGTGCAGCGGGTCGACCGCCGCCGCCTGCGCGAACAGCTTTCGAAGGACGGGCAGATCCTGGAATGGAAGGAAAGGACCGGACCATGAAGCGAATCATCCTGGGTGCGGTGCTGGCGGCGATGGCGTGGGGCGGCGAAGGGCGGCCGGATGACATCCGCCGCCAGCCGGGCTACCTCGCCTCGGAGTTCATCTACGAGTCCGCGCCGTTCCCGTCGTGCCATGCATCGTCAATCCTCGAGACGGGCGACGGCGCGCTCGCCGCCGCCTGGTTCGGCGGCACCGCGGAGAAGAACCCGGACGTGGGCATCTGGGTGGCGCGGCGCGAGGGCGGCCGCTGGACCGTGCCGGTCGAGGTTGCGAACGGCGTGCAGGCCGACGGCACGCGCCACCCCTGCTGGAACCCGGTGCTGTTCCAGCCGAGGGGCGGGCCGCTGATGCTCTTCTACAAGGTCGGCCCCGATCCGCGCACGTGGTGGGGGATGCTGCGGACCTCGACCGACGGCGCCCGCACGTGGAGCGATGCAAGGCGGCTGCCCGATGGCATCCTCGGTCCGATCAAGAACAAGCCGGTTCAACTCGCCAACGGCGACATCCTCGCGCCGACGAGCAGCGAGCACGACGGCTGGCGCGTCCACTTCGAACGCAGCGCCGACGGCGGCGCGACATGGGCCGCCACGCCCGCGATCAACGACGGCAAGGAGATCGGCGCGATCCAGCCGAGCATCCTCTTCCCCGGCGGCGACCGGCTCCTCGCGGTCGGGCGGACGCGGCAGGCGAAGGTCTTCCGGATCGAGTCCGCCGACCTCGGGAAGACCTGGGGCCCGATGACGCTCACCGACCTTCCCAACCCGAACGCGGGGACGGACGCGGTCACCCTGAAGGACGGCCGGCACCTGTTGGTCTACAACCACACCGCGAAAGGGCGCTCGCCGCTCAACGTCGCGGTCTCCGCCGACGGCGCGACGTGGAGGCCCGCGCTCGTGCTCGAGGACGAGCCGCGGGCGGAATTCAGCTACCCCGCCGTCATCCAGGCGCGCGACGGCCTCGTCCACATCACCTACACGTGGAAGCGGCAGAAGGTGCGGCACGTCGTGGTCGACCCGGCGAAGCTGCAGTCCGCCGACCGTTCCGGTCCGCCGAACCTGGCGGTCAAGGGCCGCGGCTGGACCCTCGCGAAACTGGCCAGCGGGGAGAAGGCGTTCTCGAACCGGTCCTACGTCTGGGAGGGTGTCCCGGCCGCGTTCCGCGACTGGCGTATCACGCAGATCGCGGGCGGCGAACCGTTCG
>VGWF01000255.1 GCA_016873715.1 Lentisphaerota bacterium | reverse complement strand
TTTTCCCAACGCGCGCGGTTTCGACGAGTACTACGGCTTCACCTCCGGCCACTGGGGCGAATACTTCGACGCGCCGATGGACCACAACGGAAAGCCCGTCCGCGGCCGCGGCTTCACCGTCGACGACTTCACCGACCACGGCATGGCGTTCATCGAGACCAACCGCAACCGCCCGTTCCTCTGCTATCTCGCCTACAACACGCCGCACTCGCCGTTCATCGTCCCGGGCCCGTACTGGGACCGGTACAAGGACCGGCCCGTGGCGCAGCGCGGTCCCGACGGCGACCGGGAGACCGTCGACGTCACCCGCGCCACGCTCGCGATGGCCGAGAACATCGACTGGAACGTCGGTCGCCTCCTCGCCCACCTCGACCGCCTCGGCCTGCGCGAGACGACGCTCGTCCTCTACTTCTCCGACAACGGTCCCAACAGCTCCCGGTGGAACGGCGGCATGAAGGGCCGCAAGGGCTCGACCGACGAGGGCGGCGTCCGCTCCGCCTGCTTCCTGCGCTGGCCCGGCCGGATCCCCGCCGGCTCGGTCGTCCGCGAGATCGCCGGCGCCATCGACCTGCTGCCCACCTTCACCGCGCTCGCCGGCGTCCCGCGCGCCGGGACGAAGCCGCTCGACGGCGCCGACCTCTCGCCGCTGCTGCTCGGGACCGCGAAGGACTGGCCGGACCGCGCCATCGTCTCGCACTGGGGCGGCCGCGTCAGTGTCCGCACGCAGACCCACCGCCTCGACGCCGCCGGCGCCCTCTTCGACATGACCGCCGACCCGGGCCAGGCGACCGACATCCGCGACCGCCAGCCGGCGGTGGCCGCGAAGCTGGCCGCGATCGCCGACACGTGGCGCCGCGACATGGGCGGAGCGGTCGCCGCCCCGCCATCGCCCGCGCCCGCGGCCACGGCCGCCAAGGGCAAGGGGAAGGGCAAGGGCGCCGCATCCCAGGTGCTCCCGCCCGACGACCGCCCCTACCCCGTCGGCCACGCGGTCTTCCCGCGCACCCCGCTGCCCGCCCGCGACGGCGAGCCGCACGGCGGCGTGAAGCGCAGCGCGGGCGCGCCGAACTGCTCCTACTTCGTCAACTGGACGAGCCCCGACGACTCCATGACGTGGGATATCGAAGTCGCGACGACCGGCGACTACGACGTGGAGATCCTCTACGCCGCGCCCGAGGCGGGCTCCGCGATCGAACTGTCCTTCGGCGCCTCGAAGCTCGCCGGCACCGTCGCGCCCGCCTGGGATCCGCCGCTCATCACGAACCAGGACGTGATCCCGCGTCCGGCCGGGGAGTCCGTCATGAAGGACTTCCGTCCGCTGAACCTCGGCGTCCTGCGCCTCGAAAAGGGCCGCGGCACGTTGACCCTGCGCGCGACGAAGGTCGCCGGCCGCGAGGTCATGCAGGTCCGCGGGATCGCGCTCACGCTGCGCACACCGCCGAAATCCTGACTCGCGACATCCCCACGCACCGCCCCGGAGATCCACGAATGAACCCACGCACCGCGCTCGCCCTTCTCCCCCTCGCCGCCGCGACGGCCCTCGCCGCCGCCGAACGGCCGAATGTCGTGTTCTTCATCGTCGACGACCAGAGCTGGCTGGAAAGCAGCGCGTACGGCGGCGCCTCCGTGCCGACCCCGCAGTTCGACCGCCTCGCCCGGGAGGGCGTGCTCTTCGACCACGGCTTCACGTCCGCCCCGTCCTGCGCCCCTTCGCGCGCCGCCATCCTGACCGGGCGCAACTTCTGGGAGCTCGAACAGGGCGCCTTCATCCAGGGCTGGCTGCCAACGAAGTTCCCGCTGCTGCCGGACCTGCTCGAGGGCGCCGGCTACCACGCGGGCTTCACCGGCAAGGGCTGGGGGCCGGGCGTCGACGCCCCCGGCGGCCGCGCGCGCAACCCGGCGGGCACCGCGTGGACCACCGAGCGGCGCACGCCCGCCGAGCCCGGCATCAACCCGATCGACTACGCCGCGAACTTCGCGAAGTTCCTCGACGCGCGGCCGGACGGCAAACCGTTCTACTTCTGGATCGGCACCACGGAGCCGCACCATCCTCACGACCGCCGGAACCACGAGAGGCTCGGCGTGCCCCTGGCCGACATCCGCGTGCCCGGCTTCCTGCCCGATACGCCGGGCGTCCGAACGCACCGCGCCGACTACCTCTACGAGGTCCGCCACGCCGACACGACGCTCGCGGCCAGGTCCTGAAGATCCTCGACGAGCGCGGGCTGGCGTCGAACACGATCGTGATCGCCACGGGCGACAACGGCACGCCGGCGCCGCGGGCGAAGGCCGACCTCTACGACTGGGGCGTCCATGTCCCCTTCGCCGTCCGCTGGCCCGCCCGTGTCGCGCCCGGGCGCCGCGTGACGGATTTCGTCAACTTCATCGACGTCGCCCCCACCCTGCTCCAGGCCGCCGGCGTCGCGATCCCGGAGGGCATGAGCGGACGCAGCCTTGTCGACATCCTCGAGGCCCCGGGCTCCGGGCAGATCGATCCGTCCCGCACGTGGACCGTCACCGGCCTCGAGTGGCACGGGCGCACGCTCGCCGGACGCATGATCCGCGACGCGCACCATCTCTACGTCGTCAACTACGACCTTCCCTTCGGCCCGCTGACCAATGCGCCGCGGCGCCCCGACGCCGACTTCGCCCAGAGCGCGGAGCGGTCCGACGTGGCCACCCTCCTCCTCGACCACGGCAACCATCCCGCGGTTCGCCGACACCAGGAACTGATCAACGGCCCGCGGCCGCGCGAGGAGCTCTACGACTGCGTCGCGGACCCGTTTCAACTGACGAACCTCGCCGCTCGGGCGGAGATGAAGACGGTCCTGGAGAGGCTGCGCACGACGCTGGAGGCCTACCAGCGGAAGACCGGCGACCCGCGCGTCACCGGCGACATGGCGATCTTCAACCGGACCCGCGCCTTCGTCGACAAGCGCAAGAAGGCCGACTACAAGGACCCGCAGCCGGAATACTGAGATCCGCGGAAGCCCGGCCCCACCTGATCCTCGTCCGCGGAATCCGTGTCATCCGTGGTCCAACGTTCGGCCGGGCCAGCGGCCCGGCCCTACCTGTCGTCCCCGTCGAATCCGTGGTAGGACCCGACCGCGGCTCGGCTGAGCTCGCCGAAGTCCGGGCGGGCCGGACGTTGGATCCTCGTGGCAACTCCATCTCTCGTGGATCCGTCTCCGGCCGGGCCAGCGGCCCGGCCCTACC
>VGWF01000254.1 GCA_016873715.1 Lentisphaerota bacterium | reverse complement strand
TGTTGGTTGTCGGACGGAGTTCGAGCTCGTGGTCGGCGAGGGTACGGACCTTCGCAAGGGCGGCGTTCGCGACGGACGGATCGGCCGTAGGGGAGGCCGCCGCGCCGGCGGCAAGGAGGAGGTTGGCCCGGCCCGGGGCCTCCATGCGGTCGGCGAGGCGCTCGCGCGGGAGGAAGACCGACAGCGACGCGGCCTGGGCGGCGCGCAGGCTGAATCGGCCGAGGCGCGCGTCGTCGAGCACGGCCTTCACTACGACGCGGAGGCTCGTCCACGCGTCGGACTCGTTGCCCATCGGAACGTCGGCCGGGAGCGCGCCGGCGCGGGCGAAGCGGAGGACGAGCGGATCGCCGGTCCGGAGCCCGAGCCGCCGGGCAAGCGGCGCATTGACGAAGGCCTCGCCCTCCGCGAGACCGCCGAAGCCGGGCGGAGCGTCCGCGAAGCGGTCGAGGGCGGCGTCCGCCCCGATCAGCGCGACCTGCGGCGCGCGCAGCCCGGAGTCCGGCGCGGAGGCGGAGCCGGGGACGGTCAGCAGCGCGGCGGTATCGCGGCCGAGGGCCGTGGCGGCGTCGGCGGCGAGCGCGGCGCGGAAGCGGCGGTCGCCGGTCTCCACGGCGAGGTCCGTCCGTCCGAGCCGCCGGAGGGCGAGGGCGCGGAGGCTCGACCGCACCGAGTCGCCGACGATCATCGAGGCGGTGAGGATGGCGGTGGCGGTCGCCGCGCCGAGGACCGTGCCGACGTGGCGGCGCCGGTGGTGGCGGACGTTCCGCAGGATGAACGCAACCCGGTTCACGTGACGGGATCCGGATCGGGCCGGAGCGCTCCGCCGTCCAGCCGGAGGCGGCGGCCCATGCGCGCGGCGAGAGCGGGCGAGTGGGTCACGGTCACGAGCGCGACGCCCTCGGCGCGGTTGAGATCGACGAGCAGGTCGCCGAGCGCGGCCGCGGTGCGGGCGTCGAGCGCGCCGGTGGGTTCGTCGGCGAGGACGAGCCGGGGCGTGTTGACCAGCGCGCGGACGACCGCCACGCGCTGGCACTCGCCGCCGGAGAGCTGGGCGGGGCGGTGGCCGACGCGGGGTCCGAGCCCCACGCGGTCGAGCAGCGCCATGGCGCGGTCGACCGGGAGCCCCGCCGCACGGTCCGCGAGGACGGGCAGCAGCACGTTCTCCAGCACCGTCAGTTGCGGCAGCAGGTGGTGCTGCTGGAAGACAAATCCGATCGAGCGGTTGCGGACGCGCGCGAGGTCGTCGTCGGGGAGCGAGGCGAGGTCGCGTCCCTCGAGCAGCACCGCTCCCGAGGTGGGCCGGTCCAGCGCGCCGGCGAGATTGAGCAGTGTGCTTTTGCCGGAGCCGGAGGGGCCCAGGATGGCGACGGCCTCGCCCGCGGCGACGACGAGGTCGAGTCCGCGCAGGACGACGACCGGCTCGCCGCCGGCGGGGCCGGGGTAGGCCTTCGTCGCGCCCCGGATCTCAAGGACGGGCATGCTCATCGATCGGCCTCCGCGCCGGGGGCGGATCCAGCGGTCCGGGCGGACAGCGCCCGGGGGCCGTGGTGTCAGCGGAAGAGGGTCTCGATCGACTCCGTCGCCTTCGCCCATCCGTCCGCGCCGCCGCCGCCGGCGACGCCGAGAAGGTACACGGGCGTTGGGGGTTCGTAAACGCCGCCGGGGGCGAGGACGGTCTCCTCCAGTTCCAGCCGGGCGTCGGGATGCGTGCTGCCGTGGGTCTTGTCGACCCAGAAGTCGATCCGCAGGGCCGATGCGCGCGGCGCTGTGGCGCCGAAGAACCGGTCGCCGGCCTCGTCGATCCAGGCATCGGCGACGGGCGCGCCCCACAGGTTCGGCGGACCCGCCCCCGGGAGACCGCGGTAGTCGGCGTGGAGCCGGAAGAAGAGGCTTCGCAGCCGCAGCGGCGCCGCGCCGGTGTTGCGCACGCGAAGGGCCTGCGCGACGAACCAGGGCGTCCCGGGCGGCAGCAGGACGCGGTGCGTCACCTCGAACGAGGGGCGGGCGGCGGCGGCGGTGATGTCGAGCACCGCCACGCCGTTCGTCACGCGGCCGTCGACGGCGGTGACGGCGGCGGCCTCCGTCCACAGGTCGCGGCCTCCGTCCTCGGCGGTGTGGAGCAGGGCGTTGTAGCGTCCGTGCGGCGTCGCGTCGCCGTCGCGGGTCACGGCGCGGAGCATCGGTCCCGTGCCGAGCGCGCCGGTCAGCGCGAGGCGCCCGTTCCCGGCGCGGAAGGCGTCGCCGTCGCGCGTGAAGACGGCCGGCGCGGCGCCCGGCGCGGCGGCCCTCGCGGCGAGGACCAGCGGGTCGGCGACGCCGCGGGCCGGCGGTCGCGCGCGGGGCGCGGGCGGCGGCTGGAAGCGCAGGGCGCCGGCGTCGCGGTGCAGCGAGGCGAACATCGAGGTCAGCTGTTCGTAGGGCGCCCCGTCCTCGTTGATGAGCCCGTAGTTCGAGTCCTCGGGAAAGACGGCGGTGATGCCGAGCGCGGGCTCGTCGACCCACATGAAGTAGTCGTAGCCGAGCAGGAAGGGGAGGCTCAGCATGGTGCGGGCGAACAACTCCGTCGCCTGCGTGCGCTCGCGCTGCGTGCGGAAGCGCTGCCCGGCGCCGTGGACGCTCGGCAGGCCCGCGTCGAGCGCCGGGAACGACCACTCGGTGATCAGCATCGGGCGGCGCACGTACCCGTGATAGGTCGCGAAATGGTCGGTGACGGGCTCGCCGCCGGGACCGAGCCTCGTGTAGACGCGCCCCTCGTCGAGGTCGGCCATCGGGTAGCAGTTGAACGTGACGACGTCGCTGTGCCTGCCGGACACCTCCCAGACGACCGGGTGGGCGCCGCCGGTGCCGGCGAAGCGCGCGCCGAGCACGAGGTGGTTCGGGTCCGCCTCGCGGATCGCCCGGGTCGTGACCGAGAAGTAACGTTCCGCGGCGAACACCAGGAAGGCCTTCTTGAGTTCGCGCTGCTCCGCCGTCGCGTTCGGGAGCGAATCCAGGGAAAGCAGGCCGTCGAAGTCCGCGAGGTTCGTGCCGAACGACTCGTTGAACCACGCGATCTTCCGGTCGCAGCGCGCGGCGACGTAGTCCCGGAGCGCATGCTTGGCGGTGTGCGCGGGTCCCTTCTTCATGACGGCGTCGAAGAGGCCGGTGTCGAGCGCGCCGCGGCCCCACCAGGCGAGTTCGTTGTCGATGAAGGTGCCGAAGAGCCACGGGTCGGCCCGGTTCGGCGCGCAGACCCGGCGT
>VGWF01000253.1 GCA_016873715.1 Lentisphaerota bacterium | reverse complement strand
GGCTGCCGCGCTCGGCATTCCGGAGGACATCGCGGTCGCGGCGGCGATCGGCGACAACCAGGCCTCGCTGCTTGCGACGCTCGGCGATCCGGCGACGGACCTCGGTCTCACGCTCGGCACGGGCGCGCAGGTGTCCGCGGTGATGGCCTCGGGGCCGGCGCGGCGCGCGGCGGCGGGCTGCGTCACCTGCGAGTGCCGTCCGTTCCCCGGCGGCCGCACCGCCGTTGTCGCGGCCTCGCTCTGCGGGGGCGCCGCGTGGGCGTGGCTGGCGGACGCGGCCCTCGCGTGGATGCGCGACCTCGGTGTGAAGGCACCCTCCCGCGACCGGGTGTTCGCGATGCTGAACGACCTCGGCCTGGCCTCGCGCGACGAGATCGAGGTGCATCCGCATTTCCTCGGCGAGCGGCACGATCCGGCGCTGACGGGCCGGATGCTGGGGCTCACGATGGACAACCTCCGCCTCGGCGCCGTCGCGCGCGGACTGGCCCGCGGCATCGTGCGGAACCTGCACGGCATGCTGCCCGCCGCGGCACTTCGCGGCCGGCGGCGCGTCGTCGGCAGCGGCAACGCCCTGCGCCGCGTCCCCCTGCTCCAGGCGATGATCCGCGAGGAATTCGGCCTCCCGCTCGTCCTCTCCCCGGGCCGCGAGGAAGCCGCGACGGGGGCGGCGAGGTTGGCGGCGGCAGGTGGCGCGCGATCGCCGGAGCGGCCGGGACGGAGCCCGGCCCTCCACCGGACGACGGGAGGGACGGCCTCCGTGCCGTCCGGGAAGGGACGCGAACCGTGACGGCAACGCGGACGACAGCGCCACTGACGGAGCTGCCCAACATCGGGCGCGAGGTGGCGGGACTGCTCGTGAAGGCGGGGATCCGCACGCCGGCGGCGTTGAGGCGGGCCGGCGCGGTGAATGCGGCGAGGCGCATTGCAGCGGTCCGGCCGGAGGATCCGCCGTGTCGAAGCATGCTGGCCGGACTCGAGGGTGCGATCCGCGGCATCCGCTGGCACGCGATCCCGCGGGCGGAACGCGAGGCGCTGTGGGAGGTTTACGAGTCCGGGATGGCACCCCCGCCGGACCATGCAACGTCGCGCGCAAGGCGGTAGACTGTGATCATGAAGCCAACACCCGTTCTAAACCTCACGCGGAGGCAGTTCATGGGAAGCGCAGCGGCGGTGTCGCTGGCGGCGGGCGCGCGGGGCGAGGAGGCGCCGCTGGTGTTCGGGGTGATTGCGGACGCGCAATACGCGGACCTGGAGCCCAAGGGTACGCGGTTCTACCGGAACTCGCCCGCGAAGATCCGCGCAGCCGCGGAGGCGTTCAACCGCCGCGGCGTCGCCTGCGTGCTTAACCTGGGCGACACGATCGAGCGCGACTTCGCCTCGTTCGACGCCGCGCTGAGCGCCTTCGGGGCGATCGGGACGCCCGTCCATCACCTTCTCGGCAACCATGACTTCGAGGTCGACGATGCGCTGAAGGCGAAGGTGCCCTCCCGGCTCGGCTTGAAGGACCGGTACAGTGCATTCACCCGCGGCGGCGTCCGGTTCCTGATGCTCGACGGCACCGAACTCGGCCCCGTGCCGCATCCCGCCGGAAGCGATGCCCGGCGCGCGGCGGAGGAGCGGGTCGCGGCCCTCAAGGCGAAAGGGCTGAAGCAGGCCGTGCCGTGGGGCGGCGGCATCGGCGCGGAGCAGCTCGCGTGGATGGAGCGCGAGTGCGACGCGGCGGCGAAGGCCGGCGAGCGGGTCGTCTGCGCCTGCCACTATCCCCTCTGGCCCGACGGCGACGCCCACAACCTCTACAACGACGCCGGGGTCCGCGCCCTGCTCGCGCGGCGGCGCGAGATCGTCGCGTGGTTCGCCGGCCACAATCACAAGGGCGGGTTCGGCGAGTTCGAGGGCGTCCCCTGCGTCACGTTCCGCGGGATGGTGGAGACGGCCGACACGACGGCGTACGCCATCGTCACGATGCGCGGCGGCACCCTGGAGATCGAAGGGGTCGGCCGGGAGCCGTCGCGCCGGCTCGACCTGAGGGCCTGAGAGCTTCCGGCGTCAGGGCTTCGCGGGCGCGTCGGGGAAGATCTTGGCGCGCAGGGTCCGGATGCGCTCGGCGTTCTTGCTGTCGGGCGCGGCGGCAAGAGCCTCGTCCATCGCCTTCTTCGCGGCTTCCTTGTCTTCCGAGGCGTAGTGCATGGACGACTTCTCCATCAGGAGGTCCTGCAGTTCCTCGCCGGTGGGCTTCGTCTCGGACACGACCTGCTCGTAGAGCTTGATGGCGCCGGCCATGTCGCGCGCGCGCCGGGCGACGCGGGCCTTCTCGAGCAACAGCCGCTTGAGGTGCTTCGCCTTCAGGCCCATCGCGCCGTCGGCGTCGATGCGGACGACCTCCTCCATGTCCGCCACGTGGTCGGCCAGCATAGACTCCGGCACCGCGGCCAGGGCGGCGTCGAGCGCGCGGGCCTTGTCCGCGCCGGCCAGGCCCGGCTGGCGGGCCTTCGCGAAGAGCTCGTCGCCGATCACCTTCCCCTTCTTGAGGTCGGCCAGGTGCGCCAGGTAGGGCGCCGGGCCTCCCTCGCGGTAGCCCGTGCGGCTGTACAACGCCCCCTTGTCGTCGAAGAGAAGGACCGTCGGAAACCCGCGGACGCCGTGCTGCTTCATCAGCTCCTGGTTCCGCTTCTGCACCGCCTCGGGGATCTTCGCGCGGTTCTCGGGCTTCTGGGGGAAGTCGAGGATGCAGAGCACGAAGTCGTTCGTCGCGCCCGCGACGAACTCCGGCTTGCTGAACACCTCGTCGTCGAGCCGGATGCACCAGCCGCACCAGTCCGACCCGCTGAAGTCGACCAGCAGATGGCGGCCCGCCTTCGCCGCAGCCTCCTTCGCCGCGTCGAAGTCCGTCCGCTATGCGTCGCCGGCGGCCTGGACCGACACCGCCGCGCCCATCGCCACCGCCACACCCCACGCAATCCTCGAAGCGTTCATGATCCGGGTCCCTCGCGCCGGGCCGGGCCGTCCGGCCCCGACGCGTTCGAGCATACCACAACCAGGGCAGACGCATCTTGTTCCTGTCGAAACCGGGCCGTGTGCGCGGGATCCTCAGGATTCCCCTTCCATCGCCGGGAAAGGGAGATCCCAGCCGAACGATCCTTGAATCAAGGCGAAGGCGATGCCGCGGCGCGCACCGGGTGGCCCCGAGCCCGCGAGGGGCCCGGCCGGGAACGCGGCAGACCGCCCCGGATGCAAGGCGACGAAGGGGGCGCTGGACTCGTGTCCGCGCCCCCTTCGGCAACGCCGCAGGCGGGGCGGGATCC
>VGWF01000252.1 GCA_016873715.1 Lentisphaerota bacterium | reverse complement strand
GGGGCTTCGCGCCGCGCGGCGGCCGCGGCGGCATAGGCCTCGAGCCACCGCGGGTCGCCGGGCGCCGCGGAGAAGAGAAGCGCCGACACGTCGGCCCGCGCCCGGGCCGCGAGCCGGAGTTCGAACGCCACGTCGGCGCGGGCATCGAACCATCCCGCGGCCTCCGGACCGGCGTCCTGGAGCAGCCAGTCGGCCTCGACGGGAAACCGGTCGCCGAGATCCGCCATCATCCGCGCCGCCGACGACGGCGCGCGCCCGTGCCAGTTCATCGACTGCCCGACATCCCTCGCGGATGCCATCGCCATCGCCCAGTCCGGGGCGGCGACCGCGGGGGCGCCGGCCGTCGCAAACCCGATGCACCAGGCGAGGGAACGAAGGGCGCGGCGGTGGCCGGGCATCGCGGCTCGGGGCGGCGGGACGTTCCCCGTCCCCCCGCCCCCCGCCGCCGCCAGGCTGCTGCCGGCCGGTACCGGATCCATCGCGGTATTCTGAGACAGAACGGGCCGATCCGCCAGCCCGTTGTGAAAACGCCCCGCGCGCGCCGGCCCGGGGCCTACGGAAGCGGACGGCCGGCGACGAGCACCTGGCCCGCGTAGAAGCTGAGGCCGTCGGGCAGCGTGCGCACCCGCAGCACCACCGTGTGGTCGCCGGGCGCCTGCTCGGGCAGGTAGAAGAACCGCGCGTAGCGGCGACGCGCCTCGGTCTGCGGACGCCGGATCACGACGGGCGCCGCGCCGTCGATGGCCACCTCGACCTCCATCCCGCCGCCCTGCGGGATGTCGCTGAACCCGATCGTCGTCCCGTGCCACCGCACCGTGAGGCTCTCGCCGGCCCGCGCGCATTTCACGGCGCCCCGCAGCATCGCGTGGGTGCGCCCGAAGTCGTCGCGGTAGACCGCATCGCTCCCCGCGTCGACCGGCGTCCATCCCCCGCTCCGCGCGACGCGGTCGACCGGGAGCAGCGTGGCCTCCTCCCAGCACCGCGCCTCCAGCGGCGGGGGCACCGGGTGATCGCCCGCGACGCCATCGCCCTCCATCGTCACCATCGAGCGCGCGATGATGTCGCGATACAGGCCGTGGCCCTCGTCGCCCGGATGCACGCCGTCGGCCGAGAAGACCATCCGCCCGGCCACCGGCGCATCCGCCTTGAAGACCAGGTCCCCGGCCTTCTCGCGCCGCGCCACCTCGACGCCGAGATCGATCGACGGGATGCCGTAGGCGTTGGCCACCGTCTCCATGACCGGCGTGAACCAGGCGGCCCGGCCCGCCTGCAGGTCCTTCAGCATCCCCTGCGACAGCGTGTAGACCAGGCAGATGTCGGTCCGCGGGTCGTGCCGGCGGATCTGCCGCACGATGCCCTCGACGGACTTCGCCTCGTACCCGCCGCCGCCGTTGACGCGGTGCTCCATGAAGACGAGGTCCGGACTCTGCCCGAGCACGTCCCCCGCGATGCGGCAGGCGCCGTAGTCCGATCCCGTGCCGGAGATCGCCGCGTTGATCTCGATCCACTCCGCCTCCGGATACCGCGCCCGGAACCACGCGAGGGTCTTCGGCCGCCAGCCGTTCGCCGCTGTGATGCTGCCGCCGAGATAGGCCACGCGCACCGGCCCGCCCGCCTTCGCCTTCGCAACGACGTTCGGCAGGCCGCCGCGCACGCGGAGTTCCTCGGGCACCTGCGGATCGTAGACGGCGACGCGGCCGCCCGTCGCCCGTCCGGACGGCAGGGCCGCGGGGGACTGGGCCATCGCGGGACGACACGAAGCCGCGAGGAGAGCGAGCGGGACGGCGGCGAACGCAAGAGTTCTCATGAACCCCAGCGTGAGGCCTGCGCGGTCCCGACACAAGCGCGGCCGCCGCGACGGGACCGGAAAACCTTGCGCGGCGCGGGGAACCGCCTACGCTCCCCCCTCGTGCGACCCAACGCCCTGATCATCGTCCGGCGCGGCGAGAACCGCGCCAAGTGCACGATCCAGCCCCTCCGCGGAACGCCGGGGCTCCGGTTTCTCGCGTACCCGCTCGCCGCGGCGCCCGACCTGTCCCGGCATCTCCTGCTCGCGCCCGGGGCGCCGCCGCTGACCGCGGCCGACGCGGGCCGCCCCCTTCTCCTCCTCGACGCCAACTGGCGCCATGCGCCGGTCATGCGCCGCGCGATCGGCCCCGTCGAGGCCCGCGCGATCCCCGCCGGCTGGCGCACCGCCTACCCGCGCCGCTCGAAGACCGGCTCCGACCCGGATGACGGCCTCGCCACCGTGGAGGCCCTGTTCGCGGCCTTCTGCATCCTCGGCTGCCGCGACGACTCGCTCCTGCGCCTTTACCCTTGGCGCGATGCCTTCCTCGATCTCAACCCGGAACGGATCCACGGCGGCGCCGCACCCCGGGCGATCGGCGGGGCGGGTTCCTCCGGGCACCCGTGACCCTGCCCGCGTCCCGCGCCCCGCCGACGCGAGCGGCCGCACGATGCGGCGGGATCCTCAGCGCCGGAACAGGCCCAGTTCGAGCGAGACGAACAGGAACGGCAACTTCGCCCCCTTCCCGGCGGTCAGTCCGATCCGGTTGCGGCCGGGCACCAGCAGGGACGGCGGCACCTCGAAGAAGCGAAGCGTCGCCCGCGTCGGATACCCCTCGTTCCGGGCCAGCGGCGGAAACAGTTCCGTCTCCGCGCGGTCGCAGACCGCCAGGGGCGTTCCGTTGAGCGTCGCCCCGATCTCGACCCCGGCGCAGCCGGTCCGCGTCTCCCCCCGCAGCACCCCCTTCTCGAACGCGACGCGGGAGGTGTCGTCCGGGATCACCACCTCCACCGACGCCGCGTTCGTCCCCGGCAGGCTTCCGAAACCGGGCGTCACGACGTAGGCCTTCGAGCAGTCGCGCAGGAAGGCCGTGTCGGTGATGCGCCGAAGCCCCGCCGCCATCGGCACGCGCTGCGCCTCCGGCACGTAGTCGTAGTTGAAGAGGCTCACGCCGTCCGCGCCGCGCGACAGGAAGTTGAGCGCCGCCGCGCGGTAGACCTCCACCGGCGTGTACCGCCGCGCGAACTTGCTCACCTTCGAGTTCTGCGACGTCACGTAGTTCATCTCGCCGTAGATGCGCGCCCGCGGCGCCGCGGCGCGGAACCCCTCGAGGTCCAGTTCCATCGTGTGGATGTAGAACGACGAGACGTTGACCATGTCGACGAGCCCGCGCGCGTCCCACGCGGCGATGTCGAGGCCCGTCGCGAGGCACTTCGCCGGCGTCTCCGGCACGCGCACGCAGAGCGGAAGCCTCCGTCCGCGCCCGCCTCCGACGCGGTCCAGCATCGCACGGATGCGCGCCATGAAGTCGGTCAT
>VGWF01000251.1 GCA_016873715.1 Lentisphaerota bacterium | reverse complement strand
GCGATCCCTTCGCCGAAGCCTTCGAACACCGCGAACGGAAGGACCTGGTGACCGAGGTCCTCAAGCGGCTAAAGGCGGAATACGAGGTGAAGCCGAAGCGTGATCAGGCGGAGCCATGAATCGCCGCCGCCATGACGCCCGTGCTCCTCCGGAAAGGCGAATGCTTCACGTCCTCGAAACCCGGCGACCAAGCGGAGGAAGGCACATGATGCGCGAACGATATCCCGACCCGCGACTCTGCGCGCTGCTGCTGGCGGCGTGGCTCGCGCCGGTTTACGCTGCGCTTTCGGGCCCGTCCGCGCCGTCTCCGGGAGGCGCCGGCGGCAGCCGGGCGGACGACCGGCTCTCGCCCGCCTTGTTCGCCGAACCGCCGCTCCAGACCCGGCCCGGCTGTTTCTGGGCCTGGCTCAATGGTTCGATCACCGCGGAACAGATCACCCGCGACCTGGAGGCGATGAAACAGGGCGGGATGCGGGGCGGCGAGATCTGGGATGTGGCCGCGCATGCGGATCCGGACAAGCGCGTGCCCGCCGGGCCTGAGTTTCTAGGGCCGGAATCCACGCGGTTGATTGTCCACGCGATTCGCGAGGCCGACCGGCTCGGGCTGGAACTCGGCTTGGTTGCATCGAGCGGGTGGAATGCGGGCGGCAGTTGGATCACGCCGGAGTACGCCGGCAAGGGGCTCTATTCGTCCGTCACCAACATCAACGGGCCCGCCACGTTCCACGAGGCGCTGCCCTTGCCGGCGTTGCCGAAGAGTTGTCCCCGGGATGCGGCAGGCCGCCCGGTCTACCTTCGCGAGGTGGCCGTGCTGGCCGTGCCGAACAGCAAGTCGAACCTCATCGCCCGCGCCGATGAGGTCGTTGACCTGACGAGACGCGTCGGCGCCGACGGCACGTTGCGTTGGGAGGCGCCGGCGGGGGACTGGGCCATCCTGCGCTTCGTCTGTTCGAATCACGGGCAGCAGTTGATCGTGCCGAGTCCGCGTTCCGGCGGTCCCATGATCGACTTCTTCGACCCGCGCGCCACCGAGTTTCACCTGCACCACATCGCCCGCACGATTCTCAAGGAGCTGGGCCGCGATTCGTTCGCAGGGACCTGCTTCAAGGCGATGGAGTTCGACAGCATGGAGCTCGACGGCTTCACGCCCTGGACGGAAGCGATGGCCGGGGCGTTCGAGCGCCACGCCGGCTACCCGGTGGTCCGCTTCCTGCCCCTGCTGGCCGGCTGGAAACTGGCCGATCAGGACGCCCAGGAGCGGTTTCTCTACGATTGGCGGAAGTTCGTGAGCGACCGGTTGATCGCGTCGCACTACGCCACGGGTCGCGAGGTCCTTCACTCCTATGGCGTGCAGCTCATCGCCGAATCCGGCGGGCCGGGGCCGCCGATCTGGGATTCCAATCCGGTGGACGGCATTAAGGCGCTCGGCGTGGTGGACATTCCGCGCGGCGAGTTCTGGATCCGGCATCGCGGGATCTTCCTGGTCAAGGAGATCGCGGCCGCGGCGCATGTCTACGACAAGCGGCTGGTGGATGCGGAGTCCTTCACCACCTGGCGACGCTGGGTCGACGGGCCGCTGAATCACAAGGCGCTGGCCGATCGCGCCCTTTGCGAGGGTCTGAACTGCTTCTCGGGGCACACCCTGGCCAGTTCGCCGCCCGAGGCTGGGCTGCCCGGCTGGGCCTATCATGCCGGAACGGACATCAACCCGCGCGCGACCTGGTGGCCGATGGTGCGCGGGTTCATGGACTACCTCGCCCGCTGCTCCTACATGCTCCGGCAAGGCTGGGCTGTGGCGGATGTCTGCTATTTCTACGGCGACCAGGCGCCGAACTTCTTCCCGCCGCTGTGCAATGTGGAGACCAGGCCGCTATTGGACGGCCTCGCGCCGCAGAACGATTTCGACATCTGTTCCTCGGACGTGATTCTCCAGCGCATGCGCGTGGAGAGCGACCGGATCGTGCTGCCGGACGGGATGAGCTACGCCGCGCTGGTGCTGCCGGAGCAGGATCATATTCCGTCCGAAGTCATCGCGAAGATCCGCGCGCTCGTGGCCGACGGGGCAACGGTGATCGGCCACCAGCGGCCGACGCGCGCCCCGGGGCTGCGCAGCTCCGAGGCGGAGAACCAGCAGGTGAGACAGATCAGCGAAGCGCTCTGGGGCGTGGACGAGCCGGGCGGGGCAGCGGCTCAAGTCCGGTCGATGGGCCGCGGCAGGTTTGTGATCACCCGCGATCGCACCAAGGCGCTGCGGGAAATCGGCGTCGGCCCGGATTTCGAGATTGCGGGGCGCGGCGAACCGGACCTCGGTCCGCTGGATTTCGTCCGTCGCAAGACCGCCGATGACGAGTTCTATTTCATCCGCAACAAGACCCGGCAGCCGCAGGCCCTGACCTGCCGTTTCCGGGTCGCGGCGGAGGCCAGCGGGCAGACGCCCGAGTTCTGGTGGCCCGATTCGGGCCGCCGCAGCGTTTGCCGCGGCTGGAAAGCCCTCGCCGGAGATTACACCGAGCTGCCCGTGGAGTTGGGCCCCCTCGGGTCGGTGTTTGTCGTGTTTCGCAAGGGCGGAGGTGGCGATGATCTCGATTCGCTCGCCCGCGATACCTTCAAGGCCGCGGCGGCGCCCGAACCCTTGACTCTGGACGGGCCGTGGCAGGTCGAGTTCCCCGAGGGCTGGGGCGCGCCGCGCGCGGCGAGCTTCGGGAAGCTGCAAAGCTGGACCGAGTCCGCCGATGAAGGCATCCGGTCCTTCTCGGGCATCGCCACCTACCGGAAGTCGTTCGAGTTGCCGGAATCGCTGGCGAACAAAGACCGGCTGTTCCTGCAGCTGGGCGACCTTGCCGAAATCGCCGAGGTCACGCTCAACGGAAGGCCGCTGGGTCTGTCGTGGCTGCCGCCCTACCGGATCGAGATCTCCGGGTCCGCCCGTGCCGGCGTGAATCAGCTGGAGATTCGCGTCGCCAATCTCTGGGCCAACCGGTTGAACGCCGATTCGCTGCTGCCCGAGACCAACCGTTTCACGCGCAGCAACCTCGACCGGATCCAGACCGATCCGACCTCCGACAGCAGCTACGGCCGTGTTCCGCGCGGCCCGACCCGGCCGGTCTACACCAACATGCCGCCACTGATGAGGTCGGGGCTGTTCGGCCCGGTGCAGGTGATCACGCCCGAGGGCGACGGGGCCGGGCCCCGGCCTGCCGCTGCGGCGGGCCGGTTGTTGCCGGTGCTGGAGCCAGGCGCCTTGCGTGGCTGCGTCGCGGCCTTCAACCGGGCACCTCAAGCCCACCATCAAGGCCCACGAAGGCAAGGCCTGCGTGGATGCCTGGGTGACTCCACTTTGCCAGTCTGCCAGCT
>VGWF01000250.1 GCA_016873715.1 Lentisphaerota bacterium | reverse complement strand
GGTTCTCATGCGTCTCCTCTCATTCGGGTGGCGGGTAGGCCGGCGGCGTCAACGGCACCTGCTACAGATAGCCGACCGGTCGACCTTCCGCCCGCAGACAGACCGGGCTGACCTGGACGCGCTTTAGCACGCCGGCCATTGGACTCGCAAGGGTTTTGCGTCGTGATGAAACCGGGCCAGCCCGCTGCACACCGCCACCTTGAACTCCTGCTCGGCCGCGACGGGCAGGATCGCCTGCTCAAACGCCCTGCCGCTGACGTTCGCCCCGCCCCGCCACGACACCGGGAAGGCCTCGCTACCCGCCGCCTTCGCGCGCCGCATGGGCTGGCGGCTCAGGCTTGATCAGACGCACGAACCGGACGGTGAGGTCGCTATGGCCATCGTTACGCAGCCGGAAATCGGCCCAGCCGTGCTGGCGGTTCTCAAAGGCGGCGTCTTCCAGTTCGACGGTGACGGTTCTCCATTTCCCATCCCCGATACCCACCACCGGTTTGGCGGGTTTGTGCGGGGCCTTCTCCCCGGCATCGTATTCGAGCTGCCACGGGCCCCGATGGTTGTCCAGGTAGGTGACCTTGACCAGAACCCGGTTCTGCCCGCCCTTGAGGAACCGGTCATCCACGTTGAAGTAGATGCGGTCGGAGCCGTTCCTGTGATCGGTGCGCAGCGCCTCCCAACTGCCGCCGTTCAGTTGGCGGAACTTCTCCGGCGGCTCGATGCGCTCCACGGCCACGGTGCGACCATCCGGCGCAAGATCCCGCTGATAGAGCCAGCGTTCGAAGTTGCGGATGTTCTCCGTGCCATCGCCGCGCTGGTCGTCCACCAGGTAGGGATCGCGGTATTGCCGCAGGGCGACCCATGCGTCCGGTGATTCATGGACCTTGCGGCCCATCGTCCGGCGCATGTACTGCAGAAGGTCGGGCGCCACGCGGTAATCTCCGAGGAACAGCCAATTCATCCGCAGGCGGAGCATGTTCAAGGTGGAGAGCTTCAGCCAGTGATAGTGTTTCACATTCGGCCAGAGGTAGTCGAGGTCCTCGTTCTCCGTGCCGAAGAACCGCCGATCGGCGCTGATGAGCGGATGGCTCTCGTTGATCACCGAATACCGGTAGCCGCCCTCTGTCACCAGATCCAACCCCCAATCCGGGCGCCAGGAGAAGCGATTGAATGCCTCGGTGAATCCGTCACGCACACCGGCGCCCAGGTTCAGGCAGGCTTGCGAAAGAACATTGCCGCCATCCGGCAAATTGACCGTCGTGTCCCAGCGCTTGAAGCTGGCATCGTCGCCCGTCCACTCGATCCACTCGCGATTCCCCGTGCCGGTATAGACGATCCGTCCCGCATCGCCACCGAATGCCGCGACATAGTCGGCCAGGGTGCGTTTGAACCACGCGACGTATTGCTCCGGTGTGAAGCCGGCTTTGGCCATTTCCGGAACCCATTTCAACGAATACTCGTTCCAGCGGAATGCGTGCGGGAAATAGGCGAAGCGGATGCGGGGGTCGCGCCCGAAACCGGCCTGCGCGAAGGCGTCCAGAAAACGCCGGAACTCAGCCTCGAAGCGCGGATCCCAAACCTCGTAGAAATCGCCGGCGCTGCGCACGGTGGTCTGCCCATGGATGTATCCGGTGATGTCGTCGTAGCCGCCATCCGGCCAGCGATAGCGATGGCGCTTCAGGTCCGGGTATTTCCGCGCCAGCCATTCGGGACAGTGGCTGACGTCCGAGGCAAAGAAGCGCACCCAAACGGGACGCCCTTTGGAGAGAGCAACGGTCAGGAGCGACCAGTCATAGACGCCCTCGCGCGGCTCGATCTCCCCCCACGGCAGCACCACATGCTCCACATCCACGAATCCCTGCGGCGCGTTCTGGGCGCCATAGATGCCGCTGTTAGGCACCGGTTTGACCCAATCCGGCAGCCACCAGTCATCTTCCGCTGGTTGGTGCGGCGCCGTTGTTTGGGCATTCGACAGCGACTTCGGTGCCGTAGCATCCCATTTCGCCAGGCGGACGAGTTGCACAACGAGGTCGCCGCCGGAGAGCCGGACGAGGCGGAAATCGTTGCTGCCGGCGAATCCGCCTCTTGCCGCGAGTGAGGGAAGCTCGAAGGTAACCGTACGGAGTTCTCCGGAATCGGCGGTGGTGATGGTCGGCGAGTGCTGCCGGGCGCCGGACTGGTCCTGGTACTCCACCCGCCACGAACTCGCATGCGTATCCTGGTAGGTGACGAACAGCCGCGCTGGGCCGGCGTGGGATTGGAACCATTTCGGGTCGGCCTTTAAGTAGATGGCATCTTGGCCGGTGGCGTGGTCGGTGCGGCGGGCCCAGTATTCGGCATCGCCGGTGGCGCCGCCGTGGCTCTGGCCCCACAGCTTGTCGGGCGAGCGGTCCTTGCGGTCCCAGGCCTTCTGGGATGTGTGCGTGCGGAGGGCGGGCCGGGTCATGCCGTCGGGCGCAGTGTCGAACTGCATGAGCCACCGCTCGAAGTTGATGACCTTTCCGGCACCGCGTTCGGAGTTGATGTACTCGTATTCGCGCGGATAGCCGAAATGCTGGGCAAGCCAGCCGTTCGTGGGGCCCATGCGGCCGGTGCCGAGGGTCTTCTTCTCATCCGGATACTGAAACCACTGACCGAAGGCGCCGGATTCGCGCAGCCAGCACCAGGCATCGGGCGAGGCGGCGCGGGTCTTGCCGAGGGAGAGCTGGAAATAGCGGCTCATCGGCACATCGCGCCAGACGGTCTGGATGGAGAGGCCGATCCAGTTCCGCCGCATCTGGAGGGCGCGGAGGTTGCTGACAAACCAACCGGTGGCTTCATTCTCCTTGGGGCCGCGGTCGCTGTCCGCGCCCCACTCCTCGTTCTCCGTCAGCCAGACGGGGCCCTGGCCGCGGGTGTCCCAGGCCTTGAGGACCGGATGCCACTCCTCTTCGGCGACCAAGTGACGCGTGACGGGGTCGACGGAGCAGCCGTTGCCGAGGTTGAGATACTGCATCCAGGACTCGACGAGGCCGTCGCGACCGCCGAAGCCCTTGCTGAAACCGTAGAGCCAGGCGCGTTCGCTGGCGGCATCATAGCGTCCGGGCGGCCCCGCCATGTAAGGCCCCATCGTTTGAATCACGCACTTGGCTTCCTGGCCGGGAAACACTCGGGCGTAGAGATCGAACAGGGCGCGCATGTAGGCTTCGTAGCGTTCGGGGCTGTAGCCGTAGTTCTTCTCGAGGTCATCGATCTTGGCCTTGGTGGACGCGCGCTGAAGCTGGCCCTCGCCGTAGACGTGATCGATGCAGCGGATGTCGATGTAGGCGAAGCGCGGGTGCTTGGCGTAGCGTTCGGCAACGGCTTTGAGGAAGGCCTCGAGC
>VGWF01000249.1 GCA_016873715.1 Lentisphaerota bacterium | reverse complement strand
CCCCGCCGAGAACCGGCCCGTCAACACCGACGTGGAATGGAGTGCGACCAAGGAAGGGGCCGAGGTGCTTCAGCGGCGCTGTGTCGAGTGCCACAAGGACCCGGCGCGCGTGCTCCCGATGAATCTCTCCGACGAGCGCGGTCTCTCGTTCTGGCGGCCGGACTGGAACGACCCGCGCAAAAACACGAGCCGCCACATCGTCTTCAACCTGTCGCGTCCGGAGAAGTCCATCCTGCTGCTCGCGCCGCTGGCCGCCTCCGGCGGGGGCTGGGGCCTCTGCAGGAACCCGTCCACGAAGGAACCGGTCACCCTCTTCGCCGACACGAACGATCCCGACTACCGGAAGCTGCTCGCCATGTGCGAGGCGGGCCGGGCGGGCCTCGAGAAGATCGGCCGGTTCGACATGCCCGGCTTCCGGCCGCCGATGCCCTACGTGCGCGAAATGAAGCGCTACGGGGTCCTGCCCGCGGATCTCCCGGAGGGGGCTGCGGTCAACCCGTACGAGACGGACCGGCGCTACTGGGAGTCGCTGTGGTACCGCCCGCCCGCGACGGTGTCGATGCACGGCACTGATGGCCGGTAGCCGCCGTCGGGAACGTCAGCCGCCCCGATCCGGATCCGGGTCCCCCGCCAGCATCCCGCACGCGGCGCGGATGTCGGCCCCGCCGCTGTAGCGCCGCGCGACGGGCGCGCCGACGTGCCGGCGCAGGGCGTCGCGGAAGGCGTCGAGCCCGGTGCGGTCGGGCGGACGGAACCTCCCGGACGGATCGTTGACGTCGATGAGGTCGATCTTGACCGGAAGGCCCCGCACCAGCTCGCCCAGCCGCCGCGCGTCCTCGTCCGCGACGTTCTCCCCGTCGATCATCGTCCACGCGAGTGTGATGCGGCGCCCGGTCGCGGCGTGATACTCGCGCAGGGCGGTCATCAGCTCCGCGGTCGGGTGGGCGCCTTCGACGGGCATCAGCGCGCGCCGTCGCGCCGGGTCGGCATGGTTCAGCGAGACGACCAGCCGGTAGGGGGAGCCCTCCGCCGCGATCCGCCGGATCCCCGGAACGATGCCGGCCGTGCAGATCGTGATCGATTTGCCGGAGACCGCGAGACCGCAGGGTTCGGACAGGATCCGGGCGGCGCGCAGGACGGCGTCGAGGTTGAGCATCGGCTCGCCCATGCCCATGAAGACGACGCCGCCGATCCGGTGGGGCGAATCGGCCGCGACGTGGACGACCTGGTCGACGATCTCCCAGGCCTCCAGGTTCCTGCGGAAGCCCATCCGGCCCGTCGCGCAGAACACGCAGCCCAGGGCACAGCCGGCCTGCGAACTCACGCACACGATGGACTTGGGATCCTCCGGCCGGTGGAGCAGGGGGATGAGGACGGTCTCGAAAACATCCGGTCCGGCCCCCCGGAAGGCGTACTTTGCGAACCCGTCGGCCGGCGAGACCGCGCGGCCGACCCTTTGCAGGCGCGGGATCGCCGTCGCCTCGCGCACCCGGGCCATCGTGCGCGGCGAGATGTCCGGCGCCGGGTCCGGCAGCGCCCCGCGCCGCACCGCCGCCATCTGGATCCGCCGGGCCAGCCCCGGCTTGACGCCCAGGGGCGCGAGCAGCGCGATCAACTCCTCGGTCGTATGGCCGTTCAGGGCAGGCGTCACGGGGCGGAACGGTACCCCGCCACACCCTGCGGCGCCATACCGATTCGCGGGATTCCGGGCTCTTCCTTCCGCGGTCCTCCCGCCTGACTCGTCCCCCCGCACTCATCGATCATCGCCCGCCTCCGCCGCTCCTCCGCCCCTCTTCCCCGGCCGGCCGCGAACCCGTATGCTGGGGCCATGCCGAAGATCGCCAGGGTGGTGGTCCGCCTCGCGCTCGACCGCGTGTTCGACTACCTCGTGCCGCCGGAGCTGGCGGCGGAGGCGGTGCCGGGCACCCCCGTGACGGTTCCGTTCGGAAAGAGCGAGCGGCAGGGCTACATCGTCGACGTGACCGATCACTCGGACCGGACGGATCTCAAGTCCATCGCGGCGATCGCGGGCAAGCAGGCGCTGATCCGGGACCGGGTGATGGAACTGGCCCGCTGGATTTCGGACTACTACGTCGCTCCGATCGAAACCGCCGTCCACACGGTTCTTCCCGCTGCCGTCCGCAGGCGCGGCGCGTCGCACCTCGGCCGTCTGCGCGTCGAGCGCACGGCGATGCCGGACGCGGAGGCGGACATCCTCGTGCGCCGCGCGGCGAGGCAGGTGGCCGTCCTCGCGGCGCTCCGGGCGGCGGGCGGCGGGGAATGGCTGGCCCGTCTCGAGTCGGAGGTGCCCGGCGCGTCGGCGGCGGTGCGGGGCATGGAGAAGAAGGGGGTTGTCCGCACGGAGTCCGCCGAGCGCCGCCGCGATCCCGAGGCCGGGCGCGACCTGCTCCGGACCGAACCCCTGCCGTTGATGCCGCAGCAGGCGGAGGCGCTGGACGCGATCCGCCGCGCGATGGACACCGGCGCGCCCCCGGTCACCGTGCTCTACGGCGTGACCGGAAGCGGGAAGACCGAGGTCTACCTGCAGGCGATCGCCCACGCGATGGCCAAGGGAAGGGGCGCCATCGTGCTGGTGCCGGAGATTTCGCTGACGCCGCAGACGGTCGACCGCTTCCGCGCGCGGTTCGGCGACACGATCGCGGTCCTTCACAGCCACTTGTCCGACGGCGAGCGGCACGACGAGTGGCACCGCGTGCATTCGGGCAGGGCGCGCATCGTCGTGGGCGCGCGGTCCGCGCTGTTTGCGCCCGTCGCGGACCTCGGTCTGATCGTCGTGGACGAGGAGCACGAGCCGACCTACAAGCAGGAGGAGGTCCCGCGCTACCACGCCCGCGACGCGGCGGTGATGCGCGGCCGGCTCGAGCGCTGCGCGGTCGTCCTGGGTTCGGCGACGCCGTCGCTGGAGTCGTGGCACAACGCGAAGACGGGGAAGTACGCGATGGTCCGCATGCCGCACCGCGTCGACCACCGCGACATGCCGACGATGCGGATCGTCGACATGCGCGCCGAAGCCTCGCGCGAGGGGCGCGCGAACGTCTTCTCGCGCGAGCTGGTCCAGGCGTTGAAGGACCGCCTGGCGCGCGCGGAGCAGTCGATCCTCTTCCTCAACCGCCGCGGCTTCGCGTCGAGCCTCGTGTGTCCGTCGTGCGGGTTCGTGGTGCGCTGCGAGCACTGCAGCGTCGCCATGGTGCTGCACAAGCAGATGGACCGGATCGTCTGCCACCTGTGCGGCGCGACCGGCGCGGTGCCCGCCCGGTGCCCGGCGCCGGGCTGCGGCGACCCGGACATCCGTCACTCGGGCGTCGGCACGGAGCGGGTGGAGGAGATTCTCCGGAAGCTGTTCCCGAAGGCGCGCATCGCCCGGATGGATTCGGACACGATGACGAAGAAGGACGACTACCGGCGCGTGCTCGGCGAGTTCCGCACCGGCCGGATCGACATCCTGCTGGGCACGCAGATGATCGCGAAGGGGCTCGACT
>VGWF01000248.1 GCA_016873715.1 Lentisphaerota bacterium | reverse complement strand
GCGCGACGGCGGAGCGGGGGCCGGCCATGACGATGCCCGTCGCCGGGTTCGGCGAGGGGGAGGTGGCGTCGGGCCAGCGCGCGCCGTCGACGCTCCACTGCGCGAAGGCGTAGGGCTCGTTCCCCGCCCACGCGAGGGCCCAGGTCGTCTCGGTCGAGGCGGACGCGCCGCGCGTGTGCCAGGTCGTCGTGTCGATCGCGCCCGGGGGTTCGGACGACTGGGACAGCCCGACCTCCTCCGCCCAGAGCCACGTCAGCGTGCTGTCGGCCTCCCACGTGAACTCGACCGTGAAGGTCGTGCCGGTCGGCGGGACGCTGCCGGTGCCGGTCCAGCCGAGGCAGACCATGCGCACGCCGTTCGACACCGCGTAGACCGGCGGCGCGGTTGCGCGCATCACGGAGCCGGACGCGCCCGCGTGCGTGCCGTGAACCGGCGAGACGAGCGCCGCCGCGAAGGCCTCGCCGGTGACGGTGAGGCTCACGCGGTCGCTGACGTCGAAGGCGTGGAAGGCGTCGGGCGCGAGGGTCGGCGAACGGACGTCGTGCGGGGGCGGGTCGAGCTGCAGGTAGTAGCGCACCGTCGTCCCCGGCGACTGGTCCGGGATCCACGCGCGGTAGGCCGCGCCGCCAAGCCACGCGAGGTTGGTGACGTTCCACGGCGCGGGCGGATGGTTGGTGCTCCAGTGGAGCCGCGCCTCGCCGTTGGTCAGCGGGCCGACCGCCTGGATCGCGGCATCGATCGCGAAATCGCCCGCGCCGCCCGGCTGTCGCGGCAGCGGAACGTGGTGGAGGAGCGGGGCGCCGTCGAGCGCGCCGCGGAGGTAGACGGCGGCCACGGCGCCGGTCTCGGGGACGGAGGCGCCGAGGATGCGCACCGCGTAGGCGCCGGCCATCGCCTGCGGGAGGCGCACGGTCTCGACGGTGTTGGTGCGGTCGGGGGCGCCGCCGCCGTTGGCGAACCAGACCGCGCCGGTGGCGTCGACCACCTCCACGTCGAAGTCGTTCACCAGCGCGGCGCCGGCGCCCGCGGTGCCGGGGAAGTCGATCCAGGCAAGCGCGACGTCGAGCGGGCGGCCGCCCTCGACGACCGTCACGGCGATCGTGTTCGTGGCGCCGGCGGCCGGCGCGACGCCGTCGAGCAGCCGCACGATGCGGCCGGTGGGGAAGAGCGTGCCGCCGATGTCGATCTGCCCCCAGCCCTCGACCGCGTTGGGGCTGGCGAAGGGGATCTCCTGCGCGGCGCCGGTCCCGTACTGCCCCGGCGCAAGCGACCGCGCGCCGCCGACGAGCATCGCCTTGACGAGGGCGGCGCTCGGGTTCGTGAGGCCGGCGCGGCCGGCGGCGTACTGCCGCATCAGCAGCGCGGCGCCGGCGGCCAGCGGGGTGGCCATGCTCGTCCCGCCGTTGAACATGTAGTTTGTGCTCTCGGGCGCGACGCCCCAGCCCGTCGCGGCGGCCACGCGGGAGCGGCAGGAGAGGATGTCGGTGCCCGGCGCGGTGACGTCGGGCTTGATGCGGCCGTCCGCCGCCGGGCCGCGGGCGGAGAACGCGGCCATGCCCTGCGCGTAGGGGTTCGTCGTCGCGCTCCACGAGACCCAGTCGTCATGGATCGGGTTGACGGGGTAGTCCGGCTCCCACGAGCCCGTGCCGTACTTGTACGACGAGTAGCCGCCGCTGCCCGGCGGGCGGTCGTTCTCGGTCGCGCCGACGGCGAGCACGTTCTTCGCGGTCGCCGGGGAGCCGACGGAGCCGGCGTCGATCACGCCGTCCTCGTCGTCGTCGAGGCCCGCGTTGCCGGAGGCGAAGACGGCGAGGTGGTCGGGGTGGTCCCAGGCGAACTCGTCCGCCTGCCGGCTGTCGTCGGTGTACTCGCCGGACACGTCGGAGCCCCAGCTGTCGGAGTGGATGCGCGCGCCGACGGCGTAGGTCTGGCCGAACAGCTCGTTGAGGTCGTCGCCGAGGCCGGTGAGGCCGCCGTCGGCCCGCGCGACGGACTGGTGCGCGATCGACGCGCCGTGGGCGATGCCGCGGTAGCGCCCGCCGCTCATCGAGCCGTCGCCGGCGATCGATCCGGCGGTGTGCGTGCCGTGGCCGTCGGGGTCGGACCAGTCGTTCGTACGCGCGCGCGCAAACGCCGCGACGATGCGGTTCCGGAAGTCGGGGTGGATGTCGTTCGTCGTTCCGTTGTCGAGGCCCGTGTCGGCGTGGCCGGCGACCTGCCCCGCCCCGGTGAGGCCCCACAGGCCCCAGGTGTTCGTCGCGTTCAGGTGCGGCACGGCGGCGGCGAGATCGTTGTAGAGGCGGGGACGGACGCGCTCGCCGATCCACTGCACGTCGCCGCGGCGGGAGAGCGAGGCCACGAGGCCGAGCGGGACCGAGGCGCGGACCGTGCCCCAGCGGCGGCCGGCGACGGCGGACTCCACCGAGCCGCCCGACGCGCGGATCGTTTCCGCCAGGCCGGCGGCGTCGTCCGGGGCGAAGGTCTGGATCGAAAGAAGGACGTGGTCCTTCGCGGACCGCGTGGCGGCCAGATGCGCGACGAAGGGCTGGACGCGGTCGGACGGCTGGTACGGCTCCATCGCGAGCACGGACGGCAGGGCGGCGATCGCGGCCCGCGCCTCATCGCCGGCCTCGACGAGCCACGCGCGGTTCGGGATGTAGCCGCGCACGGCGGCGCCGGCCGCCTCGAGTTCGGCGCGGCGGGCGGGGAGGTCGGCGCCGTCGACCTGCACGACGAAGGGAAGGGTGCCGCGCGGCGAGGGGAGGGTGGCGGGATCCGGCGCGGAGGGGCCGTCGACCGCCGGAGCGGCGGTGCGGTTCGCGAGGAGGAGGCGGTTCCGCGGCGCGACGTCGTTCCGCGCGGCGGGGCGGGGGCGAAGGAACCGCGTCCGTTCGCGGTCCAGCCATGCGGCGTCGATCTGCGCCTCCGCCGCCGCAAGGGCGGCGGGGGGCTGTGCGGGTGCGCCCACAGCGGCGGGGGGCGACGCCGGTGCACCTTCAGCGGCGGGGGGCTGCGCGGGTGTGCCCACAGCGGCGGGGGGCTGTGCGGGTGCGCCCTCAGCGGCGACGGGGGCGACCGCGGTTCCGGGGCCGGTGCGGAGGCGGTGACCGCCGGCCGCGGGGAAGGCGAAGCGGGGCGTCGAGCGGATCGCGTCCGCCAATCCGGCATCCTGCGGGGATGCAATGACCGGGACCGGCCGCCGCTGCCACAGGATGACGCAGGCAAGGGCGACCAGCACCAGGACAGCCGGAGCGACTCTTCTCATCGGTTCGGACCTCGGATAGTATACCGTTTTCCTCGACAGTTTCGAGGGTGACCCTGCGCGTGAGCGATTCGACCCGCAACGACGTGCGCTCCATCCGGATCTGGCTGGCGGTCTTCATCGCCGGCATGGTCCTGAGCGGGCTCACCGCTTTCCCGCTCGAGCGCGAGGTCGGCGGGATCGTCCGGGGCCTCGCGGCCCTCGGCGTGCCGGAGGACTCCTCCCTGGCGGCCTGGATGGTCCGCGTCCGCGACGCGCTGGCCGAGGTCGGGGAGCGGCACCCGTTCCTGCCCTACGGAACGGACTGGC
>VGWF01000247.1 GCA_016873715.1 Lentisphaerota bacterium | reverse complement strand
CTGATGATGTACTGGGCCAGGCGCTCCAAGTCCCCGCGCTGGTCGGGGAGTACGCGCCGGCTGCGGTGGACGTTGAACCCGGAATGCACCCAGCCGCGGAGCATGTTCGCTCGCTCCGGCGGCAGCACTTCAGCATCCGGTCCTCGGCCGCCTTGCGCAGCATCCGGTGGGGCGACACGTCCCCCGCCGCGCCGGGCCAGCCGAGGACCGGCAGGTCGTTGGACACCGCCGCGCGGAACTGCCGGCGGACCTCGTGCCAGTAGTCGGCGTTGACCCGCGAGAGGCCCTCCACCTCCTGCGCGGGGCACGGCACGTGGAGGCACGCCGCCAGCGGGCGGGCGCCGTCGCGGGACCAGAAGAACAGCGCCTGCAGCGCCGGGTCGGCCGCACCCTCGAGGCCCCGGAACTCCGGCACGTTCACGGCCCCGTACATCTTCGCGGTCCCGTCGGCGTAGACGGCCCGGCGGTTGTACCCGACCGCCGCGTGGCCGAACGCCCAGCTCACCGCGGCCGGCGCGCGCTGCGTCCATGCGTCGACCACGAGGTCCGCGACCCGGTCCGCGAGGAAGGCGACGCACTCCGCCGGCTGCATCACGCCGTTGGTCGGGATCGCGTACTTCCCCTCCTCCGTCACCGGCGCCGTGTGCGTGTGCGTCGCGGTCAGCACCACCCCCGCCGGATCGACGTCCGGCAGCCGCGCACGCACGCGGTCCCGGATCGCCTGCACCAGCGGCGGACGGACCGACACGAGGTCGAGCGACACCAGCACGGCGCGGTCCGACGCGGCCCCGCCCCCGTACGCCTCGATCGCCACCGCGGAGGCCGTCAGCGGGGTGTCGATGCCCTTCGACACGCGCGTCCCGAACTGGCCGTCCAGCGCCACCGGGCGGTCGGGCGTGAGGTCCGCCGTCGCCGCGCCGACCCGCAGTTCCGCCGCCTGCGCGCAGGCCGAGGCCAGCGCGAGGACCGCCGCCGCACACCGCGTCGCGTTGCGCTTCATGGCCGCGTCTCCCCCACCGGCCGCCACAGTTCCCCGATGGCCTCGACGGTCCGCTCGACCAGCGCCTGCGCGCCCTCGGGGCCGACGAGGTTGTGCGTGGGCTCGGCGCTGTAGCCGCCCCCGGCGAGGGCGCGGGACGTCGGCACGTAGTAGTGCTCGTCCGTCGCGGCGGCCAGCTGGATCAGCATCGTCTGGCCGGCCGGGCTGCGGCCGACGATCTGCTCGCCGTAGTTCAGGAACAGCTCGAACGGATTCGTCGCGATCGCGACGTCGCCGATCCGCAGCACGTGCATCTCGATCGCGTGCGTGCCATCGCCCGCCTTCTGGCGTTCATGGCGCGCCACGACGAGCCGGTTGAAGTTGCGCACCCACCAGTCGGTCGGCGCGAGCTTTGCCTTGGCGTCGATCGCGGCGACGACCTTGCGCGCGGCCTCGGCCTCGTCGTCCGTGACGCGCCGCGCCGGCAGCGCGACGTCGCGCACGGCGTGGGCGAAGGGCACATCCGTCCGGAGGTCGGCGGCGATGACCCCGGCCACGTCGTCGAAGGCGTCGGCGACGCGCCGTCCGATCTCCTCCGCGTGCGACAGCCCGCGCATCTTCTCCATCCGCGCCTCGGCCTTCGCGCGGACGAGCGGTTTGGGCACCAGGTCGCCGGCCGGCGCGCAGAAACCTAGGACGCAGACGTTCGTGCCGTGTTTCGCGCGGATCCGTTCGCGCACCGGATGCCAGTAATCGGCGTTGATGCCCGACCCGCCGGCCTGCGCGGGGGCGGCCAGCGCAATCGCCGCCGCCTTCAGCTTCCGCTTGCGGTCGTAGAAGCAGAGCACGTCGACGGCGGAGTCGGCGCCGCCCTCGGCCCCGCGGAAGTCCGGCGCGGCCGCGTTGCCGTACATGACCGCCCGGCCGTCGGCGAAGACCGCGCGGCGGTTCTCGCCCGCGACGGCGCGCCCGAGCCCCCAGGCGACCGCGCCCGGCGCGCGGTTGGACCACGCCGCCGCGACCGCCTCCGCCATGCGGTCGTACAGCAGCGGCACGTAGTCCTTCGGCTGGATCGCGTCGCCGTAGGCCTCGTACCGGTCCTGCTGGATCACCGGAGCGCTGTGCGTGTGCGTTGCGGCCAGGAACAGGTTCCTCGTGTCGAAGCCCGGCAACCGCCCCTCGAGGTGCTTGCGGAAGCCCTCCTGGATGCCCTTGCGGATCACGCACAGGTCGCACGAGACGAGGATGGCCTGCCCGGCCGGACGCCCGCCTTCGCGCGCCTCGATCGCCAGCGCCGTCGCCGTCAGCGGCGTGCCCACCTGCCGGGCGATGCGGACCGACTTGCCGCCGGTGAGCGGCGCCGGGACCGGCGGCGTGATGTCCGCGGTCGCCGCGCCGATCCACAGTTCCGCCGCCCGCGCGCCCGCGACCGCGCCGATCGCGACCGCCACAATCCAGAGTCTCATGGTTCCGATCTCCCTGGGGCAGGCGCTCCTGACTGCCCCTCCCGCGGACCGGCCTCCGGCTCCATCGCGATCGGTTTCGGGTCCTCCACCCGCCCGGCCTCGCGCTGTCCGCGGCCGGGCCGGTCCACGTCGCCGATCTCGCCGCGGATGCGCTCGGCCAGCGCCGTCAGCCGCCGCACCACGTCCGGATGCGCCGCCGAAATCTCGCGCTCCTCGCCCGCGTCGCGGACGACGTCGTACAGCTCCAGCGGCGCGGGCGCCGTCTTGCGGTTGAGCGAAACGTACTTCGCCGCGAGCGGCAGGTACAGCTTCCACGGGCCCGCGCGGATGGCCTGCAACTGCTCCATGCGGTAGTAGCCGAAGCCCTCGTCGTCCCACGGCGACCGCGCGCCCGCCTCGCCGAGGATCAGCGCGCGGAGGTCGTGTCCGTCGATCGGCCGCTTCGGCAGCGGCGCGCCGGCCAGCGCCGCGAAGGTCGGCAGCAGGTCCATCGTCGTGCACACTTCGTCGCACACGCGGCCGGCCGGGACGCGCCCGGGCCAGCGCACCAGGCACGGCACGCGCATCGCGCCCTCGGAGGTGTCGTAGCCGAAGCCCCGGTACGGCGCGCAACTTCCCTGCGGCGGGTCGCGGCGCACGGCGCCGTTGTCGGAGGTCCACACGACCAGCGTGTTCGACGCGACGTGGTGCCGCTCCAGTGCGCCGAGGATTTCGCCGGTGGCCCAGTCGAGTTCCTCGACGCTGTCGCCGTACGGCCCGTTGCGGCTCCTCCCCCGGAACGCGGGGCTCGCGAACGGGCGCGCGGTCGAGCCGGGCATCGGGTGCGGCAGGTAGAGGAAGAACGGGCGGGCGGCATGGCGGCCGATGAAGGCGACCGCCTCCTCCGTGCAGCGCCGCGCGAGCAGGTCGCGGTCGGCCGGCGCCTCGATCGCGGTCTCGCCGCGCATCAGCGGCAGGTCGGGCGCCGTCGCGGTGCGGGTCATGTCGTCGCTGTACGGGATGCCGAAGAACTCGTCGAAGCCCTGCCGCGTCGGCAGGAACGGCGGCTGGTCGCCGAGATGCCACTTGCCGAAGATCCCGGTCGCGTAGCCCGCCGGCTTCAGCGCCTCGGCGATCGTGACCTCGTCGGGGTGCAGCCCCTTGCGGTCCACGGGGCGCAGCACGGGCAGGTTCGCGCCGCTCGCCTGGAGA
>VGWF01000246.1 GCA_016873715.1 Lentisphaerota bacterium | reverse complement strand
GGGGTAGGTTGCGTGGCCCGCGTGGAGGATGTCGAACGCGCCGTTCGTGAAGACCAGCGGCACGCCCGCGGCCTTCAGGCGCGCCCGCTCGGCGGTCATCGCCTCTCGCGTGAGGATCTTGGACTCTGGAGTGCGTGGAGGCACGGGAGGTGTCAGGGGTAGAGTGTCAAGGGCCAGGGGTCAGGAGGAAGATGGAGAGGCAGGGCGCGCGCCGCACCGGCAAGGGAAGGTGACGCTCGGGCGCAGGAGGGACCGGCCGCGACGGGACCCGGAGTTCCCACCGCCGTCCTTCCTGACACCTGGAACCCGGCATCTGACACCCTCTACATGTTCTCGACGATCGCCCGGCCGAAGCCCGAGCACGAGACCAGCGTCGCGCCCTGCATCAGGCGCTCGAAATCGTAGGTGACGGTCTTCGCCGCGATGGCCCGCTCCACGCCGCGGATGATCAGGTCCGCCGCCTCGGTCCAGCCCATGTGCCGGAGCATCATCTCGCCGGAGAGGATGAGCGAGCCCGGGTTGACCTTGTCCTGGTCGGCGTACTTCGGCGCGGTGCCGTGCGTCGCCTCGAAGCAGGCGTGCCCGGTGTCGTAATTGATGTTCGCGCCCGGCGCGATGCCGATGCCGCCCACGCAGGCCGCGAGCGCGTCGGAGACGTAGTCGCCGTTGAGGTTCAGCGTCGCGATGACCGAGTACTCGGCCGGCCGCGTCAGGATCTGCTGCAGGAACGCGTCGGCGATGCAGTCCTTCACGACCACCTCGCGCCCGTCGGCCCGGATCCGCATCCACGGGCCGCCGTCGATCGGCGTCGCACCGAACTCGCGCGCGGCGAGGGCGTAGCCCCAGTCGCGGAACGCGCCCTCGGTGTACTTCATGATGTTGCCCTTGTGGACGAGCGTCACGGACGGGCGCCCCTGCGCGATCGCGTAGCGGATCGCGGCGCGCACGAGCCGGTCGGTCCCCTCCTGCGACACCGGCTTGATGCCGATGCCCGCGGTCGCCGGGAACCGGATCTTCTTCACGCCCATTTCCTTCTGCAGGAACTCGACGACCTTGCGCACCTCGGGCGTGCCGGCCGCCCACTCGATGCCGGCGTAGATGTCCTCGGAGTTCTCGCGGAAGATGACCATGTCCGTCAGGTCCGGCCGCTTCACCGGCGACGGCACGCCCTCGAACCAGCGCACGGGACGGAGGCAGACGTAGAGGTCGAGTTCCTGGCGCAGCGCGACGTTGAGGCTGCGGATGCCGCCGCCGACCGGCGTCGTCAGGGGACCCTTGATCGAGACGAGGAACTGGCGGCATGCGTCGAGCGTCTCCGGCGGCAGCCAGACGCCGCTGCCGTAGACCTGGACCGCCTTCTCGCCGGCGTAGACCTCCATCCAGCACGCCTTCCGGCGGCCGCCGTAGGCCTTCTCGATCGCGGCGTTCCAGACGTGCATCGCGGCGCGCGTGATGTCGCGGCCGATGCCGTCGCCCTCGATGAACGGGAGGATCGGGTTGTCCGGGACGTTCAGCCGTCCGTCGCCGCCCATCGTGATCTTCGCGCCGCCCGCCGGAACCGCGACCATCTGGTAGACCATGGAATCCCCCGTCGTTCCCGGCCGTGCCCGGGCGTCCGAACCCGTTACGCAACGCGCGGCGCGTCGCCCCACAACTCCTCGATCGCGTAGTACTGCCGCATCTCCGCGGTCATCAGGTGGACCACCACCCCGAGGAAATCGCGCACGATCCAGCCGCTGTCCGGCGCCCCCGTCGAACGGTGCGCGGCGCGGCCGGTGCCCTTGAGCTCCTGGCTGATCACGGCGTCGAGCGCCTTGAGGTGCGGACCGCTGGTGCCGGTGACGAGGACGTAGAAATCCGTGACGCCCGAGACGCCGCGGACGTCCAGGATCACGGGGTCGATGCCCTTCTTCGACTCGGCGGCGGCACGGGCCGCACGCGCGAGAGCTTCGTAGTCAGACGCCATAGAGGTGGTGCTCGCTGATGTACCGCTCGACACAATCGGGGACAAGGTAGCGGATGGCGAGACCCTCGGCAAGGCGCATGCGGATGTCGCTCGACGAAACCCCCACCTCGTGGACGCGCGCCGTCCGGGCGAGCAACCGCGCCGGCCAGGGCTCCGGCAGGCCCAGCGCGACCGGGTCCATGCGCGCCGGGTCGAAGCCCGGACGGACCAGCGTCAGGAACTCGCACAGGCCGAGCAGCGCCCCGATGTCCTTCCACGAGTGAAGCTCCGGAAGCGTGTCCGCGCCGATCAGGAAGTGGAACGAATCGTCCGGCTGCGCGGCGCGCAGCGCGCGAACCGTGTCGATCGTGAACGTCACCCCCGGCCGCTCCAGCTCGCAACGGCTGATCGCGAATCGCGGGTCGCCCTCGATCGCCGCCTCGATCATCGCGGCGCGGTGCTCGCCCGGCGCCAGGGCGTCCGCCGGCTTGTGCGGCGGATGGCCGCACGGGAGGAACACGACGCGGTCGAGCCCGAACGCCTCCGCCGCGTCCTGCGCCACCACCAGGTGCCCGACGTGCACCGGGTTGAAGCTCCCGCCGAACAGCCCGATCCGCATGCGATCACGCCCCCGCGCCGGCCGCACCGCGCGGCCGGGACGGAGTTTCAAGTTTCAAGTTCCAAGATTCAAGTTCCGAAACGCCCGGCCGGACGGATGGCGCGCGAGCCTCCCCGTCGCCGCTGCCCAGGCTCGGAACCGCGCCCCGCGCCTCGCTACCCGAGGACGCCCCACCCACGGTTGCAGGGAAACTCGGGGAGGCACCGCGCTCTCAGCCTCTTCATGTCCTTCCGCATCGTCGAACGTCACTCCCCTGGCGCGGCGCGGGCCGCGACGTCGCCCGCAGGCGTCGGTTGCGCCCTGGTCTCGAGGTCCACCCATTTCCCGACCGTCGGAGCTTCATAGGTCGCCATCCGGTCCAACAGCTCAACGGGGTCCTCTGCAACGAGGAGCATCTGGCGATGCTGTGTCTTCATGAACCCCCTGGCCACGGCATTGTCCAGAAACAGAAGCAACGGATCGAAGTACCTTTCCACGTTGATCAGGCCGCATGGCTTCGCGTGAAGTCCAAGTTGTGCCCAGGTCAGAACCTCCGCAACCTCCTCCAGCGTTCCATATCCGCCCGGCAGGGCGATGAAGGCATCCGAAAGGTCGAACATCATCTTCTTGCGCTCGTGCATGGAGCGCACGACCCGCAATTCCGTGATACCTCGATGCGATACCTTGTCGGCAAACGATGCGGGGATGATGCCACGCACAACCCCGCCGGCTTTCATGACGGTGTCGGCAACTTCACCCATCAACCCCACGTCCGCACCGCCGTAGATCAGCTCGTACCGCCGCTCTGCCAGAGCCGCCCCAAGTCGCCGGGCCATACCCATGTAACAGGGGTCGTAACCCGGACTTGATCCGCAGTTCACGCATATCCGTTTCATTCCGTCATCATCCTTGGGCTCAACGCTCCGGTTCATCGGCGGGCCGCGCGGCGGACCGTCCGCTGCAACCGGTTGTCAGCCGCCCCACGACCCTCGCATCACCTTCGCTCCTGCAGCGGATGTCTTTCGAAGAACTCCCAGATGGCATCCGTGGCCTTGAGCTTGTCGGAGCGTTTACCGACCATGAACTCCGGCAGCAGGCTCTTGCCGCCGGGCCAGGTGTGGCCGAGTCCTTGCACAGTCACTAGATCACTTCCGCGCCGTCGCGGCCGGGGCCGTAGGTTTCGAT
>VGWF01000245.1 GCA_016873715.1 Lentisphaerota bacterium | reverse complement strand
GGGGCGCGCGACGCAGGTGAAGTTGCCCGCCGGCGGCTCCTCGGCGACCTCGCGCGTCTCGAGGATGGCCTCGGCGTGGCGGCCGAGGAAGTGACGGACGGCGGCATCGCGGGTGAGGAAGACGGCCTGGCACTCCGCGCACTGGAAGAAGTGCTGCGCGGCCGGGACGGCGTCCGGCGAGGGCGGCCGGGCGCGGTGGAGCTCGATCTTGACGAGGTAGAACTCCGCCTTGCTCAGGAAGATCTCGGCGATCTGGGCCAGCGGGAAGGCGCGGCGGGTTGCGTGGACGCGGTGGGCGACGGCGCCGAGGCGCTGCCGCTCGGGAAGGAAGGCGACCTCCGCGGGGATCCTCGGCTCGGGCGGCGCGGGCGGCCAGCGGCGCGGGCCGCCGCGGTCGCGCGGATCGGGGCCGGCCGGCCGCGGGGCCGCCGGGGCGGGGGCCGCGGCGGGGGCGGTGGCCGGGGCGCCGGAGTGCGGCACGCGGAACTCGCCGCGGGGGGCCTCGGGGCCGCGCCGGCGGAAACGGTCGTCGCGCCCGCCGCCGCGTTCGCGACGCGGGCCGCCGCGCCCGTCGCGGTCGTCGGAGTCCCAGCGGCGCCCGCCGCGGCCGCGGTCGCGGTCGCCCGTGCCGGGGCCGTCGAACGAGGCGTAGGGGTGCTCGGTCGGCGCCTTGCGCGCCCAGGTCGGCACGAAGTTGAGATCGAGGACCAGGTCCTCTTTCGGCGGGCTGGAGCGATCGTCGTCCATGGCGTGTTCGGTGTCCCGCGTGGGGCGGAACGCCGCCTAGAAAACCCGATCCTTGGCCCGCTGTAAAGGCCGTTGGAGGCGCCGGGGCCGGATTGGGGGGGGGTACGGCGGGCGTCCGGACGTTGAAGCCGGGGGCGGATCCGGTGTAGGTTGGGGCCGTTCCGGACCGCGCCCGGGAGCGCGGGCCGGCCGGCCGTGATGAACCGGAAGCATCCCGCGGTCCCCGAGGGGCAGTTGGAGAAGTACTCCTCCGCCAGCACGCTGTCGGACATGGAGATCTTCGTCTTCCCGGAGCTGCTCTACGCCCTGGTCCTCGCGAACATCCTGTCGCCGAAGGTCTGGGAATGGCGCGCCGACCCGTGGTTCGCGAACCTCGACCGGCTCAGCCCCTACCGCCGGATCCTCCGGCTCAAGCAGTTCGTGATGGACCACTACGAGTTCAACCTCGACCTCGACACGTGGGGCCTGACCACGCAGCAGCGCGAGATCGCCCGGTTCCGGCCGTTCATGGACGAGGCGACGATCTCCCGCAGCAACGCGCTCTTCGGCTACGAGGGCGACCGGTACTACTTCGACATGGACATCCGCCGGCACTTCGGCCTCGACAAGTACGGGCGCGAGGTCATCCCGTACTGGAAGACGGAGACGGTCGAGGCGATGGACGCCTTCCGCTTCAAGGACGGCTACCGGACGGGCGCCGGCGAGTGCGTCTCCCTCTCGACGCTCTACGCGGCCGCGCTCTTCGTCGTGTGCGGCATCCCGCTCGACGACATCTTCCTGATGGGCACCCCGCTCCACTCGCAGAACTTCATCCTCGCCGGCGACGGCGTGCTCACGAACAACCGGCGCCTCGTGACGAAGGCGATGTGGTTCAACGGCACCGAGCTCACGCGCAAGGCGCAGCGGGCGCTGCGGCACGAGCAGGTGACCGTCGTCGCGCACCGGACCGGCTGGATCCACTGCGTCTACCCCGACGCCACCCTCGATCCCGCCGCCTACGCGCGCATGACCGGCGCCCTGCACGGGTTCCTGCGCACCGACATCACGCTCGAGATCCTCCTGAACTTCCTTCGCGACGCGCCGCACCGGCAGGAGTGCTTCCAGATCCGCCACGAGCGGCACGGGCGCATCCTCCACATCGCCGCCGAGAAGGTCTACCACTACGAGCACGGCAGCCCCTACAAGGTCAGCGACGCGACGCGCGAGAAACTGCTGGCGGAGATCGACGAGGACGAGTTCTTCGCGGCGCCGATCGACGGCCGCGTGGTGATCAACGACCTCGAGCCCTTCTTCCGCGGGCGCCGGGTGGACCCGTCCGACGAGGACTCCGTCCGGCGCCTGACCGAGGCGGTGCCATGCCATCGCTTCCAGGCCCGGCAGGCCATCGAGGAGATGGTCGCCTTCGCCAGCCTCAGGCCGCGCCTGCCGGAGACCGACGCGCCGCGGCGGTTCGTCCCGGGCCCGGCGATCGACCTCGACCCCGGCGTGACGCGCGAGGGGGCGATCGCGGCCCTCGAGGCGCAGCGCGCGGCGAACCCCGTCGCGGACCTGGCGTTCTACGCCTACCGCGACCTGTCCCGCACCGATTGGGCGCCCTTCCTGAAGTCGGCGATGGAGCGGAGCCCCGTGTGCGCGAAGGGGGCGGAGGGGCTCGAGGCCGGCGCGATCGAGGCGCGCCTGCGCGAATGGCCGGACGAGTCGATCTACGACGGCGCGCGGTGCGCCCAGCCGGACGAGGTGTGGAACTACCGCCGGGGCGACGGGCTGGAGAAAGCGCTGTGCCTGGCCTCGGTGCTGCGGGCGCGGAACGCGCAGGCCGCGCTGGAGCTGCACGTCCTCCCCGACCGCGTGACGCTGGTCGCGGACGGCCGCGCGACGGCCTGGCCGTCCCGGAAGGGCCTGGACGGCGGCGCGACGCTCTGAGCGGGGCGCATCTCCGATTCATCGACCCGATCGTGCGGGCGCCTTCGTCATCGCTGCACAGGACCGGAGATGCGCCCCTCCGGCCATCTCCCTGCGCAAGATCGGTGGTGGCCCCGCAGGGTAGTCATCACGCTCCGCGTGATGACAACCCGGATTGCGGAGATGTCCTCACGCGGAGCGTGAGGACTACGTTGGCGCCCGCCCCCGGCCGTCACCCTGCGCAGGACCGGAGATGCGCCCCTCTGAGCGGACCGGCCCACTGCGGGCTTGAATGCGTCCCCCGGATGCCTATCCTTCCCGCACGTTCTGCGTCCGGGACTTCATGAGACTCATCGGGATCGCAACCTTGACGGCCCTCGCGGTCTGTGCGGGCACGTGCCCCGCCGCCGCGGAGGCGGCCGCGCGCCCGGTGCTGCGGATCCTCAGCTGGTCGGACTACATCGACCTCGACGGGGAGGCGCCGACGAACGCGCCGATCCCGGACCGGTCGCCCTCGCTGCGGCGCTTCCAGCGCGAGGCCGGCTGCCGGATCGAGTACTTCGAGTTCGACGAGACCGTCGAGATGAACGCCCGGATCATGAACATGCCCGGGTTTTTCGACGTCGTCATGCTGCCGCAGGCTGACGCGAGGCAGATGATGCGCGCCGGGCTGACCCGCGCGTTGCCTGCCGCCCGCCCCGGCGACGCCGGGATGCCTCCGGAGCTCGCCCGGCACGGCCTGAAGGACGGCGAACGCCACTTCCTCCCCTACCTCGTCGGCCTGCTCGGGCTGGCGGTGCGGACCGATGCCGGGCGGCCCGCGGTGCGGAGCTGGGCCGATGTGTTCGATCCACGCGAGGGGTCGGCGCCGAGGATCGGGTTGACGGCCTGTCCGTTCGAACAGACCTTCGCCGCGCTGAAGTGGCAGGGCCGGTCGATCTCGACGACGAACCGCGCGGAGCTCGCGGCGGCCGTGCGCGCCCTGGCCGGGCTCCGGGCGGGCGGGCGGCTGGCGCTGGCGACCTCCGACATGGGTACGATGGGCCGGGCGCTCCTCGAGGGGCGGGTCGACGCCGCGATGATGTACTCCTCTGACGCCGGCGCGCTGATCGAGAAGAACCCGGACGCCCCGATCCGTTTCGTCGTGCCCGCCGAGGGCGCGGAGCTCTACATCGACGGATGGACCGTCCTCGCCACGTCGCGCCACCCGGATCTTGCGACGCGATTCGTCGGGTTCATGGCGTCGAAGGACGTCCACGCCGACGTGGCCGGGTGGCTGGGCGCCCGCCCGGCGTCCGCGGAGGCGCTGGAGATTCTTTT
>VGWF01000244.1 GCA_016873715.1 Lentisphaerota bacterium | reverse complement strand
CGTCCGCCTACATCCGGGCGTCGCTCACCGCCAGCGGACGGTCTCCTTCGCGTCGGTCTCGCGCTCCGGCCGGTGGTTGTAGAGGAGCACCCACAGGTCGTCGCCCTTGCGGCAGGCATTGATAGGAAATCTACTGACCCGATAACGTCCGGGCGCGCTTGGCGAGGTCCTTGTCGGAGGTTGCGGCGATCACGCGGGCCATGGCGGCGGCGACTTCGGGGGGACGCGGGGCGGACAGCTTCTCCGCGATCAACACGGCGGCCAGGGCGGCCTCCTCCTTGAGACCGGCGCTGGCGAGATGAGGGACGACCTGCGCGAGCGCCTCGACGGAGGCGGAGGCGCCGAGGGCGGAGAGCGCGAGCTTGCGATCCTCGTCGCCCGCGGCCAGCGACATGGCCTGACGGAGCGCGGCAATGCGGCCCGCGGCGGGCACGTCGTCGAGTTGCGCAAGACGCACCGACCCGCGGAGCGCCAGGGTCCGGATCGCGGCGTCGCCGGAGTCGCGGGCCAGCCGAACCAGATCGTCCAACGCGTCGGCCGTCGGCCAGTCGCAGAGCATGCGAAGGCTGGCGTCCCGGATGCCCGCGTCCGCATCGGCCGCCGCCGCCCGCACAGCCTCCAGCGCCCGGACGCCGCCGAGCGCGCGCAGGATACGGAGCAGCGCCAGCCGCTTCGGGGCCTGGGATCCCGCCAACGCGGCATGGATCGGGTCGATCACCTCGGGCGGCGCCACGCTCGAGGCGAACGCGAGGCTCCCGTTCTCGACGACCGTCTGAGTGCAGGGCACGCCGTTCACGGTGTACTCGACGGACAGCTTCTTCACGACGCCGCCGGCGGGATCACCGAAGTTCCCGTTGGACGCATCCACGGTCATCGCCCCGGACTTCACCATCTTGGCGACCTTGGCCGTGACGTCGGCGGACGGTCCGCCGGGCAGGGCGCCGTACATCGCCTTGCGGATGACCACCTGACCCGACGCGACGCGGGAGTAGCGCGCCCCGATCGCACGCACGGCGCCTTCGACCAACGCGGAGTCGCCGGTCGTCCCCAGAAGCGCGACGAGCGCCGGAATGTCCGGAGGGCCGGCAATCTCGCCGAGGATCTTGATCGCCGCGATGCGGAGGGCCTCGTCGGCCTCCCCGGCCACGCGCAGAAGGGCGGGGATCGCGCCGACCACCTGGCGCTGGCCGATCAGCTCGATGGCGGTGCGGCGGACGGCCGGCTCCGGCGCCTGCAGCGCGGCCAGCAGGGCGGCGTCCACGTCGGCCCCCGGCCACCGCGCGAGCGCCGTGCGCGCCGCACCCGCCACGTCGGGGTCGGCGTCCGCAGCGGCCGTCAGCAGCACGGACAGACTGGCGCGGTCGCCCAGGCGCTCGAGGACGGCCATGGCGGCGATGCGAACCGGCGCGTCGCCCGCGCCCGCCGCCTGCAACGCAACCGGCTGGGCGGCGGCATCGCCGCGGTCGGCCAGGACATACAGCAGGTGCGGCTTCCGCTCCGGCGCGGCGCGGGACAGCTCGTCCAGCAACATCCGGGCGACGCGATCGCCGACGACTTCACGGGCGGTGCGCAGTCCGATCCGGAAGGAGGCCTTGTCGGCCGAGCGCAGCTGCTCGACGAGCAGCGGGATGCCGTCGTCGCGCCGCGCGAGGATGACGCCGCGGGTGGCCTCAAGGGTCAGCGGAACGGAAACGCCGGCGCCGCGCACGGCCTCGTAGAGCCGGAGGGCATCGGCGAAGGCGCCGGCATCCAGGAACCGGGCCGCGCAGACGAGACAGCCTTCGGCGACGGCCGGCTTCACGGCCGCAGGGGCACCGGAGAGGGACTTCGACAGGGCCGCGACGGCGGCGGGACCGCCGATACGGCCCAGCGCGACGGCGGCCGCCGAGGCGGCGTCCGGATCGGCATCCGCGAGCAGGGCCGTCAGCGCGCCGACCGACGCCGCATCGCGGCGCGCGCCCAGCGAATGGATGGCGCCCACGCGCAGGGTTCCCTTCAGCGTGCCCAGCGCGGCGCGGAGGGCGGCCGCGGCTTCGGCGTCCGGAATCGCCTCGAGTGCGATGCGCGCCCACGAGGCCAGCTCGGGATCGGCGAGAAGCGGCGCGAGGGCCGGCACGGCGGCCTTGTCGCCGAGCAGGGCCAGCCGCTTGCAGGCGATGGCCTTCTCGGCGGACGGGACGCCGGAGGTCAGCGCGGCGATGAACGGCTGCTGGCGGTCCGCGTCGGCCGCGCGGGCCGGGACGTGAGGCGACAGGCCGGCGGCGAGGGCCAGGAGGGCGGAGAGCCGAAGTGCAGGATCCATGGGGTTCATCCGGTGGGGTTGGGCGGCTCAGGTTCGCCAGGGTTCGCGCAGCGCTTCGGAACGGAGGCGGTTGGCCTCGGCGTCGCCGATGAACTCGTTCCGGGCCGGGTCGTAGTCGAGCTTCCGGTCGAGGAAGAGCGCGATGTTGCCGGCGTGGCAGGCGATATGGGTCTGGCAGGCGACTTCGGCGTTGGCCCGGGGCTGGCCGCGCGTCTTCACGCAGTCGAGGAAGTTCCGGACGTGGAGGTTGGCGGGATAGCCGGCGATCTTCGGCCGCTTGCCGCGGACGAGGTCCGGGGAGCTGGAGGCGAGGTCGCCGTTGTCGCCGGTCTCGATCCAGCCGGTTTCGCCCTCGAACCGGACCGGGCAGGAGCCGAGCGGGAGCCAGCCGTCGTTCCGCACGACGAGGGTCACGCCGTTGGCGTAGCGGGCGTGAAGCCGTCCGCCCTCGGGCCAGTAGGACACCGGCGCGGTGCCGTCGGCATTGTTGGCCCACTGGCAGAGATCGATGCAGTGGGAACCCCATTCGAGGCAGCCGCCGCCGACCATGCCCCCGCCCTTCTCGAAGCCGAATGCGCTGGCGAAGAGGCCGCGGTTGAACGGACGCCAGGCAGCGGGACCGAGATACAGGTCCCAGTCGCCCTCCTCGCGATCCGGCATCGGCTCCGGCTGGGGCCAGCCGCTGCTGCCCGTCTTCAGTCCGCCGGGATGGGCGTGCAGCGTCTGCAGCTTCCCGAGGCCGCCGCGGCGCGCGAGGTCGACGGCAAACCCGAAGTTGGGCAGGCTGCGCCGCTGCATGCCGCCCTGGAAGACGCGCCCGGTGCGGCGGAAGGTGTCGGCCAGGGCGAGGCTGTCGGCGATGGTCTTCGAGCAGGGCTTCTCGCAGTAGACATCCTTGCCGGCCTTGGCGGCGAGGATGGACGCCAGGGCGTGCCAGTTGGGGCCGGTGGCGATGAGCACGGCGTCGAGGTCCGGGCGGGCGAGAAGCTCGCGAAGATCACGATAGGTGGCGCAGTCCTGGTTGCCGTAGCGCGTGTCGGCCAGCTTCTTGACCGCGTCGCGCCGCGCGGCCTTGACGTCGCAGATGGCGACGAACCGGACATCCTCCTCCTCGAGGAAGCAGCCCAGCACGTACGACCCGCGGCTGCCGATGCCGATCGCGCCCAGCGTGATCCGCTCACTCGGCGCGACGGCGCCGCCGCGGCCGAGGACGGAGGCGGGCAGGATCATCGGCGAGGCCAGCAGGGCGCCGGCGCGCGCCGCGCGGCCGAGGAACCGGCGCCTCGTCAGGCGCGTCGACGGCGAGGTCTCCCGGGCACGAGGGGATCCGGTCATGGCCATGTCCTCCGCGGCTGAGTCACGATCCGACGCCCGGCGGTCGCGGCTCCGCGGGAGGAGGCCCCGCGGCGGCGTCCGTCCCGGAGCGACGGCTCGTGAAGCTGCGACGCTAGTCGCCGGGGCGGCCCGGGTCAATCCTCATCCCGCCGGATGCGGGCGCATCTCCGGTCGGTGCAATGATGACGACGCTTGCACGGGCTTTCCGTTCGGCCGGGCCAGCGGCCCGGCCCCACCCATCGTTCCCGGGGAATCCGTGGAAGGACCGGGCCAGCGGCCCGGCCTCACCCATCGTTCCCGGGGAATCCGTGGTAGGGCCGGGCCGCTGGCCCGGCCGTTCGCTGGATCCCGGGTGCCATGCCGATTCCGAGACGCCCGCACGATCAGGTCCATGAATCGGA
>VGWF01000243.1 GCA_016873715.1 Lentisphaerota bacterium | reverse complement strand
TGGCCGCCCGCGCCGCCCGAGCCGAGGATCCCCGCGGAGGTCGCCTTCCTTCCCGAGCGGCAGCGCCTCGGCGCCGTCGCCCACCGCGTCCATGCAACCCGCCGCGCCTTCCCGCTGGCCCAGATCGCCGAGATCTTCCTGAGCAAGGCGGAGTTCTACCTCGTCAAGATCGAGCTCCACCGCGCCCGGCCGCCCTCGCCGGACGCCGTCCCCGCCGCGCAGCACTTCTTCCAGTGCGCGGAGTGCCAGGCCGTCTTCCTCACCCGCGACGCCGCCGTCCGTCACTTCCTCGGCCGCCACGCCGAGGCCATCCTCGAGACGCGCGAGGTCGCCGAGGAGCCGCCGGCGGGCAACTTCACCTGCGTCGCGCGCTGCCGCCAGAGCGGCCGCCTCCTCGGCCCGCCCAACCACCACGGCTTTGCGGCGGCGCTCTCCGAGACGCACGCCGAACTGTTCCCGGCGATGAGCGTCGACGAGTACCGCGGCCAGCTCGAGATGGTCCACGACCCCGCGGCGATCGAGCAGTGGAAGCAGGAGTTCTCGAAGCGGCGCGTCTACGTCCTCAAGGCCGAGCCCGAGTCGCCGCCGATGCGCTGGATCGAGGCCCGGCAGTTGCTCGAGTCGAAGATCGCCCCCGCGAGGATCCGCGAGACCCACCGCGTCGTGATCCCCGCCACCGTCGCGCGCGACGTCGAGGATCCCGCCATCCGCCGCCTGCTGCGCGACGCGTGGACCAAGGAACAGCGCTTCCCGCTGACGATGATGATCGCGCTTCGCCCCGCCCTCCGGCACATGGGCATGCATTTCTTCAAGGCCGGCGGCAACCAGACGTTCGCGACCTCCGTCGCGCCGACGGCCATCGCCGGCGACCACGCGATCGCCCCGATCCGCTCCATGCTCCAGTACCTCGCGGAACACCCGGGCGTCCGTCGCGAGCAGATGGCCGCGGATGTCCTCGGCGAGAAGGTCTCCGACGAGACCGCGGCCGCCGAACTCGTCGGCCACCTCCGCTGGCTGATCGAGAAGGGCCACGTCATCGAGTTCTTCGACGGCGCCCTCTCAATCCCCCGCGGCCGTGGCGGCCGCCGGGAGCCCACGCACGCCGAGCCCCCGCCGGCCCAGGACGCCGGGGCCGGGCCGTCCCCCCCGCCCGAACCGCCCGCGGACGTCCCGGCCACCACCGCCGAACCGCCCCCCGAGCCCTGAACGTCGGTTGCCGGGTGTTGGCCGTGCTGAACGGGAGGCCCATGAACCGCTCCATCGTCCGCCCGTCGAGGGCCGTTGCCGCCGCCGTGGCTCTGCTCGCCGCGGGCTGCGCGACCGAACCGGACACATTCCACGTCGCGCCCGCGGGCGACGACGCGAATCCCGGCACGAAGGCTAGGCCCTTCGCAACGCCGGCCCGCGCGATGGAGGCCGTCCGCGCCGCCCGCGCCGCGATGGTGCGCGGGGAGACCGCCGTCGCGCCCGTGACCGTCCTCCTCCACGGCGGCGCCTACGAACTCCGCGGGCCGCTCGTCTTCACGCCGGCCGACTCGGGCTCCGCCGGAGCGCCCGTCACCTGGGCCTCGGCGCCGGGCGAACGCGCCGTCCTCAGCGGCGGCGCGCGGCTGACCGGCGCGTGGACCCGCACGCCGGGCAAGCCCTTCTGGCAGCTCGACGTCCCGGGCGCGCGCGACGGGGCATGGGTCTTCCACTCGCTCTACGTCAACGGCCAGTCGCGCACCCGCGCCCGACATCCGAACTACGGCGACAAGGTGCTGCGCGCCGAGGGCCGCGAACCCGGCGGCGACCCGCGGCAGGCGCTGCGCTACTTCGCGGGCGACATCGACCCCGCGTGGTCGAACCCGACGGACATCGACATCGTCCTCCTCTGCTCGTGGACGCCGACGATCCACCGGATCCGCGAGATCGACCCCGCCCGCCGCGCCGTCCGCTTCTTCAGCGGCCACAACCGCCCCGTCGACTTCTGGGAGCGCAACTTCCGCTACTACGTCGCCAACGTGTTCGAGGCCCTCGACCAGCCCGGCGAGTGGTACCTCAACCGCCGCACCGGCGTGCTCTACTACCTGCCGATGCCCGGCGAGGACATGACCACCGCCGAGGTCGTCGCGCCGGTGATGCGGTCGCGCATGATCGAGTTCGCCGGCGACGCGGTCGCGGGGAAGATCCTCGAGCATCTCCAGTTCCGCGACCTCGCGTTCCGGCATCTCGACGGCGACATGGACCGCCACAACGGCGCCTACCGGCAGGGCCACATGTACCTCGCCGCCGCCGTCGCCGCGCGCGGCCTCCGCCACGCCTCGTTCGAGCGGTGCGAGTTCGCCCAGCTCGGCGAGTACGCGCTGGAGCTGGCCGACGGCTGCCGCGATGTGACCGTCCGCCAGTGCCACTTCCACGACCTCGGCGCCGGCGCGCTGCAGCTGGGCGTCACCGACCTCGGCACCCTGCGCGGCGACCCGAAGGCCGGCGAGGCCGTCCGCGCCGCCGGCGAGGCCGCGCGCGCCGTCGAGGGGCTCGCGATCGACAACAACTGCATCCACCGCCTCGGCACGACCTGGCATGGCTGCTACGGCATCGTCAACCGCTTCGCGTCGCGCACGCGCATCACCCACAACGAGATCTTCGACACCCACTGGGACGCGATCGGCCTCGACGCGCGATGGAACTGGAAGGGCGAGACGTACTCCCACGGGACCGTCGTCGCCTACAACCACCTCCACCATCTCGGCCTGCGCTACCACACCGACGCCGCGGGCATCTACCAGTTCGGCCCGCTCGACACCCACATCCACCACAACCTCATCCACGACACCGTCGCCTACCCGTACATCTGCGGCTACGCGGGCATCTACCTCGACGAGCAGTCGCGTGGCGCGCGCGTCGAGAACAACCTCGTCTACAACGTCGAATGGCACGCCTACTTCCAGAACAAGGGCACCGACAACCTCGTCCGCAACAACATCGGCGCCTTCGCGCGCAACGGGTTCTTCGGGCGCGGCGGGCTGGACGCGACCTGGCCCTCGAACCACGTCGAGGTCGTCGGCAACCTCTACGTCTCGCGCGACGGCGTCGCCATCGGTCCGGCCTGGCAGCCGGGCACAAAGCCGCCCGTCCTCCGCGGGAACCTCTACCAGGGCCCCGCCGGCGCGCCGCTGACGTTCGCCGGGAAGTCCTTCGCCGAGTGGCAGGCCGCCGGGCAGGATTCGAACTCCGTCGTCGCCTCCGCCGGCTTCCGCGATCCGGCCGCGTTCGACTTCTCGCTGGCTCCGGACGCCCCGGCGTGCAAGGCGGTCGGCTTCGTGCCGTTCGACGCGGAGATCGCGAAGGCCGGCCTGTACGGCGATCCGGCCTGGCGCGGCATCGCGAAGGCGTACCCGCCGCGGACGCCGTCCGCCGTGTGGTCGGAGGACGACTTCGCGCGTCTGAACGGCTTCGACCTCGACTTCAACGTCATGAAGGACGGCGACGCGCCCGGTGTCTTCCGCGAATCGGAGAACAAGGGCGCCGGCTTTGCCGTCACGAGCGAGGTTCCCGGCACCCGCGGCCCGCGGTGCCTCAAGGTCACCGACCGCAAGGGCCTCGCGAAGTCCTTCTACCCCTACATCCACATCGCGCCGCGCGCGCTGAAGAAGGGCCGGATCACGTTCGCCTTCGCGGTGCGCCAGCCCGCCGCCTCGCCGGCGCGGCTGAACGTCGACATCCGCGGCCGCGGGCAGACGGCGGACACGGGGCCGTCGCTCGCCATCGCCCGCGATGGGGCCGTGACGGCCGGCGGAAAAAGGATCGCTGCGCTCGCGCCGGACAGATGGACGCGATTCGAGATGCGCTTCGCCCTCGGCGGCGGAGGCGATGGAACGTGGACGCTCCTGGTCCGCGGGCCGGACGGCGAATCGACCCACACGCTTCCCTACGGCAGCCGGACGTTCGCCGACATCGCGTGGCTCGGCTTCACCACCCCGGACGACGCCGACGGCGTCGTGTATCTCGACGACCTCAAGCTGGAGATCGCGGACTGACGGGCGCCCGGCCGCGCCCCCATCATCGGCTGAGCCGGAT
>VGWF01000242.1 GCA_016873715.1 Lentisphaerota bacterium | reverse complement strand
CCGCCCTTGCGGTGCGACGCGCCCGCCACCGTGGCCTTCGACGGGATGCTGACGGTCGTCTACCCCCCCAGCGAGGGCCTCGTCGCCACCCGCACGGTCTACTGCTCCCAGCGCAATCCGGTGGTCGTGGAGGAGTGGCAACTGCGCAACGCCGCCGACAAGCGCCTGACGGTGGATTTCGAGGCGACCGCCCGGGTGGCGGCGGTCACGGAGAACACCGTGCTGGCCTGGAGCGGCCAGGGTCCGGCGTCGACCGCCGTGGAACCGGGCGGTGTCGTATCGCTGGCGACCTGCGTGCAGGCCCGCCCGAAGGACGCGCCGGACGGGGACTCCGCCATCGATGTGCCGGCCGAGCGGGCCGCCCGGCGCGCGCTGGCCGAGGCGGCCTGGCGCGGGCCGGGCCGGCTGGAAACCCCGGAACCGCTGCTCGACCTTGCCTTCGCCCTGCAGAAGCTGCACGTGCTGGAATGCCCGATCGAGACCATCAAGGGCGTGATCGTCCACAACGGCAGTCTCCGGTACTCGCCCGGCATCTGGGCGAACGACCCGGTGGAGTACTCGAGCCCGCTGTTCCCCTTCTTCGGCGACCCGGAGTTGAACCGCGCGAGCATGGGCATGTACCGCGTCTGGCAGGACTACTGCCGGGAGAACGGCATCGTGCCGTTCCCCGGGTCGTTCGAGGGGCCGGGACTGAAACTGACGCAGCGCGAACGCGGCGACGATGCGATGGTGCTCTACGGCCTGTCGAAGTTCCTGCTCTTTCAAGGCGACCGGGCCGCGGCCGGGGAACTGTGGCCGCTGATCGAGATGAGCGCCGCTTCCGTGCTCGCTCACACCACGGCCGACGGGATCGTGGCTTCGCGGACCGACGAAATGGAGGGGCGCTACCCGACCGGCGACGCCAACCTGAGCACGTCGTCGCTGGCCTACGGGGGCTTCCGGATGGCGGCCCACCTGGCGCGTTCGCTGGGGAAGCCGGCGGCCGCGACGTTCGACCGCCACGCCGAGGCCCTGCGCAAGGGCATCGAATCCTTCTTCGGCGCGGAGGTGGAGGGCTTCTGGACCTACCGCTACTACCGCGGGAACGCCACCCTGCGCGGGTGGATCCTGTTGCCCCTGGCGATGGGGATCACCGATCGACAGGAGGCCACCGTCGACGCGCTGGTCTCCGACAAGCTATGGCCCAAACGCGCGGAGGGCGCCGACATCCTGGCGGAGTCCACCCGCCCCACCGAATGGGGGCGCGAGACCTACTACGCCCTGCGGGTCCTGTTCAAAGCCGGCCGCACCGAGGACGCGCTGGACCTCACGCGGCGGGTGGTCAACGCGCAGATCTTCGGCGCCCGGGGCCCCTATCCGGACGAAGATGCCATCGACATGCTCTGCCCGGGCTCGCTCTACCCGCGCGTGTTCACCGAGGGCGTGTTCGGCATCGTGCCGACCGGCCTGGATGCCTTCGAATGCACGCCGTGGCTGCCCAAGGAATGGCCGCGGATGGCGCTGCGCGACGTTCGCGCCTTCGGGCGCGCGTGGGACCTGGTGGTCGAGCGCGACGGCGACCGGCAGAAGGTCACGGTGCTCAGCGAAGGCCGGACGCTGATGACCGACTCGGGACCGGCCGGAAAGACGTACTCGCTGACGTTTCAAACACCCTGAAGGTGAACCCGGGAAACCGAGCGGACACGCCGGAGCCTGATCGCAGGGATGCCGGCCGCGATGGCCGGAATGGCGGCGGGATGAAGTCGATCGTGCTGACGACGAAACCCGACGACAACTTCCGCCTGTGGCCGTCGGACGGGGAAGACCACGTCGCCCGGATCGTCGCGCCGCTTCACGCATCCCGCCGTCTGCGCCCACACCCCGCGATCGAGCCGAACTCGGTCTTCCGGCAAGAAGCCGATGTGCTCGCCGACTCCTTGGCCTTCCCTCAGCATTGCGGCAGCCTGCCCACCACGAGTGACGATTTCAGGCCGGCCTCAACGGGCGCGTGCCCGTACCGGCCGAGAAGTGATTCTTAATCAAGCGGATTGGGGTATAGTCGGCCGTGCCTGCAAAGAATGTACTCGGCGGTGAACTCAAGTCCTGCTGCTATGAACCCCGCACCGGATTCTACCGCGACGGGTTCTGCCACACGGGCCCGGATGACCATGGCGTCCACACCGTCTGCGTTATCGCGACCGAGCGCTTCCTCGCGTTCTCGCGCCAAGTCGGCAACGACCTCTCCACCCCGCACCCGGAATGGCAGTTCCCGGGCCTCTTGCCCGGCGACCGCTGGTGCCTGTGCGCCGCCCGATGGCGCGAGGCCTGGCAGGCTGGCGAGGCGCCGCCCGTGGTGCTTGAGTCAACTCACGAGGCGACTCTCGCCATCATCCCGCGCTCGGTACTCGAGGAACACGCCTGGAGCCCCGACGACGCGGAATGAAAGGTGCTGCATCCGCCGCTGAGATGAGCCGCATATTCAGAGGTTTCGCGCTCCTCCCAACCCGCGCGGCCCGCGCCTCTTTTCCCGTGCAGGAGATCATTCCGGACGGCTCCTTCTTTGCCCGCGAACGCGAGGCGGGCGACATCGATGGCGACGGCGGCAACGACATCGCGGCGATCCGGAAGGACGAAACCAGGGCGGAAGTGCTCAAAGCGCACAAGCGGGCCCGCTCCGCGCTGGTCACCTTCATCGGCACCTCGCTGGCCGCGGGCAAACGACTTCAAGGGTAGCACCATGCGGTATTCACACCGGATAGCAGAGATGGCCGCCGTTCTCGCCCTTGGGCTGTCCATCCGGGCCCGCTGCCAGCCGGATGGATCCGACACCTGGCCGACGCTTCACCGCGACAACGTGCGGTCCGGCCATACCAGCCAACGCCTGGCCGGCCCGCTCGAGCGGAAGTGGTTCCGGAGCTTCGTCGAGGAGATGATCGGCCCGCGGTGCGAGGCGATCATCGCCGATGGCTTGTGCTTTGTGGGCACCTACAGCGGGAACCTCTATGCCCTGGACTGCCGCGACGGATCGACGGCGTGGCGGTTTGCTGCCGACGGCCCGATCGGCCACTCCCCATGCTACGCGGAGGGAAAGATCTTCTTCGCCGCGGACTCCGGGTTCGAGCACGGATCGGTCTACTGTCTATCGGCCAAGGACGGTAAACCGGCCTGGCGCTACACGGCGGCGGCCGGCTTCTGGACTTCCCCCGCCACCGACGGAGAACGGATCTACCTCGGCGATCGAAGCGGCGTGTTCCATTGCATCGACGCTGCGACAGGCAAGGCCGCCTGGACGTTCCGCGCGGGGGCGATGATCCTGAAACCGGCTTCGATCGCCGCCGCCCCGGCAGACGGCGATGCGAGGATCGTCTTCGCCGCCGAAGACATGCACGTCTATTGCCTGACGGCGACCGGCAGGCTGGTCTGGAAATCTCCGAAGCTGGCCGGGCTCTCCCTGCGCGACGCGGCGCCGACCCTATGGGCCGGAAAGGTCGTCGTCCGCACCAATCCGCCGCGCCCGTTCCACATGTCGCTTCATGAGGGATTGCGTTTGGTGTGCGGCATTCAGCGCGCGCTGCCGCTCGATCCGGACGAGGACAAGGTCTTTCCCGGCATCACGACGAACCAGTACTTTCTCCGCCGCACCGACCGCCGCGAGCGGGCCGAGAACGAAGGCGTCCGGCGCTATCTCGCCGAGAACCCCCAAAGCCGGACCTGGTTCACGTTTGGGCTCGACGATGGCCGTGAACCGTGGATCGCCCCCGTGATGTACACCGCGGGCCTGCATAATCCGCCCTCGCCCCCCTGCTTCCATCCGACGACCGGCGATCTGTACACCTTCCACCCCACGGCCCTGGGCGTCTACTGCGACGGTGTGAGCCAGGTGGGCGTGGGGATCGGGAAGGTCGATCCCAAGACCGGCTATGTGACGAACATCAGCCACGCCGAGGGCGACCGCGTGCCGGGCTACTACGCCGGCATGACCATGATCGCCGATGAAACGTCGGCCTTGAGCCTGATGGATCAGTTCCTCGTCTCGACCCACCAGGGCGCCGTGGGCGGCGTCGACCTTGTGACCCGCAAGCTCCGCACGCTGCACGGC
>VGWF01000241.1 GCA_016873715.1 Lentisphaerota bacterium | reverse complement strand
AAAAAGCGGCGCTCTCTCCGGGGAGAGGGATGTAGTAGAGCTTGCCCGTCGGGCGGTCGAGGTACCACTGGCCCGGCTCGCGCAACTCCTCGAACACGTTGTCCATGCAGTAGGAGGCGCCGAGGTACCAGGTCTGGTGAGGATACGGAGTCTCCTGCTTGATCCAATCCGCCACACCGTGTGAAGGGTGGGAATGCACCAGGGGCATGACAGTGCCCCACTTGAAATACGCCGTGCGTGCCGACAGATCGACGTTGGTGAGCGGGAGCCAGGCGTGCTGCCAATAGTGCAGTACCATGGCATTCACGTCGCCCTGGTTCGTCCAGGGCCGGATATCGCCCTCGCGGAAGACGAAACGGTCCTTGTAGGCGGTGGAGAGGATGCGGCCCTCCTTGGATGGGATGAGTTGCTCCACGCGGCTGTAGCCGTCGCGCGGGAATCGCGGCCGCTGCGCCCGTCGCCCGTTGACGAACAGTTGTCGAAAATACCAGGCACCGCTGCGCGCTTCGGGCAGTTCGGTCACCAGGCACGGGGCCCCGGTGGTGGGCGCCTTACCCGCGACCCAACCGCCCAGCCGACAGGCTCCCGTGACCACGGGTTTCGCCCCGGGCGCCGCCTTGATCGAAAGGGGCCACGCGTTGGTGAGCGTGAGAGTCACAGGTTCGTCCAGAACGTGAATGCCTTCCATCAGGATGATGTTCACAGGTTTCGAGAGCGGCCCCGGGCCGAGGGAACGAGTGGACAGCGCGATCGCGTGGCGGATACTGCGCAGCGGCAACTCCGCGGTGAGCCCTGAGTTCGTGTCGGATCCCCCGGGGGAGACATACCAGGTCGACGCGTGCAGCGAGGCCGGCGGCGCGAGCAGCAGGGCGGCGAGGAGGATGAGGGTGTGTTTCATTGTTGTTCCTTTCGTTTTCATCTGTTCGTCAGTTCCAAGCATTGGAAGTTTGTGTGCCGTGTTTTTCCAAGGCTTGGAAAGAGTCGGCACGGAGTTTTCCAAACGTTGGAACTCCCGGCAAGTTTCGCCCGGCATGCAGCGCGGCCAGCGGCGCGAGCAGCAGGGCGGTGAGGAGTGTGAGAGAGCGTTTCATTTGTTTAGTTCCTTTCGATTTCATCTGTTCGTCAGTTCCAAGCATTGGAAGTTTGTGTGCCGTGATTCGCCAAGGCTTGGAAAGAGCCGGCGCGGAGTATTCCAAACTCTGATCATGGCGAACTCGCCCTCTGCGAGGCGGCGTCCACCAACTGCCGCTGCTCCACCGGCAGCTTATCCAGGCACAACCGCAACGCCTCCCGTTGCCGCTCCAACCGGCCCGCATCAATCTCCGCCTCCGTCGCCAGCAGCTCCATCAGGTCAGTTCCGAAGATGTGCCGGTCGCGCATCCGGTCGCGCTGCCAGGACAACACCTTGAACCGCGCCACGCCGAAGGCCCACCGGCGGAAGTCGTCGCTGGTGGCGTACTCGCCGAACTTCTGCCAGAGAACGACGGCCACCTCCTGCATCACGTCGTTGGCGTCCGCCACGGCCGGCACCAGGGAACGTACGAAGGCGCGCAGGGCCGGCTCCTGGCGGACGTACATCCGCAGAAACGTGTCGTGCCGGGTCTCGCAAGGCTCTGCCATTCATCCATCCTATTCCAGAAGTCCCCCGGAGTTGCCGATTTTTTCCACCGGCCGGCGCGGGGATCGGCGGGACCCTGGCGCAACTCTCCTCCGCAGAGGCCGGGAGGAAGGCCGAGAGGCGAACGGATCCGTCGGACCTCGGTTTCCGGGCTTCAACCGCCGGACCCCGGCACGCCGAGGATCCTGTCCGGGGAGAAGGAGCCGGCCGTTTGCGGGTCCGGGTCGTTGGCCTTGTCGGCCGGGGCGGTGTGGCGGCGGGTCTCGACGGGGACGTAGCCGGCGAGTTCGCCGAGGGAAACCCGGCCGTCGCGCTTGGTGGAGCCGAAGCCGTCGGCCTTTCCGCCGAGCGCCTCGATCAGGGCATGCGTGAACGGGTTGATGAACCGGCCGTCGATGCGGCGCGGGTTGGACAGGGAGTGGTCGTTCTGGCTCGTGAGGACAAGGAAGTCGCGGCCCTGGTCCCGGCGGGATTGCCACAGGCGGCGCGCGTCCTCGTCCTCGTTCAGGCACTTCACAAGGCCGCCGGAATGGCAGGCCATCGTCAGGACGACGACGGTCCGCGCGGGCAGCTGCAGGAGGCGGTCGGCGTACTCGCGCCAGTCGAGAAGCACCGGCCGTCCCTTCGCGGGGTCGGGCACGTCGAGGAGGAGTCCGCCGGGGCGCGCGCCGCGGCTCTTCACGCCGTGGGTGTGCGAGTAGATCACGACCGTGTCGTTGGAGCCGAGGTCCCGGCGCAGCGCGTCGAGTTCGTCGAGGATCCGCTTGCGCGTGACCTGCGGCTCGGCGGACGCGTTGGTCGCACCGCCGGAGCGACCGGGTTCACAGAAGATGCGACACGAGAAGCCGAGCGGTTCGATGCGTTGTCGGACGCCTTCGACGGCGTCCCACGCCCGCTGCCGCTGGGGGGAGGGGTCCGTCGGCATCGCCTTGCCGAAGGCGAAGAGGTGGAACTGCGGCGCTTTCGCCGCGGGCGGGCCCCGTTCCGGCGAGCCTGCCTCGGCGAGGCCCGCGAGGCCCGCAAGGCAGACGGCAAGCGGAATGGCGCCGCGCCATCGCGGTCGGTTGTGCGCGGAAGTGCTCACGCACAAACAACGTCCCTGCGCGCCGGTTCATTGCATCCGGACGTCCGCCCGCAGGTTTGACGCATCCGGCGCCGTCTGCTAGCGTCCTCGGGCTTTTCCAGTGCGGACGGAGAGGTGGCCGAGTGGTTTAAGGCGCACGCCTGGAAAGTGTGTGTACTCCAAAAGGGTACCGTGGGTTCGAATCCCACCCTCTCCGCCAGTGCCGCGCCCGTCCCGCGTACGGAAGGACCGGACGTGCCCATCGACGATCGCCTCCGCGCTCACGGAACCCGCCGGATCCGGTGTCCGCGGCCGTTGCCGGGAATCGGTCCGGCACGGACGGCGCTCGTCGCCGCCTGCGCCCTGTCGATGGCGGTCGGGGCGGCGACTCCGGACACCCGGACCTACTCCAATCCGGTCCTCGATGCGCCGGGCGCGGCGGACCCGCACGTCATCCGCGTGGGCTCGACCTACCACCTCTATCCGACGTTGTCGGGACGGGACTATCCCGTGTTCACGTCGACGAATCTCGTGGACTGGGAACGCCGGGGTTCGTGTTTCACCGACCCGCGGGGCGGTCTCTGGGCGCCGGATGTCTTTCACCACGCCGCGGGGGACCGGAAGTTCTACCTCTACTACACCGTCAACCGCGAGCGGGGGGGCGGGCTCGGCGCCAAGGTGATCGGCGTGGCCGTGGCGGACAGTCCGCTCGGCCCGTTCCGCGATGCCCGCGATCTCGCGACGCCTGCGATCGACGCCCACATGTTCCGCGACACCGATGGCCGGCTGTTCCTGTACTACGTCGACCTCGCGCGCGGGTTCCGCATCCTGGCGCAGCCGATGGCCGACCCGCGGGCGAAGAAGGGCGAGCCGGTCGAGGTGATCCGTCCGACGGAGCCGTGGGAGAAGGCCCACGGCCACGTCACGGAAGGCCCGTTCATGGTCAAGCGCGGGGCCGTCTATCACCTGATGTACTCCGGCAGCGGCGCCGACGGCCCCGACTATGCGATCGGCTTCGCCACCGCCTCGTCGCCGACCGGCCCGTTCACCAAGCACCCCGGCAACCCGATGGCGAAGCGCGGCGACGGCATCTTCGGCCCGGGCCACCATTGCGTGGTTGCGGGGCCCGACGGCCGGAGCCTGTGGATGGTCTATCACCAGAAGGTCGACGACCGCGTGGACTGGAAGCGGTTCGTCGCGATCGACCCGATCTGGTTCGACGAGGCGGGGATCCTGCGGACGCGCCTTTCGCGCGGCACGGCCCAACCCGCGCCGTGACGCCATCCCTGATGCTGGAGGGGCGAGCTACCGCGAGCCCGCGGGCGCGATCATCGACCCCCCTCGGCGGCCTCGCGTAGCTCGGCCCTCCATCAGCGTGGGATGCGGGATGCGCGCTTCTGGAGGGGCGAGCTACCGCGAGCCCGGACGGTGGATTCGGGATCCCCGCTGTCGGCCTCGC
>VGWF01000240.1 GCA_016873715.1 Lentisphaerota bacterium | reverse complement strand
CCTCGAATCCCGACCTTGCCCGCCAGCAGCCGCGCGATTACCTCCAGGGCCTCGAGGCCGCGGTGCGCGGCGCGCTGAAGGCGGCGGCCGCGGCGCCGGGCTTCGCGCCGGACCGCGTGATCGGGCTGGGCGTGGACACGACGGGCAGCACGCCGATCCCGGTCGACGCCGCGGGCGCCCCGCTCGCGTTCGATCCGCGGTTCGCGGGGCACCCGGCCGCGCTCGCGTGGCTGTGGAAGGACCACACCGGCCACGCGGAGGCGGCGGAGATCACGGCGAAGGCCGCGGCGATGCGCCCGCAGTTCCTCGCCAAGTGCGGCGGGACCTACTCGTCGGAATGGTACTGGTCGAAGCTGCTCCGCTGCCGCCGCGCCGCGCCGGACGTCTTCGCCGCCGCCCACACGTGGGTCGAGTGCGCGGACTGGATCCCCGCGGTCCTCACGGGCACGACCGCGCCCGCGCGGGTGAAGCGTTGCATCTGCGCGGCCGGGCACAAGGCGATGTTCCATGCATCGTGGGGCGGCTATCCGGACGAGGCGTTCCTCGCCGCGCTCGACCCGGAACTCGCGCGCGTGCGCCGCACGCTGCCGTCGGAGGCGGTCGACGTCGCCGACGCGGTCGGCTCGCTCACGCCGGAATGGGCCGCGAAGCTGGGGCTGCCGGCCGGGATCCCGGTGGCGGCGGGCGCGTTCGACGCGCACCTCGGCGCGGTCGGCTCGGGAATCCAGCCGGGTACCCTCGTGAAGATCATCGGCACGTCGACCTGCGACATGACCGTCGCGCCGCTCGCGCAGACGCTGCCCGACATCCCCGGCCTGTGCGGCATCGTGCCCGAGTCGATCCTGCCCGGCTTCCACGGCCTCGAGGCGGGGCAGTCGGCCTGCGGCGACATCTTCAACTGGTTCGTCCAGCGCCTTCAGCCCGGCGGGCCGGAGGCCGGCTCGCACGAGGCGCTCACGCGCGGGGCCGAGGCGCTGCGGCCGGGCGAGAGCGGGCTCCTCGCGCTCGACTGGCACAACGGGAACCGGACGGTCCTGGTCGACCCGCGGCTGACGGGGGCGGTGCTGGGGCTGACGCTCCACACGACGCCGGCCGAACTCTACCGCGCGTGGATCGAGGCCACGGCCTTCGGCGCGCGGGCGATCGTCGAGCGGTTCGAGGAGTACGGCGTCGCGATCCGGCGCGTGGTCAACTGCGGCGGCATCTCGGTGAAGAATCCGATGGTGATGCAGATCTACGCGGACGTGCTGAACCGTCCGCTCGAGATCTCCCGCAGCGCGCAGACCTGCGCGCTGGGCTCGGCGATGGCCGGGGCGGTCGTCGCCGGCGCGGCGCGCGGGGGGCACGCGGACTTCGCGGCGGCGGCGCGCGCGATGACGGGCGTCCTCGACCGCGTCTTCCGGCCCGAGCCCGGCGCGGCGGCGGTCTACGGCCGGCTCTACGGCCTCTACCGGCGCCTGCACGACCTGTTCGGGACAAAGGGGGGCGCGGAAAACCCGTTCGGCCTGATGAAGGAACTGCTGGCGATCCGCGACGAGGCGCGAAACGGGAAGTGATGAACGATGAGCGGTGAGCGGGAGGAGGCCGCAAGGCCCCGCCTGTCACTCATCGCTCATCGTCCCCCTCCTTCCCCCTCGACACCCAAGGGCCGAGAATCCAAACTGGCACGCATGGACTACGCCGACCTCCGTGAATCGGTCTTCGAGGCCAACCGTGCGCTGGTGCGCGAAGGGCTCGTCACGCTGACGTGGGGCAACGCGAGCGGCGCGGACCGGGCGTCCGGCGTGTTCGCGATCAAGCCGAGCGGCGTCGACTACGAGGCCCTGCGCCCGGAGGACATCGTGGTGCTCTCGCTCGAGACCGGCAAGCCGGTCCGCGGCGCGATGAAGCCGTCGTCGGACGCGGCGACGCACCTCCACCTCTACCGCCATTTCGCGTCCGTCCTCGGGGTGGTCCACACGCATTCCCCGTTTGCGACGGCGTGGGCCCAGGCGGGGCGGGAGATCCCGTGTCTCGGCACGACGCACGCGGACCACTTCCACGGGCCGGTTCCGGTCGTTCGGGCGCTGACGTCCGCCGAGATCCGCGGCGACTACGAGGCCAACACCGGTGCGGCGATCGTCGAGAGCTTTTCGGCGCGCGGCCTCGACCCGCTGGCGCGGCCGGCGGCGCTCGTCCCGGGGCATGGCCCGTTCGCCTGGGGGGCGACGGTCCGCCAGGCCGTGGACAACGCCGTCGCGCTGGAGGCCGTCGCGCGCATGGCGGTCTGGACCCGCGTGATCGGCGGCGACGCCGGGCCGCTGGACCCTGTGCTGCTGGACCGCCACTTCCTCAGGAAGCACGGGCCCGGCGCCACCTACGGGCAGCCGGAGGGCGGGGCTCGATGAAGCGGAGCCGCACGCACGCGGTGCCGGGCCTGCTCCGGCGACTGAACGTCCGGCGGGTCCTGGAAACGGTGCAATCCGTCGGCCCGTGCACGCGGGCCGACCTCACGCGCCTGACGCGCATCAGCGCGCCGACGATGTCGAAGCTGGTGGCCTCGCTGGTGCGCGAGGGGATGCTCGAGCGCGATCCGAAGCCGGTGACGACGCGCGGCCGGCCGGGGGTGCTGTTCCGCCTGGCGCGCAGGCGCGGGTGCGTGCACGGCGTGGTGATCGACATGCGCGAGGTGACGATCGTGGCGGCCTCGCTCGACGGGGCGATCGATCCGGCGCGGACCGTCGTGCGGCCGACCCCTCGCTCGTTCGACGCGCTCGTCGACCTGGTCTGCGGCGAGGTCCGGGCGCTGGGAGCGGCGGAGAAGGCGAACCGCCGGGGGCTGGGCATGACGATTCCGGGGCTGATCGACCGTCGCACCGGCCGGGTCACGTTCTCCCCGAACCTGCACTTTCTGGACGGGCGGAACCCGGCGCTCGCCGTGGCCGAGCGGCTCGGGGTCGAGGTGGTGGCGGTGCAGGAGGAGCACGCCCTCTGTCTTGCGGCCCAGCGGTTCGGTGCGGCGAAGGGGCTGTCCGACTTCGCCCTGATCGACGTCAGCGCCGGGTTCGGCATGGGCGTCTACAGCGGCGGACGCTTCATCGAGGGCGCGCGCGGCTATGCCGGCGAGATCGGGCACGTGATGGTCCGGCCGGAGGGGCTTCCGTGCGGCTGCGGCAACCGCGGCTGCCTCGAGACCCTCGCGACCGACCGGGCGCTGGTCGAGGCGGTCGCCGCGCGCGAGGGGCGGGCGATGACGATCGACGAGATCATCGGCGAGGTGCGAGCGGGGCGGATCCAGCCGGACGGCCTGATCGAGGGCGTTCTCGAGTACCTTGCGATCGGCGTCGCGACCGTGATCAACATCTTCAACCCCGAGGCGGTGCTGATGCACGGGCGGATGTTCGACATCGAGGAGGGCGTTCTCCCGCGCCTCATCGAACGCGTCCGCCGCCGCGCGCTGGCGCCCTCGATGGAGTCGTGCAGCATCCTTCGAACCCAGGCCAACAAGCCGCTGGGTGCGGTGGCGGGGATCCTGAACCACCTCACCAGCAACACGGGCCCGAGCCTGGGCGCGGGCTGAGCGTCCCGCGGCGGGCGATTCCGGAGGTCCGGCGGCACGAACGGGGGCGCGACGGGTTTCGGGCTTGCCAAGCGCGCGGGCGGCGTCATCATGAAGCCATGAAGCGCATCCTTGCGGCCGTTGACTTCTCCCCGGTCACCGGGGATGTCGTGCGCGTCACGGGCGATCTCGCCCATGCGTTGCATGCCGAGGTTCGGCTGGTTCACGTGGCCGCGCCCGAACCGGACTTCGTCGGCTACGCCGCCGGTCCGCTGACCGTGCGGGAGCAGGTTGCCCAGGGGTACCGGGAGGAGCACCGCCAGTTGCACGCGATCGAAACGGCGATGCGCGAGGAGGGGTCGAAGGTGACCTCCCTCATGGTCCAGGGCGACGCCGTCCTCAAGATCCTCAAGGCCGCCGCGGACTACGGGGCGGACCTCGTCATCCTCGGCTCGCACGGCCACGGCGCCCTGCATCACCTGCTGGCCGGAAGCGTCGCCGCCGGGGTGCTCAAGGCTTCCCCGCGTCCCGTGCTGATCGTTCCCGCCCCGAGGGACTGACCGCCACCGGCGGGCGCAGCGCGGAATGCCCGGAGAAGGGCGGGCAGTCCGCACGAGGCGCAACGGGACCGGTCGTTTT
>VGWF01000239.1 GCA_016873715.1 Lentisphaerota bacterium | reverse complement strand
GGATGGTCGGGGCGGTGGGATTTGAACCCACGACTTACAGCTCCCAAAGCTGTCGCGCTACCAGACTGCGCTACGCCCCGAGGGGAAGGTCCGGGTATTGAACACGACGGCGGGCCGCGGGACAAGCCCGCCGGATCATGGCGAGGCGCGCTGGGCGGCCTCGTACACGCGGCGCGGGGGCACGCCCCGCTCGGCCGCCCGCGCGATGCAGTCGTCCATCTCCGGCGCGCGGGTGACGTCCTCGCCTCTCCAGATCCCGATCTTCACCCGCACCGGGCCGAACTCGGTGGCGACGGTCTCCCACCGGCGGTCGAGAACCGTCCGCCGCACGGCCCGCTCGCGGACCCCGAACGCCGCACCGGGCCGAACTCGGTGGCGACGGTCTCCCACCGGCGGTCGAGAACCGTCCGCCGCACGGCCCGCTCGCGGACCCCGAACGTGGTGCAGTTGCGGAAGAGGACGTCCAGCATCGCCTCGCGACGCTCCGGCGCGCACAGAACCGTGACCAGCGTCCCGGGCCGCTGCTTCTTCATCTGGACCGGCGTGGTGAAGACGTCCAGCGCGCCCTCGACCATCAGCTTCTGGACCAGGACGCCGATCCACTCCGCGGTCGAATCATCGACCTGCGTCTCGATCACGAGACAGTCCTCCGGAGACGCGACCGCGTCCGCGGCGGGCTCCATGCGGACCGCGCGCAGGACGTTCGGCCGCCCCCGGAACTCGTGGTGGCCGAATCCATACCCCGCCGCGTCCATCCGCCGGAGTCCCGCGGGCGCCGGCATGGACTCCGCCCACTCGACGAGGAGCGCGGCGCCCGTCGGCGTCACGGTCTCCCGCGTTTCGTCGACACCGATGCACGGACGGCCGCGCAGGAGCAGGACCACCGCCGGCGCGGGCAGAGGGTAGACGCCGTGCGCGCACCGCACCTCCCCGCCGCCGAGCGGAAACGGACCGACCTCGACCCCCGTCACGCCCAGCTGGTCGAGGCCGAGACACGATCCGACGATGTCCGCAATGGAATCGAGAGCGCCGACCTCGTGGAACGCGACGTGGTCGGGCTCCACGCCGTGGATCCGCCCCTCGGCTTCGGCCAGCCGCCGGAAGACGCGGAGGGCCGCCTCGCGGGGGCCGGCCGGAAGCGCGCTGCGCGCGATCGCCTCGCGGATCTCCGCGTGCGTCCGGTGGGCGTGGCCGCCGTGGCCGTGCGCGTGAGGATGGGCATGGCCGTGTTCGACGGCCTCGACGGACAGCCTCGTGCCCGCAAGCCCGTGGCGGCATTCCCGCTCGACGTCCAGCCGCACGTGGCCCATGCCGAGCGCGTTCACCTGCGCCTCGACCGAGGCGCCGTCGGCCCCGAGGTCGAGCAGCGCGCCGAGGATCATGTCCCCGCTCGCCCCGCCGATCAGGTCGAAACGCAGGATGCTCACGGCTTGTCCCCGGCGCGGTTGATCATCGCGGCGGCCACGCCCGCGCCGAAGCCGTTGTCGATGTTCACGACCGAGATCCCCGGCACGCACGAGTTGAGCATCGCCATCAGCGTGGTCAGGCCGCCGAGGTTGACGCCGTAGCCGACGCTCGTCGGCACCGCGATCAGGGGCCGGTCGACCAGGCCCCCGACGACGGAGGGCAGCGCCCCTTCCATGCCCGCCACCACCACGATGGCCCGGCTCGTTCGCAGTACATCGAGATGCTTCATGAGCCGGTGCAGCCCGGCGACGCCGACGTCGAAGATGCGCTCCACGCGGGCGCCCATCCGCGAGGCCGTCAGCGCGGCCTCCTCGGCCACGGGGATGTCCGACGTGCCCGCCGTGACGACCGCGACAAGCCCCTTCGGCTCCGGCAGCGGCGCAACGTCCAGCGTCAGGCACCGGGCCGCCTCATGGTGCACGGCGGCCGGCAGCGCCTCGCGAACCGTCCGGGCCTGCTCCGGCGAGATCCGCGACGCCAGCACGTTGTGCCCGGCATCCGTCATGCGCCGGAGAATCGCGATGATCTGCTCGACGGACTTCCCCGGACAGAAGATCACCTCCGGCACGCCGCAACGGCGGTGGCGGTCGAGGTCGATCCGCGCGAACCCGAGGCTGGCCTCCGCGGAGCCGGCGATGCTCGCGGCCGCCTCGGCGGGCGCGAGCGCTCCGGACGCAACCTGCTTGAGGATATCGTCGAGATTCATGCGCATAGCATCGCGGGGGAAGCCGACGATTGCAAGCGGCGCACATCGCGCCGGTCGGCGGCGCGTCGCCCCGACCCCCGTCGCCACCCCCCGCCTCGCATCCATCGCCGCCCCACCCTGAGGCGGCGAAAACGTGCGGCCATGCCGCGGGCCGGCGGCACCGTCGGGGCGCCGGCGGACCGGCCCGTGGCTCCCCTGCTGCTCATGGGGCAGGCCGGGGCACTCGAGTCGACCGGCCGGCCGGGGATGGGGCCGAGCCGGCCGCGACCGGCGGTCGCGGCTGCAGCAGCCCCCCGGAATTGCCCTGCGATCTCCGCCGCGGATCAGGGCGACTCGCCGCGGTTCAGGCGGCCGACGTAGTCCGCGATCCCCTCCTCCAGCGTGAAGAAGGCGTCCGTGAAGCCGGCCTCGCGAAGGCGCGCCACGTCGGCCTCGGTGCGGTACTGGTACTTGCCGCGCAGCACCTCGGGCATGTCGACGTACTCGATCCGCGACGGCAGTCCCATCGCCGCGAAGACGGCCGCGCCCAGGTCGTTCCACGTCCGTGCAACGCCCGCGCCGCAGTTGAAGAGGCCCGACACCTCGCGCTGGTCCATGAAGAAGAGCGTCGCGGCCACCGCGTCGCGGACATGGACGAAGTCGCGCACCTGCTCGCCGTCGCGGAACTCGGGGCGGTGCGATTTGAAGAGCTTCAGCGCCCCCTCGGCGCGGATCTGCCCCCAGGCCTTGTGCACGACCGACCGCATGTCGCCCTTGTGCGCCTCGTTCGGCCCGTAGACGTTGAAGTACTTGAGCCCGGCGATCCGGTCGAAGTAGCCCTTCCGCTGCGCCCAGAGGTCGAACATGTGCTTCGAATAGCCGTACATGTTGAGCGGCCGGAGCTGCGGCAGCAGCGCGGGATCGTCGGAGTAGCCGAGCGAGCCGTCGCCGTAGGTCGCGGCGCTGGAGGCGTAGACGAAGCGCACGTCGTGCTCGATGCACCACTCGCACAGCTCGCGGGAATACCGGTAGTTGTTGTCCGCGAGGTACGCGGCGTTCTTCTCCGTCGTCGCGCTGCACGCGCCGAGGTGGATCACCGCGTCGGCGTGGCGCACGGCGTCGTTGCGGATCGCGAAGCGGAAGTCGTCGCGATCGATGTAGTCCTCGTAGTCGAGGCCCACGAGGTTGCGCCACTTCTCGTCCGTGCCGAGGTCGTCGACGACGAGGATGTCCACGATCCCTCGCTCGTTCAGCGCGGCGATCACGTTGCTGCCGATGAATCCGGCGCCGCCGGTCACGATCACGCGTTCGTTCATGAGGTCCCCGGGGTTTCAGGTGTCACGTGCGGGAGGAGTTTCGAGTTTCAAGTTTCGAGTTTCAAGCCGCAAGTGCCTTCCCAGGTCCCCGGCCGGACCTGGTCGACAAGGAACGGCCGATGCTTCGCGGGCCTTCTCCACGGCGCCGACGGAGCCCCGTCGCGGCCGTGTCCATGCGTGCGTCCCATGGGTGGTCGCCGGGCATCCAGAGCGCGGCCGGTGATTTCCGGGCCCTTCCCGTCTCCATCCTGACACCTGGCATCCTACTTCGCCGTCTCGACGATGCGCCGGATGACGGCGCTGGTCGAGAGGCCCGCGACCATGTCCGCGAGCACGACCCGGCCGCCCGCGGCCTCGACGACGTCGCGACCGCTCACGTAATGGGCCCAGTCGGCCCCCTTCACGAGCACGTCGGGCAGGATCGCGGCGATCAGGTCGCGCGGCTCGTCCTCGTCGAAGACCACCACGTAGTCGACGCACTCGAGCGCCGCGAGCATCCGCGCGCGTTGGTCCTGGGGGATCACCGGCCGCGTCGGGCCCTTGTAGCGGCGCACGGACGCATCCGAGTTCATGCCCACGACGAGGGCGCCGCCCTGCCGGCGCGCCCAGTCGAGGTAGGTCGCGTGGCCGGCGTGGAGGATGTCGAACGCGCCGTTCGTGAAGACCAGCGGCACGCCCGCGGCCTTCAGGCGCGTCCGCTCGGCGGTCATCGCCTCTCGCGTGGG
>VGWF01000238.1 GCA_016873715.1 Lentisphaerota bacterium | reverse complement strand
GGGCAGTGCGGATTCTGAAGCGCGGTGCGGGAGACGAGATCGCTCTCGAAATCCGACAGGACGGACTTGATCGTTTCCGGCGTGCACAGCGGGCTTCGCAGGGCCTCGACGCGGGCGCGGGAGAGGTCGCGCCGTCGGGCCGTGACGTTGATCACGTCGTCGGGGCAGTGCTGTGCCTGGACGACCATCGCGAGGAGATCGTCGTCCTTCGCCCCCTCCGCCAGCTCGGCGAGGATCGCCGGCGGGAGGCTGGGATGCTTGAGCGCGGCGCGGGTCGCCTCGTCCGGGAGCTTCCGGCGCGCGACCGAGGCGAGGACGTACGGGGGGCAGGCGGCGTTGCGGAGCGCGGCCAGCAGGACGTAGGTGCCGCCCTTCGCGGCGAGTCCCGTCTCCACGGCCCGCTCGAGGACCGCGGGCGGACATCGCGGGTTCTGCGCGGCGCCCTGGGCGACGATGTCGTCGCGTCCCTGCGCGAGGATCCACTCGAGCGTCTCCGGCGGCGTCGCCTCGCCCTGCGCGACATCCTCGCGGTAGCGCGGGTCCGACGCCGTCGCCACCGGCGGCGTCCCGCGCGGGCGCCTCAGACCCCCGAACCATCCCTTCATGCCTGCACCGCCCCGGGAGCCGCGCGCGCGAGCCCGGCCGCCGCGACCGCCCCGGCCAGCGTGGCGGCGACGTGCCCCCACCCCAGCGGCGCGGCGTCCGTCGCGAGCGAGAAGCAGCCGCACGGGATGCTCAGTCCGCCCAGCAGCGCCGCCGCGCCGGCCACCGCAAAGCCCCCCAGCAGCAGCGCCGCCCACGCGAGCCCGCCGCGACGGAGCGCCGGGACGGCGAGGATCGCAAGGCCCGCGAACAGCTCGAGCCACGGGAGGAAGACCGCGACCGCGCCGGCCGGAACCCACGCGAGGTCGTAGCGCGCGACGGCCCATGCGAAGGCGCCCGGATCGGCGATCTTCGGCGCCGCGGCGACGACGAACACCGCGCCGAGGGCGAGGCGCGCGGCGAGCGCAACCGGGCGGGCCGGCATCCTCATGGCGCGGGGCCTCCCGCGGGCGCGTCGGACTCGACCGGCAGTCCCGCCGCCCGCCACGCCTCCATGCCGCCCCCGATCAGCGAGACGTTCCCGTGGCCGCGGGCGCGCAGGTGGCGCGCCAGCAGCAGCCCCTCGTCGCACGCCGCGCCGCGGCAGTAGACCAGCAGCGGCCGGGCGGGATCGAGCATCGGAGCGATGGCTTCGATCGAGGATGTGACCGTCCGCCACGGCAGCGACATCGCCCACGGGATGCGCCGCGCCGCGTGCTCCGCCGGAGCCCGCGCATCGAGCAGGAGGTGCGTCCCCGCGTCGAGCGCCGCCTTCGCCTCCGCGACCGACATCACCGCGATGCCCGACGCCCGCGCCTCGGCCTCCAGCCGCGCCTCGATACCGCCGGTCCACGGGATCCGCCGCGGCCCGGCCGTGTTGGCCGCCACGCCCGCCGCGAGGGCGGCGGCAAGGAGAAGCCCGGCCTGGAGTGCGATGCGCATCAGGCGCGAGCCCCCTTCCTTCGCTCAACGGAACCGGAGCAGCCGCGACGGAGCGCGGCCCTCCACCCGCATCCCAGGCCTCCCGGAACCCGTTGCACACCCGGTGAGGTGTGCAACGCGCACGCGAACGGAATGGAGGGGCGCGGGTTCATGACGCCGAGGGATCGAGCTTCCGCCGCACCTCGTCCCACGGCACGTCGGCGGGTTCGATCCCGGCGAGGGCGGCGAACGACGCGGCGACGCCGGCGGCCTCGCCGAGGCGGACCGCGTTGCCGGTGACGCGGTAGCTCGAGTGCGCGATGAAGTCCCCGCTGATGCAGCGGCCGGCCATCATCAGGTTGGCGGCGTCCTTCGCGATCAGCGCGCGCAACGGGATGTCGTAGGGCTTCGCCTTGAACCCCGTCTTCTCGATCCCCTTCTCCTTCTTCGGATCGGTGGAATGGACATCGATGCCGAACGTGACGCGGCAGACGCCGTCCTTCTGCTGCCGGCCCTCGCGGAGGTCGTCCGTCGAGACCGTGTAGAGCCCGCGGATGCGCCGCCCCTCGCGCACGCCGATCTGCGCGGCGGTGGCGACGATGCGCATCGCCGCCCACGGCGGCCCGAGTTTCCGCAACCCGTCGACCAGCCCGTGCACCTCGCGGCGCGCGCGCAGGGTCGCGGCCGTGACATCGCGCGCGTCGATGCCGCGGACGCCGTACTCGTGGTTGGCCATCAGCGCGAAGAGATCGTCGCGCAGCCGGAAGAGCGACGGCTTGGCATACGACGGCGAGCGGCCGCCGCGCTCCATCTCCGCGCGCAGGGCGTCTTTCGGTTTCGCCCACTCCCCGCGGTCGTCCTCGCGGTAGAAGGCGCGGATCTCCTCCGGGACGATGCCGGTCACGAGGATCATCAGCGTCATCGGCTGCGTGAGGCCGGTCTCCGGATGGCCGAAGTCGAACCCGCAGCCGGCGCGCGCGGCGAGGCCGCCGTCGCCCGTGCAGTCGACGAAGACCTTCGCGGCCAGCGCCTCGCGCCCGGAGCGCGACTCGATCACCGCGTGGCCGATCCGGTCGCCGGCGCGCAGGGCGGAGCAGACGCGCGTATGGAGGTGGAGGTCGACCTTCGCCGCTGCGCACAGATCCTCGAGGAGCAGCTTCATCGCCTCGGGGTCGTACCCGTTGGTCGGCCGGCCGTCCGGCGCCGCCGCGCGCGCGCCGCGCGCCGCGAGGCCGTCGAGGATCTCCTTCATGATCCCGGGCTTGTTGCCGTAGTCGAGCAGCCAGCTCAGGAGCCCGGCCGTCCAGATGCCCCCGAGACAGCCCTGCGCCTCGACCAGGCAGGTCTTCGCCCCGCCCCGCGCCGCCGCAATCGCCGCCGCAACCCCCGCCGGCCCGCCGCCGCAGACCGCGACGTCGTACTCGCCCGCCACCGGCAGCGTCCGCGCAGGTTCCGCCACCCCGCCCGCCGCGGGAGCCGGCACCGGTGACTCCGCCGGCCGCGCCGCCGATGCGATCAGCCCCGCCGCGCCCGTCGCCAGGAAGTGTCTCCGCGAAAGCTCGTTCATGGCCCTTCCTTTCCATCCGAATCCGGCCGGGCGTCGCCGTAGCCGGTCAGGTCGAGGCACCCCAGCACCCGGTAGTCCGCCTGGTTGTTGGTGATCAGCCGCCGCACGCCGGCATGGAAATACGCCGCAGCCAGCATCGTGTCGAGCAGACGTTTCCGGCCCAGTCCGTGCAGGCGCATCCAGAGGAGGAAGTCGCGCGTGCTGTCCGGCGTCGGGAAGACCCTGACGACCTCCTCCGCATTCCACCACCGTTCGGCCCGCAAGAGGGCTTCGTCGACCGACAGCGGACTCGACATGCGCCGTGGATCGGTCGTCACGTGTACGAACTCGGCCAGAACCTGCGGGACCACGGCGAACCGCTCTCCCGTCCGCAACAGCGACTGGAACAACGCCCATGCACCGGCGTGATGGGGGTGGTCCAAGATCTCGACGGCGATCAGGAAGTCGGTATCAACGCCGTGAGTCATCGACCATCTCCCCAAGCAAGTCGTCGTCAGCCACCAGGGCGGCCACGGGCCCTCCCACACTGACCGGCCTCACATCCCGAAGCGATGCCTTCCGGACCATGTGCCGTTGCCGGAACTCCTCCATGGCCTCCCTAATCAGCTCCGCCGCAGTTCGATCCATCTCGCGTGCGTGGTTCTGAAACTCGCGGTATGCAGGTTCAGATACATTGATCGTAATGGTCTTCATACATTTCATTATATGTATACAACCCATGTTCGCAATTCCGTTTCAGCGGGAACTGGGGACAGAGATGATCACGGACCGTTCCCTCCCCGCCCTGTGCGACCGCTTCCGGACGGCGGGGTGGATCGGGCCGCTTCGCTTGCCGCCGGACGGACGGGTTGCGATAGTCGGGGGATGAAGATGTTGATCCGCTGCGCTCCCCTCGCGATGGCCCTGATGATCTGCACCGCACCGTGCGGCGCCGCCGACAGCCCGGGCGGCGCGGAGCGCGTGACCGTGCGGCCGGCGGACACGGGCGCCGCGCTGGTCAATCCGGACATGGGATGGACGCTCATGTTCTACTCGAACGTTCCGCAGAACTACGGCTCGAAACTGGAGCCGGCCGATACCGTGGACGACTGGCCGGGGCTCTCGACGGTCTATCTCCGCATCCCGTGGGCCTTCGTCGAACCCGAGGAGGGCCGCTTCAACTGGGCAGTTCTCGACACCCCCGCCCAGCGCTGGATCGCCAAGGGGAAACGGGTGGCGTTCCGCATCACCTGCTCCGAGAACTGGACGCCCTTCGCGACCCCCGAGTGGGTCAGGAAAAA
>VGWF01000237.1 GCA_016873715.1 Lentisphaerota bacterium | reverse complement strand
GGGCGCCTTCGTCACGCTGCGCAGGACCGGAGATGCGCCCCTCCGGCCATCACCCCGCGCAAGATCGGCGGTGGCCCCGCAGGGTAGTCATCACGCTCCGCGTGATGACCATCCGGATAGCGAAGATGTCCTCACGCGGAGCGTGAGGACTACGTTGGCGCCCGCCCCTGGCCGTCACGCTGCTCAGGACCGGAGATGCGCCCCTACTTCGGGATCGGCCCCCGCAACGCATCAAGGAGGTAGGCCGTCGGCGTCGCATGTTTCACGTCCGGCGCGCCGGGATGGACCAGTTCGCAGCCGACCTTGAGCTCGCGAAGCCTCTCCTGCAGCTTCACGCCGAAGTTGGACGTGTGCGTGGGGTCCTTCTGCTCCTGTCCGAGCGCCGGCGGGGCGGAGTAGATGAGGTAGACCGGAGGGTCGTCGGCGGACGCCAGGGCGTAGGGCGAGTACTCGGCGATCCAGGGGAGGATCTCCCCGCGCTTCTCGAGAAACGCCGGGAATCCGGCGACGCCGAAGGCATGCCCGCCGTACCGGCTGTTCGGCGTCCATTCCTTCATCTGCTGCGGATCGAGCGTCGTCTGCGCCCCCGTCACCGCGGCGCAGAGGAGCCGCGACGACTCGCGCGCGACGGGATCGGCGCTCTTCGGGTCGGCCAGGTCGTCGTGGAACGCCAGCCACAGGCTCGAACAGGCGCCCGCCGAGCCGCCCGCGGCCCCGATGCGGCGCTTGTCGAGGTTCCACTCGGCGGCCTTGCTTCGGACGAACTGCAGCGCGCGCGCGGCGTCGTGCAGCGGCGCCTTCACCGGCGGCTGGACGCCCTCCGCCACCGCATTGCTGATGAGGCGGTAGTTGATCGCCGCGACGGAGATCCCCTCCTTCAGGAGCGTCGCGATGTCCGCGAAGCGGTTCGCCCGCTCCTTCTCCCCGCCCGACCACCCTCCCCCGTGGATGATGAAGACCAGCGGCGTGGGCGTCTTGGATTCCGCCTTCCAGAAGTCGAGGATGTTCCGCTCGTGCGCGCCGTACGCCACGTTGGTCAGCGTCGGCGGCGGAACCGACGCATCGTACGCGACGGGCTTCGCCTCCGCGGCGGACGCCCCGGCCTTCGGCGCCGGCGCCGGGCGCGCCGCGACGGCACAGAGCAGGCATGCGGTGACGGCGAGGAGCAGGCGGTTCATGGCGTTGTTCCCTTCGTTGCGGGGATGCCCACGGCGGGCACTTCCATCGCGGGCCGGTCGAGTTCGAGGACGACGACCGTGTCGATCGCGCGGCGCGCGGCGGCAGGGACGGAGAGTTCGATGCCAGCGTCCGTCTGCTTCACGCCCGCCTCGCCGCCGCCGAGAACGCGGCTCCCGGTGATCTTCGCCGGGATCGCGGGCAGCGCGAGCGCCTCGCCGGGCCACGCGAGGATGTGGACGTAGATCCGGTTGCCCTTCCGCGTCGACACGACGTGCGGCGCCGGCTTGAACGGTCCGCCGCGCGTCCCGTAGATGCTCTCCCCGTTGTCCGCCAGCCACGCTCCCATCTCCCGCAGGCGCGCAACCTGCCGCGGCTCGACCTCGCCGGTGGGCATCGGGCCGACGTTGAAGAGGAGGTTGCCGTCGCCCCCCGCGGTCCGGATCAGCGCGTGCAGGCACTCGGCCGGCGACTTCATCCGGTCGTCCGGCTTCCACGCCCACTGTTCGCAGATCGTCATGCACGTCTCCCACGGGCGCGTGTCCTGGTAGGCACCGACGCGCTGCTCGGGCGTGTCAAAATCGGCCGCGAACTCGCCGGCGCGGCTCGTGCCGGCCATCCCGGCGCGGGCCTTCGAGATCCGGTTGTTGATGAGGAGCGAGGGCTGAAGTCCGCGCAGGTACCGGTAGAGGTCCTCGCCGCGCGCGGTGGTCCACGGCTTCTCCCACTCGCCGTCGAACCACAGCACCCCGAGCGGCCCGCAGTCGCGGAGCAACTCGGCGAGCTGGGCCTTGAGGTAGGCGGTGTAACGGTCCATGTCGTGCACGGGCTTCGCCGTCTTGCCGCCCGGGCTGCCGAGCGGGTAGTCGGGGTGCCGCCAGTCGCAGATCGAGTGGTAGGCGCAGAACATGAGGCCCTCGGCGCGGCAGGCCTCGGCGAGCTCCTTCGTTACGTCGCGCGCGAAGGGCGTGTTCATGATGCTGTAGTCGGTCTGCTTCGTCGCCCAGAGGCAGAAGCCGTCGTGGTGCTTCGTTGTGAGGACGACGTACTTCATGCCCGCGTCCCGGGCGATTCGGGCCCATTCGCGGGCGTCGAACTTCGCGGGGTTGAACTGCTTGTAGAGGGCGTCGTACTCGTCCGCCGGAACCTGCGCGCCGCGCGACCAGCCGATCTCGGTGCCCTTGAGGCTGACCGGCCCCCAGTGGATGAACAGGCCGAACCGCATCGCCCGCCAGCGCTCCATCGCGGCGGCGTCGGGCGGCGGCAGCGGATCGGCCGCGGCGCCCGGCTCGCGCATCACCGACTCGACGACCGCCTTCGCGAGAATCTCGTAGGCCGGACCGTTCCAGTGGAAGCGGTCGCCGCGGGCGAGCGACAGCTTGTCGGCCAGCAGCGCGTAGAAATCGTTCACCGGCACCTTCATCTCCGCCATGACCTTCGCGGCCATCCGGTTGTGCTCGACGATCACCGGGTTGATCTCCGGGTCCAGCTCGGTCGGCCGGTCCTTCACCGTCACCGGCGTGCTGCTGGCCCAGATCAGACGCGCCTCCGGCAGCTTCGCGCGCAGCACCTCGACGTAGGCCTTCGTCAGCGGCTCGAAGGTGCCCGGCTTGATGCGGCCCTCCGGCCAGCCGTGCAGGCCCATGTTGAAGTGCACGACGTCGTACGGCCCGTTCGCGAGCACCTCCGCGAGCAGCTTGTTGAGATGCTCGGACTGGCAGTACGGGTTGACCCACGCGTCGACGTAGGCCCGGCCCTCGAGCGCCCGGGTCACGGACTTGAGGTAGCCGTTCAGGATCGAATCGCCGATCAGCAGCACGCGCGGCCGCTTCGGATCGTCGACCCGCGCCTTGTCCAGGCGCCAGCCCTTGCCGTCCGCATGCAGCCGCGCGTCGGTCTCGACGGGGCCGGCGGGCTTCGGCGGATCGGCCGCGAAGGCGGACGTGGCGGCCGCGGCGACGGCGGCGAGAATGGCGTGTCGTATCGTCATGTCGGGCTCCTCACTCCGGCTCGGCATGGGGCGCGCGGCCCCCCTGCGGTCTAAGTCCGGAACTCGCGCACGGCGCGCTCCCGATCGTCGGCCGGAAAGGGAAACCCCTGCCCGGCCGCCGGCACGTCCTGTTCGCGTTCCGCCGCATTCAAGCCCGTACTGTGCCTGCGGGATGCTTCCGGGGCAAGCGCCGGCCCTACGGCCCGGCGTGCTCGGGGCGCAGCACCGTCACCGGACCGATCAGGCCGGAGGGCGCGAGCGGATCGTCCTTCTTCCACAGGCGGTGGCTCGTAAACGCGATGCGGCCGGAGGGGCTCGGCTTGCCCTCGAGCAGCCAGTCCGGCCACGCATCGAGCGTGCCCTTGGGCGTGCGGACGCTGTCCTCGGGAAGCTGCTCGTCGCCGATCTGACGGTTGATCCAGAGGTTCGCGACCTCGATCTCGAGCTCGTTGGCGCCTTCCTTCACGATGCCCGTCACGTCGACGCGGTACGGCGGCTTCCACAGCACGCCGAGATCCTTCCCGTTGAGTTTCACCCGCGCCATCACCTCGACGCGGCCGAGGTCGAGAAGAAGTGGCAAGTGGCGAGTGGCGAGTGAAGGAGAAGCCCCAATTCCAGCCGTCGACACTCGACGCACGACACCTGCCACTTCGAGTTTCGTCCGGTAGGTCGCCGTGCCGGAGTAGTACCGGATGCGCGGATCGGCGTGCGCGCTCCAGTCCGTCAGTCTTTCAAAAGCAACCCCCCCGGCGCTGCCGACCTCCGTTTTCCCCGGCCCGCCGCGCTTGGGATCGAAGACGACCTCCCACGGACCTGCGGCCTCGGCGAGCTTCGTGAACTGCGGCGGCGCGGGCATGCCGGTGGGCGCGCGGTCCGCGCCGTCGGCCGCCTGGCGGAAAACGACGAAGACCGAGCCGGCCTCGTCGAACGTCAGCGGCACGCGCGTGACCCCGCCCTCGACCCACCACGACGGCGCGGCGCGGGTCGATCCGGTCACCGGGTCCCACAATTCCGGCGCGCGGCCGGTGACGCGGAAGGACGCGACCGCCTCCTCCGGCTGCGCGGCGCGGTTGGCGACGAAGTACATGTCGGCCTCGTCGGTGCGCTTGTGGATGAACCGCAGGTTCGGCTGCCCCGAGCGCGTCTGCGCGACGAAGTCCGGCGACACGCCCATGTCCGCAAGCACGCGCCCCACGGGG
>VGWF01000236.1 GCA_016873715.1 Lentisphaerota bacterium | reverse complement strand
GGGCGGAGAGCAAAGAGCGAAGAGCAGAGAGCGGAGGGCGGAGGGCGGAGGGCAGAGGGCGGAGGGCCGGAGAGCGCAGAGCCGGAGGGCGGAGGGCGGGGAGCACCCCCTCTTTTCGTTGGTTGTTGGGTGTTGGATGTTGGTTGTTGGTTGTTGGATGTTGCGTCCGGGCTTCGGTGTTCGATGTTCGGCGTTCGATGTTCGATGTTCTCTTCAACGCTTGCCCCTGCCGCCCCCGCACCGTACCATCGCGCCGCATTGGAAGGCTCATGCACGGAACCGTTTCATTTCGATGGCTGCCGGCGGCCGCGCTTTGCGCGTGGCTCGCCGGATGCGGCCGGCCCGGCGACCGCGAGTTCATCGCGGGCGTGAAGGAACTGCAGCGCGGACGCGCGGTGCGCGCGAAGGACCTCCTCGACAAGTCCATCCAGATGCGCCCCGGGCACCCGGGCAACGCCGAGGCCTACAACCAGCTCGGGCTCGCGCGCTTCGAGCTCGGCGAACTCGACGCCGCCGCGCGGGCCTTCGAGGAGAGCCGCCGCCTGAACCCGCAGTCCGCGTCGCCGAGCTACAACCTCGGCTGCCTGCAGCGCCGCGCGGCCGATCCGCAGACCGCCCTCGCCTACTTCGCCGAGGCCTCGCGTCTCGACCCGGAGGATCCCCGCCCCATGGAGATGATGGGGCGCATCCACGCCGAGCAGAGACGGTGGGACGAGGCCGCCGCCGCCTGGCAGGCCGCCCTCGAGCGAAACCGGTCCTCGCCGCGCGCGCTCGCCTCGCTCGCCGAGGTCGAGTTCCAGCGACACGGCCCGCGCGCCGCCGCGCTCTACCTGATGAAGGCGCTGGAAGCCGACCGCACCTATGCCCCCGCCCTCTACAATCTCTACGTGATCCACGCCTTCGCGCTCGGCGCGCCGGAGGAGGCCGAGCCCTACGCCCGCCGCTTCCTCGATTCCGCCGGACCGGACAACACCCGCTCGCCGGGCGTCCGCGCGTGGATCGACGCCCGACGCGCGGCCCCCGCCCGCCCGACCGAGCCGGCCCGCCCCGCCGGAACATCCGCCGGAACATCCGCCGCGCCGCCCGCCGTGACCGCCGTTCCCCGGATCGCTCCGCCGCCCCCGCCCGCCCGACCGAGCCGGCCCGCCCCGCCGGAACATCCGCCGGAACATCCGCCGCGCCGCCCGCCGTGACCGCCGTTCCCCGGATCGCTCCGCCGCCCCCGGCGCCGGCGACCGTCGCGACCTCCGCCCCGCCCAGCCCCGCGCGCCTCCTCGAAGACGCCCGCCGGCAGGCCGCCGCGGAGAAACCCCAGGCCGCCCTGGCGCTGTGCCTCCAGGCAGCCGAACTCGCGCAGCGCTCCGGCGATGCCGCCGCGCGCGAGAAGGCCCTGCGCGCGGGCGTGGAACTCGCGCCGGACCGGGCGGACGCCCACCTCGCCCTCGGCCGGCTCCTGCTCGAGAAGAAGGACGCCGAGTCCGCCGTCCGCGCCCTTCAGCAGGCCGTCGCGCTCGCGTCGAACAACGCCGACGCCCACCTCGCGCTCGCCGGGGCCCTCATCGCCGACGACGACCACGACGCGGCCGTGCTGTCGCTCCGCAAGGTCCTCCAGATCCGCCGCGAGGATCCCGAGGCGCGATGGACGCTCGCCGCGCTCTACGACACCGCCCTCGGCCTCAAGGCCGACGCCGCCCGCGAGTACCGCGAGTTCGTCAATCTCTTCCCCCAGGACCCGCGCGCCGTGAAGGCCGGCGAGCGCCTCCGCGCGCTGCAACCGGCCGCCACGGTCACCGCCGCGCCGCCTCCCGCCGCCGCCGTTGCCGCCGCCCCGCCGCCGCAGCCGGCGCCCGCCCCGGCCGTCACCTCCGCGCCGCCCGCCGCACCCGCAACCGCCGCCCCCTCGGGTCCGCCGCCGGTCCTCCCCGTCAGCGCGGGCCGCCGCATCGAGTTCCGCGTCTCGGCACAGCGCGACATCCAGGGCGCCACCACCGCCTTCAACCGCGGCTACGGCTACCACCGGCGCGGCGACCTCGACCGCGCCATCTACGACTACCTGCGCGCCGTCGAAATGGACAGCCGCTATGTTCTCGCGTTTTACAACCTCGGCGATGTGTACCGGCAGCGCGGCGACCTCGACCTCGCCCGCGATGCCTACTCCCGCGCGCTGGAGATCAGCCCCGAGGACGGCGCCATCCGCTACAACCTCGCCCTCGTGCTCGACCTGCTCGGCGAGACCCTCCCCGCCCAGCAGCAGCTCCGCTTCATCCTCGCGCGCCAGCCCGACCACGCCGCCGCCCACTACATGCTCGGCCTGATCTACACGCGCGACATCCGCTCCGCCCCCGTCGCCAAGGCCCACCTCCAGAAGTTCGTCGAGCTGCAGCCCTCCGATCCCAAGGCCGCCGGCGTCAGACAGTGGCTCGCGGAACACCCCTGAGGAGAGGGATGACGGATGAAACCTGAAACCTGAAAGAAGACACCTCCGCCCTCCGCCCTCGGATCCTTGGGCCTTCTCTTTCAGGTTTCAGGTTTCATCCCTCATCCCTCCGCTCCCGCCCTCCGCTCCCGCTCTTCGCTCTCCGCCCTCTGCCCTCCGCCCTCGGATCCTTGGGCCTTCTCTTTCAGGTTTCAGGTTTCATCCCTCATCCCTCCGCTCCCGCCCTCCGCCCTCGGATCTTTGGGCCTGCTCTTTCAGGTTGGGGGTTTCATCCCTCATCCCTCGTTCTCCGCTCCCGCCCTCCGCATCACCCACCGGACCTCCCGCACGATGGACTCCGTGAGCCCGATCGCGCGGATGCGCGGCGGCAGCGCGAGGAAGGTGTAGGTCTCGATCTCGAGGACCTGCGTCGCGCGCCGCGAGGCCCTCCAGAACTCCGGCCCGAGCGTGCCCGCCGTCGAACGCAGCGGCGCCGCCGGACGGTGGAAGAGCGGCACGTGGCAGTGGACGCGCACATCGAGCGACGCCGGCATCCGCGCCAGGTCGCGCAGCGCGGGCGAGAGGTCCGTCCACCGCGCCCGCTCCCACGCGCCGTCGAACGCCCGCGCCTGGTGCAGGTACACCGGGTCCGCGAACGCGCGCAGCCCCGCCCGCCCCGCCGCCGTGTTGGCCGCCGCCACCGCCGCGCTGACCTGGATCTTCGAGATCCGGATGCCCTCGCGCACGAGCCGCTCCACCGCGGCCGCCGGATCCTCCCCGCCGACCGAGCTGTGGCAGGTGTCGAGACAGATCCCGAGATGCCTTCGCACCGCCGCCTCGGCCTTCCGCGGCGACCAGCCCTCCGCCGCGCGCAGTTCCGCGCCAACGCCGGGCAGCATGCGGCGACGGTGGAACTCCGCGAACCCCGCCGCCGTCTCGACCAGGCAGTCGGGCTCCGGCTCGAACCCGATGTGGATCTCCCGCCCCGTCCGCGTTCGGATGCGGTCCAGGCCGGCGCACAGCCCCGCCCAGCGCCGCGCCATCGCCTCCATCGACGCCTCGGAGCGGATCCACGGCCCGAACGAACCGGGCACCGTGCTGATGCCCCCCGACCCGCCGCGCGGAAGGCACGCCGCCAGGATCCGCGCAAGCCTCAGCGTGTAGCCCAGCCGCGCGTCCGTCCGCCAGTCCGGCGCGTAGACCCGCTCCTTGACCCCGGCCCCGTGGAAGCGGCCGAAGGGGAAGCCGTTCACCGTGACCGCATACATCCCGAGGTCGTCGAACCGGCGGCGCACCGCGGCCAGCCGCGACGGATCGTCGAGCGCCCGCGCTGCCCGAGCCGACAGGCGCAGCCCCAGGCCGAAGGGACGGTCCGGCGCCACGGCCGCCTTCACCGCCGCGGCCTCCGTCGCGATCGCGCGCAGGTTCTCCGCCCACGTCTCGCCCGGATGAACGTTGAGGCAGTAGACCAGGTCCCGCAATCCCGCCGTCCCGATGCGCATCGCTCACCCCGCTTCGTTCGCGGCACATCCGCGCGCCCAACCCGACAGCGAGATGTCCCCCGCCGCGCGTCCGACGCCCGCGAATCCACCCGACGCCCGTGACTGTAGCCGCGACCGCCGGTCGCGGCAAATGTGCGCTCGCCATCCGTGGTCAGCCTACGGCCGCGCGGAGCGCGGCCCTCCCGGTCCGGTGTCCCCATTCGTTTGCCCCCATTCGGTTGTCATACTCCGGGCCGTCCTCGTCGAATCCGTCGGATCCGTGCCATCCGTGGTTCCCCCTGCGGCCGCGCGGAGCGCGGCCCTCCCGGTCCAGTGTCCCCATTCGTTTGCCCCCATTCGCTTGCCATCTTCCCGGCCGTCCTCATCAAATCCGTGGAATCCGTGCCATCCGTGGTTCCGCGTTCGGCCGCGCGGAGCGCGGCCCTCCCGGTCGGCGTCCCCATTCGTTTGTCCCCATTCGGTTGTCATCCTCCGGGCCGTCCTCGCGGAGTCCGTACCATCCGTGGTCCGCCCGCAGTGCGGCGCCCCGCTCATTTCCGGTGCAGAACCCGGCGGGG
>VGWF01000235.1 GCA_016873715.1 Lentisphaerota bacterium | reverse complement strand
GGGGCCTGACGACGTTCCCATCGTGGTCCTCTGACCCCTCATCCCTCGCCCCTCGTCCCTCGTCCCTCGTCCTACTCCACCGTCACGCTCTTCGCGAGGTTGCGGGGCTGGTCGATCTCGCAGCCCTTCAGACGGGCGACGTGATAGGCGAAGAGCTGGAGGGCGATGGCGACCGGGATGGGGGCCGTCAACGCGGGGCAGGCCGGAACGCGGATGACGTCCGCCGCCATGTCGTCGAACTGGCGGTCGTCCCCGCTGACGACGGCGATCACCGGCGAGTGGCGCGCGCGGCACTCCTGGATGTTGCCGACCATCTTCTCGCGGCCCGGCGTGTCGGTGGCGATCGCGAGGACCGGCACGACGGGCTCGAGCATGGCGATGGGCCCGTGCTTGAGCTCGGCGGCATGGTAGCCCTCGGCGTGGATGTAGCTGATTTCCTTCAGCTTCAGCGCGCCCTCGAGCGCGACCGGGTACATCGTGCCGCGGCCGATGTAGAAGATGTCGCGGATGGCGGCGTACTTCGCGGCGATCTTCGCGATCGCGTCGTTCTGTTCCAGCACGCGCGCGGCGGCGTCCGGCAGGGCGGCGATGGCGCGGCAGATCTCGACGCCGCGGTCGCGCGAGAGGCGGCGGCAGCGGCCGAACTTGAGGGCCATCATCAGCAGGACGGACACCTGGCACGTGAAGGCCTTGGTCGACGCGACGCCGATCTCGGGGCCCGCGTGGAGGTAGACCCCGCGCCCGGTCTCCCGCGCGATGGTCGAGCCGACGACGTTGCAGAGGCCCGCGATGACGGCGCCCTTCTGCTTCGCCTCGCGGACGGCGGCGAGCGTGTCGGCGGTCTCGCCGGACTGGCTGATCGCAAGCACCAGGTCGCGCGGCGACAGGATCGGGTTGCGGTAGCGGAACTCGGCGGCCTGTTCGACATCCGCCGGCAGGTCGGCGAGATCCTCGAACAGGAAGCGGCCGACGAGCCCCGCGTGCATCGAGGTGCCGCAGGCGACCATGACCATGCGGCCGATCTCCGCGATCTCGCGCGGGGCCATCGCGAGGCCGCCGAGCTTCGCGGTGCCGGCGCCCTCGTCGAGGCGGCCGCGGGTGCTGTTCCGGATGGCGTCGGGCTGCTCGAAGATCTCCTTGAGCATGAAGTGGGCGAAGCCGCCCTTCTCGGCGGCCTCGGAGTCCCACTCCAGCTTCGCCACCTCGCGCGAGACCGGCACGTTCTGGGCGGTGCGGACCTCGACGGAGCCGGCGGTGACGACGGCGACGTCGTCGTCGTTGAGGTAGATCACGCGGTTGGTGTGCGCGACGATCGCGGCGGCATCGCTGGCGACGACGGTCTCGTCGTCGCCGATGCCGATGACGATCGGGCTGCCGCGGCGCGCGATGATGAGCTGGTCGGGGCGGTCGGCGCAGAGCACGGCGATGCCGAGCGTGCCCTCGGCGTGGCGCATCGCGGCGCAGACGGCCTGCAGGAGGTCGCCGTCGCGGTAGTACTCGCCGACGAGGTGGCAGAGGACCTCGCTGTCGGTCTGCGACGCGAAGGTGTGGCCCTGCGCCTCGAGCTGGCGGCGGATGTCGGCGTAGTTCTCGATGATGCCGTTGTGGACGAGAGCGATGCGGCCCGACTGGTCGCAGTGCGGATGCGCGTTGGCCTGCGTCGGCGGGCCGTGCGTCGCCCAGCGGGTGTGCGCGATGCCGGCGCGGGCGCCCTCCCGCAGGGCGGGGGCCCATTCCGAGCGCACGCGGTCGCCCAGGGTCCGGACCTTGCCGGGGCTCTTGAGGACGGCGAGGCCGCCGCCGTCGGGCACCGCGATGCCGGCCGAATCGTAGCCGCGGTATTCGAGCCGCTGCAGGCTCGAGATCAGGAGTTCAGGGGCCGGACGCGGCCCCACGTAGCCGACGATTCCACACATGGCCTTGCCTCCCGCCCGCCGGTGCGGGCGCGCATCAGACGGTCTCTTCCTTCAACACGGTCACGAGCTTCTCGGTCCAGGCGTCGACGGTGGCCGCGTCCTTCGCCTCGACGAGGACCCGGAGCTTGGGCTCCGTGCCGGAGTAGCGCACGACGATCCGCCCGGCATCGCCCAGCGCCTCCTGCGCGGCCTTCCGGACCTGCTGGTAGCGCGGCAGCTCCTCCAGCGGGCGCCGCTTCGGGACGGCGAAGCTGACGAGCTTCTGCGGATACTCGGCCATGCAGCCGGCGAGTTCGCTCAACGGCAGGCCGGTCTGCTTCATCAGCCGCAGGACCTGGAGGGCCGTGATGATGCCGTCGCCGGTGGTCGCGTAGTCGCCGAAGATCACGTGGCCGGACTTCTCGCCGCCGAGGCTGTAGCCGTCGTGGCGCATGCGCTCGATCACGTAGCGGTCGCCGACCGCGGTGCTGACGACGCGGATGCTGTGGCGCGCCATCGCGTCGTGGAGGCCGAGGTTGCTCATCGTCGTGACGACGAGCGTGTCCCGCCGCAGCAGGCCGCGCGCCTTGAAGTCGATGGCGCACATGGCGAGGATCCGGTCGCCGTCGACGACCGCGCCGGACGCGTCGGTGAAGATCACGCGGTCGGCGTCGCCGTCGAACGCGATGCCGACGCTGGCCTTGTGCTCGCGCACCGCGGCGCCGACGGTCTCGGGGTGCATCGCGCCGCAGCCGTTGTTGATGTTGTAGCCGTCGGGCGAGGCGAAGGTCTTGACCACCTCGGCGCCGAGCTCCTCGAAGATCCACGGGCCGATCTTGAACGCCGCGCCGTTGGCGCAGTCGAGGACGACCTTGATGCCGGACAGGCTGAGATTGCCGATCGTGCCCTTCGCAAACTCGATGTAGCGGCCGCGCGCGTCGTCGATGCGGTAGGCCTTGCCCATGACATCGCTGCGGATGTGCTCGCTGTTGAGCTCGCTGCCGAGCACGTGCCGCTCGATTGCGCCCTCGACCGTATCGGAGAGCTTGAAGCCCTCCTGGTCGAAGATCTTGATGCCGTTGTCGTCGTAGGGATTGTGCGAGGCCGTCAGCATGATGCCGACCGTCGCGCCCATCGACTTGGTCAGCCGCGCCACGGCGGGCGTCGGCAGCGGGCCGACGAGGAAGACGTCCATGCCCATCGAGACGAGGCCGCTGGTGAGCGCCGTCTCGAGCATGTAGCCCGAGAGGCGCGTGTCCTTGCCCAGGACCGCCCGGCGGCTGCCGTGTCCGGAGGCGCCGAAGACGCGGGCGATCGACTTGCCCACCTGCATCGCGATCTCCGGCGTGATCGGGTGGCAGTTCGCCTGCCCCCGGATGCCGTCCGTCCCGAATAGCTTGTCCATCTGCTGCCCCCTGCCTTGCGGAAATACCGCATCATGACCGCACCCCAGTATGGGGCGGTCTCCGGCCGGTCTCAAGTCCCTTGGCTGAGGATAAACAGAGCAGGTCCCATGCCATCGCGACGTCGCGGGGCGCTGCCGGGATTCCGGCCCCGGGAATGTCGGGCGCGGACCTACTCCAGGGGCAGGAAGGTGAGGGTGCCGGCCTTCATGTCCGGACCGAGCAACCGGCGCCCGGCCTCGTCGAGGAAGAAGTCGGCGGCGGACTGGAGGCCCTCGAGGATGACCTTCGGGTTCTTTCCGTCGGCATCGAGCTTCCAGACTTTGCCCTGGGTCCAGCTGGAGACGTAGATCGAGCCGTCCTTCGCCCGCTCGATGCCGTCGGCCCCGCGAAGGCCGTCGGTCAGCGTCCGCAGGCTGTTCCGTCGAAGTTCCAGAATCCGTCCGTGGAAGAACTCGGCGATCAGGAGCCCGGCGTCCCCCGAGGCACCGACACCGTTGGGGCAGGGCATGACGGGGGTGGGCTCGACGACGACGCTGACCTTGCCGTCGAGCGTGACGCGGTAGACGTAGCCGGGCGAGCGCAGCTTCTTCGCCCCCTCGCTGTCCACCGGCCACATCGTCCCGTCTGGCCCGAACATGAGGTCCTTGGCGCCCATGTCGGTGACGAAGACGCTCTTCCCATCCGGCGATGCGGCGACGTCGTTGAGGAAAAGCACGGGGTGCGGGAAGTCCTTCTCTTCAACCAGGACCGTCGCCAGCCCCTTCTCGTCGATCTTCCACATGCGCTTCAGGTCCGATGCGACGAGGAATCCACCGACGAAGGCGATGCCCTTGGGCTCGTCCATGCCCTTGGCGAAGGTCTCGAGGCGTCCGTTCCTGAGGCGTTTGACCACCGCGTCGCCGTTGCCCTCGCCGCCCATGACGGTGAGGAAGTAGTCGCCGTTCCAGCCCCGCGTGATGCTCTCCGGCCGCTCGCCGACGTCGATCACCGTCTTCTCCGCCGCACCGGCAACTGCCGTCGCGCAAATCGCCGCCGCCACCGCCACCCACCGCTGCATCTTCATGACCGGTCCTCCGTCGTTTGTTCGCGCGGAGCATCCCGCTTTCCGGCCGGGTTTCCAAGAGCGAAGAGCGCGGAGCCCAGAGCGAAGAGCGAAGAGCGCAGAGCGAGGGGCGCGGAGCGGGGTGTTGAAGACGGCGGCCACAGGTTCATGCTCTCTGCGGCCAGGGGCGAGGTCGGTGGTCGAGGTCCAGGAACCGGC
>VGWF01000234.1 GCA_016873715.1 Lentisphaerota bacterium | reverse complement strand
GGGGGCACGCCCTCGCAGCGCCGCGCGATCGACGCCACGGCGGCGGGATCGAACGGCTTCCCGGCGACCTCGCGCATCTCGCCGAGGACCGTCACGTAGAAGGCATAGTCCTGCTTCAAGAGCGGGCGGAACGAATTCGCGTAGAACCACAGCAGGGCCGGCGATCTCTCGCCGGCCCCGGCGAGGAGATTCGCATCCAGCGTCCCGGGGATAATCCCCTCGAACGCCCATCCGCCGAGCGCGATGCGCTCGCCATCGAGACAGTGGACCAGCATTGGCTTGAAAGCCTCGCGCGTGCGCGCCAGGTCCCCGGCGAAGCCGTCCAGATCGTCCGCCGCGACGGCCCCGGCCGGGGCGGCGGCGAGGACGTGCGGGAGGACGTCGAGCACGTGCTGGGTGCCGGCGAAGGCGAAGAGGACGCTGATCAGCACGCGGTCCTCCGCCGCCATCCGCGACAGGACGAGCCCGGCGCGGAGGTCCTTCAGGGCGGCGGGCAGGTCGCCGTCGCGGGCCTTCACCCAGGCCGCCAGGCACAGCAGCCGGACCGCGTTGCGGCTCGGCATCATGTGCGGGAGCAGCAGCGCGGCGCCCTGCTCGTACTTGAGCTCGAAATTGCAGCCCGGCCGCGCGGCCGCTTCGCGGAGCAGGCCGAGCACCTCGGCGACCGGCGGCTCGGCGAGCTTCGCCTTCACGTCCGCCGCCAGGGCCGCGTCCGTGGGGAGCTGATCGAGGAGATTCGTCGAACCCTTCCAAGTCTTGGAAAGCGCCTCGAAGGGTTCGTCCAGGGGTTGGAACTCCGTGCGGCCGCCGGCCATCCGGAGGAAGGCGCGGTTGAGCAGCGGCGCGGCGTTCTCCGCCTCGGGCAGGGCGGGCGGACGGAACTGCCCGACGTTCATGGGCGCGCCCTTCGCTTCGAGGGCGGACAGCGCGCGCCGCAGCTCCGCGCCGGCGCGGACGTTCCAGATCGTCCACGCGATTCCGGGCGCCAACAGCAGGACGACGAACAGGGTCAGGGCGATTCGGGCTCCACGGTTCATGGTCGGGTCTCCTGGTGTATAACAACCCCATCGCTGCAAGCCTGGAGGGCCGCGCTCCGTCGCGGCCGCCCGCTGGACTCCTGGTGCGTAGCAACCCCATCGTTGCAAGCTTGGAGGGCCGCGCTCCGTCGCGGCCGTTCGCCGGACCTTCGGAGCCCCATCGATGTCATAGCACAATTCCCGTTCTCAACACCGCCCACGAGGAGGGGGCCGACAGGTCGGGCGCGGCGGCGGACCACAGCCGGGCATAGGCGCCGTTCAGTCCGGCCTCGCGCAGGATCTCGATCGCGCCATCCGTTCGCGTCGGCGCCGCCGGCCGGGACGAGGCGAGCGCCCGCGATGTGAGCGCGTCTTCGCGGAGGGAGACGCCGATGCAGACCACCCACACCGCCGCCACCGCCGCGGCCCAGCGCCAGGCGGCGACGCGGAAGGCGCGGCGCGCGGCGGAGCGGCGCGTCCATTCGTCGCGCGCAACCGCGAGGATCCGCGTCTGCAGGCCGGGCGATGGCGATGCGGTCCGCAGTCGGGCGAGGCCCTCCTCGATGCGGTCAGGGTTCATGGCGCGCCTCCCCCGCGAGACGGGCGCGGAGCTTCTCCAGCGCGTAGCGCCAGCGGCTGGCGGCGGTGTTGAGGGAGACGCCGAGGCGCGCCGCGACCTCCGCGAACGTGAGGCCCTGGAAGGCCTTGAGGACGACCACCTCGCGCTGGTCGTCCGGAAGGCCGTCGACGGCCGTCGCGAGGGCCGCGTCGTCCGCCGTCGCCGGGGCGGACCGCGGCGCCAGATCCATCCAGTCGGGCAGCGCGCCGCCCTCCATGGCCTCGACACGCGCCGCCTCCCGCGCGCGGACGCGCAGGCGGTCGGTCGAGAGATTCCGCGCCTTGGTGAACAGCCACGGTTCCAGGTCGCGGACGCCGAGCAGCTGCCGCGGCCGGCGGGCAAGGTCGAGGAAGAGATGCTGAAGGGCATCCTCGGCATCCGCACGGCTTCGGAGGCGCGACAGGAGGAAGGCCAGCAGGGAGGGGGCGAAGCCCTCGTAGAGAAGCTCCAGCGCCGCGGGATCGTCGCCTCGCACGAGGTCCCGTACCCGCCGCTGGATCGCGTCCGCCGTCATCGCGCCCCCATTCTATACGATTTCCGCTCATGGCCTCACCCGGGATGACGACGGAGGGGAGGGGATTTGTCTACGGGGATACGGGCATGACGCAGGTTCGGAGGTTCGCAGGTTCGGAGGCTGAAGGGTTGGGATATGCGGTGGAGTGGTCGGCGGGGGAATCCATGGTTCGTACCCACGCCTCGTGAACAGGGTACCCGCTCCCACATGAACCTCGGAACCTCTGAACCTGTGAACCTTCGAACCTCCCAGCCTCCCGGGCCCGCCTTTGCGCTTGGACCGGGGGGGCGGGTCTGCTATTTATGGGACCCTATGGACCCGATGATCATGGTGATGGCGGGCGGCTCGATGCTGCTGCTTTCGGTGGGCGCGGGCTACGTCCTCGGCTGGGCGAACAAGGCGTTCCACGTCGAGGTGGACCCGCGCGTGGACGCGGTCAACGGGGCGCTGCCGGGCGCCAACTGCGGCGGCTGCGGCTACGTCGGCTGCGCGAGCTATGCCGAGGCGGTGGTGTTGAAGGACGAGGCGGCGGACAAGTGCCCGGTCGGCGGCCCGTCCTGCGCGGCGAAGATCGCCTCCATCCTGGGGGTCGAGGTGAAGCAGTCCTGGCCCAAGCGGCCGGTCGTCCATTGCCGCGCCTCCCTCGAACAGCGCCTCCAGCGCACGGCCTATACGGGCGAGAGGTCCTGCTCGGCGGCGAACATCCTCTCCGGGGTGCAGGGCTGCACCTACGGCTGTCTCGGCCTCGGCGACTGCGTCCGCGCCTGCACGTTCGACGCGATCCACGTCACCAACGGCCTCGCGACCGTCGACTACGAGAAGTGCAGCGGATGCAGCGCCTGCTCCCGCGTCTGCCCGCGCAACATCATCACGATGGTGCCGTTCAAGCAGGAGCGCATGCTGGTGGTCGGCTGCTCGAACAAGGACTTCGGCAAGGAGGTCAAGGACGTCTGCACCATCGGCTGCATCGGCTGCAAGGCCTGCTCCAAGCGCAGCCCCGTCTTCTCCTTCGGCGCGGACAACCTGCCGGTGATCAACTACGACGAGTACGATCCGTCCAAGATGGAAGCGACGGAGCTGGCCATCGAGAAGTGCCCGATGAAGGGGCTCGTCTACGTCGGCAAACCCCCGAAGGCCGGCGCGGCGGCCGCGGCGGACGGCGGGATGCCGACGCTGGTCACGGCCGATTTCAAGACGACGGTCGACGACACCGAGTGGCAGGGCTGACGCGGTCCCGCGCGCCGGGAGGCCGGCGGATGCCCGCCGGCCGGAATTTCAACGCCGGAGGCCGACCATGCTGAGCCGCACGCGCCCCGATCCCCACCGGCGAGCCCTGCTGGCGATCCTGCTTTCACTCGTCGCGATGGCCCCCGCGGTTCGCGCGGACGGTCCGCCCCCGCCGCCGGAACTGGCCTGGGAGGGCGAGGTTCCGGAGGATCTTGCGCCCGTCCGCGACCGGGCCCTCGCGCTGTGCCGCGAGAAGCTCCCGCTGCTGATGCGGCATCTCGACTCGCCGGGCTGGGTGCCGCCGAAGCGGGCGGCGATCCGGTTCGACGCCTCGCTCGACATCCCGGCCTGCGCGTCGTCCGAGGGCGTGCGCCTCGGCGTGAAGTGGTTCCGCGCCCACCCCGGCGACATCGGCGCGGCGGTGCACGAGCTGGTCCACGTCCTGCAGGCCTATCCCGCGCCGGAGAGGACCGAACCCGGCGCGGCCGTCCGGCACACGAAGCCGGACTGGCTCGTCGAGGGAATCGCGGACTACCTGCGCTGGGTCGTGTGCTGCCCCGAGCCCGGCGCGCTGCCGGAACACTTCGCGAAACGCAGCTACCGCGAGAGCTACCGCACCGCCGCCGTGTTCCTCGACTGGATCGTGAAGCGCAGCGGTCCGCAGGTGCTCCGCGACTGGAACGACGCCCTCCGCCGCGGCGTCTTCCACGAGGGCCTCATCGAGGCCTCCACCGGCAAGGCCCTCGACCCCTTGTGGGCCGAGTTCCAGGCGGCCCGGCCGTAACCTGCATCCGGTAGCCGGCGCGGCTACTTCGCCGCGCCGAACGAGAACGAATCGGGTGGGCGGACCGTGAATTCGATCGTCTCGCCGGTCACGCCGGGGTGGCCGCCCCAGCCGAGGCGGATCGAGGCGATGCGAGAGGGGTCGAGGCGGTCGGGGCCCGGCTTCGACCAGCTTGTGCGGTTGAAGTCGGCGAAGGCGACGTGCGATGTGAACGTCCCGGGTGTGCCGAGCAGTCGGCCCGTCCCCGTGGCGTAGTCGGCGCCGTCCGTCGTGCGGACGATCGCAAGCAGCTCGGGCCGGCCATTCGCCCCCGCGGCGACGGTGGACTCCACGACCAGCCCCTCCGCCGCTCCGAGGCCGAGGCCCTTCGGGTGGTCGAACGACACGAAGAGGTGCGTGTCCGGCAGGTTGGTCGTCGCGGTGGACGTCGCACACCAGCCGGCCGCCGCATCGCCCGTCAACC
>VGWF01000233.1 GCA_016873715.1 Lentisphaerota bacterium | reverse complement strand
GCGTGCCGAAGGCCCACGTCGCGGCGGAAGGCTCGTCGGATTCGATGCGCAGGTTCGTCTGGGCCAGCCAGCGGCCTTCGCGCATCTCGCACAGTTCGACGCGGGGCTTCGCGCCCTCCTCCGGCGGCGACTGCACCAGTGCGACGTGCCAGAAGTTGTCCTCGTCCTCGACGATCGCGACGGACGCGATGTTCCATCCGCCGCCCTTCGCGGCGGACGGCGTGAAGACGGCTTCCACCCCGACATTGGAGGAGAGCGGCGCGGCCTCGTAGACCGCGAAGCCGTGTCCGTTCGAGACCGCGCACCCGATGCCGGCCGGTCGGAACGTCCAGACCAGCGGATCGCCGAACCACCCGTCGCCGGAGGCGGGCAGCGGCGTCATCTCTCCAGCCGCCGCGAAGCCTGCGACCAGCCCCATCCATGCCACGGTTCGCTTCATGCCCGCGATTGTATCAGACCGGCCCATCCCGCGGACTTCCCGCGGTTCCCTTGCATTGTTGTAACCGCGGACTTCCCGCGGTTCCCTTGCATTTGTTGTAACGATCGTTGCCGTGAATGTAAGATGGCGGGGTGAGGGGATCTTCCGCCATGGCGAGCGGACTGCGGTTCCACCGGGCGCTTGATGGCGGTGATCGGGAGCGCCGGGCTCGCTCGCGGGTCCGCGGGGGACTGGCCCGCGGCACACGGCGGTTCTCCAGCGGGCGCGCGGTCACACCGCACGAGACCGACGTGGCGGTTGCGATCCTCGGCGGGGCCGTGCATCGTTCGGGGGGCATGACCGGGACGGGAAGTCAACGGGTGGAGGCGGGATGAATCTTCTGCGATCGGGTGGTTTGAGGGCGTTCGTCCGCTGGCGCGGATTTCCGGCGGTGTTCCAGGTGCCGATCCTTGCGGTCTTCCTCGCCCTGGCCTTGCTGGGGTGGGAGAAGCTGACGCCGGAGGGCGTCCCGCCGAAGCTGTATGCGAAGACGAACCCCTGGTGAACCTCGCGATCTGGGGTCTCTGGTGGCCGGCGATCGTGTGGGTGACCGTGTGGCTCGGCCGCGCATGGTGCGTGGTGTGTCCGTTGGAATGGGTTTCGAGCCGGGCCGAGGCTCTCGGCGGCTCGCTGGGGATCCGACGCCGGCGGCTGCCGGGTTGGCTGGCGACGGGCAGTCTCGTGATCCTGCTCTTCGCGATTCTGCAGATGCTCGTACCCGGCGTGCAGATCCATCGCGTCCCGCATTACACGTCGATCTTCCTGTGGGTGTCGCTCGGCGTTGCCTTCGCGGTCGGACTGCTCTTCCGCGATCGCGCCTTCTGCCGCGGGTTCTGCCCGGTGGCGCTGCTGCTGAACGCCTACGGGCGCGGGGGCATGCTGGCGGTGCGGCCGGCGCCGGGCGCGGGCGACAAGGCTCCGGGCGCGGAGGCGTGCCGGTCGACGCTGAATCCGTCGCGCCTGGACTCCAACCGCCACTGCCTGATGTGCTGCGACTGCATCAAGGCCGACGCCGCGGAGACCATGCAGTGGCGGTTGCGCGCGCCGTTCGCCGCGGGGGACGCGATCGAGCCGGCCGCGTCGTGGCCCCTGACGCTCTTCGTCATGATGGTCTCCGGGTTCGTCACGTACGAGCTGTGCGGCGTGTGGAAGGCGGCGGACGCGGTCTTCCAGTGGGTTCCGCAGCGGGTCGCCGATGCGGCGGGCGCCGCCGCGGCCGCGGGCTGGATCCGCGGGGCCTGGACGATCGTCGTCGTGCCGCTGCTGCTGTGGCTTGCCGTGGGCGCGGTGGCGCGGATGGCCGGCGTCGGGCGCAGCCTGGCGGATGCGTGGCGGAGGCTCGCGCTTCCAATGGCGGTGGTCGTCGCCGCCGGCCACATGGCGAAGGGGCTGGAGAAGTTCCAGTCGTGGGCCGGCTTCCTTCCACACGCGTGGGCCGAGCCGGGCGGCGTGAAGACGGCGCTGGCCATGAACGCGAAGACGCTGGCCCAGCCGGCGGCGTGGATGTCGCCGCCGGCGCTCTCGGCGGTCTCGCTGACGCTGGTCGTGGTCGCGACGGCGCTGGCCCTGCGCGAGGCGCGGCGGGCGGACCCCGCCGCCGCCGGCCGGATGTCGGCCCCGATCCTCCTTCTCGGCGGGTTCTACGCCTTCCTGATCGTCGGTTGGGGCGGCTGGATCCGTTGATCGGGACGAACCGGCTCTCCGCGGATGGCACGGATGACACGGATGGGGGGACCAGGCGCCGGGCGGCGGTGGAGATCGCGGGCGTGTTCCTCAAGCTCGGCGCGACGGCGTTCGGCGGTCCGGCCGCGCACGCGGCGTTGATGGAGGACGAGATCGTGCGCCGCCGCGGTTGGCTGACGCGCGAGGAGTTCCTCGACCTGCTCGGCGCGACCAACCTGATTCCCGGACCGAATTCGACGGAGATGGCGATCCACATCGGGCTCCGTCGCGCCGGCTGGCCCGGGATGCTGGCGGCCGGATTCGGATTCGTGGTGCCGGCCGTCCTCATCGTGGGGGTGCTGGCCTGGGTCTACGTCCGCTACGGCGCGCTTCCGGCAGCGGCGGGCATGATGAGCGGCGTCAAGCCGGTCATCATGGCGGTGGTCCTTCAGGCCCTGCTCCGGCTGGGCCGCACGGCGATGAAGTCGCCGGCGCTCGCCGCGCTGGCCGTGGCGTGCGCGGCGCTGTCGCTGGCCGGGGCGAATGAACTGGCGATCCTCTTCGGCGCCGGCCTCGTCGCCGGCGTCGCGCGCAAGGCGGTGCGGCCGGCGCCGCCGTCCGCCGCGACGATCGCGGCCGCCCCGGCGGTTCCCGGCGCCCTGGCCGCCGCCGCCGGCGCGGCCGTCGCGCCGGCCCCGTTCGGCCTGTGGCCGCTTTTCGCCTTCTTCCTCAAGGTCGGCTCGGTGCTCTACGGCAGCGGCTACGTGCTGCTGGCGTTCCTGCGGGCCGACCTGGTCGACCGGTGGCACTGGCTGACGGAGGGTCAGCTGCTCGACGCGATCGCCGTCGGACAGTTCACGCCGGGACCGCTGTTCACGACCGCGACGTTCATCGGCTACATGCTGGGCGGCGTGCCCGGCGCGGCGGTCGCAACGGCGGGGATCTTCCTGCCGTCCTTCGTGTTCGTCGCGCTGTGCGGCCCCCTGATTCCCCGTCTCCGCCGTTCGGCCGTTGCGGGAGCCGTGCTCGACGGAGTCAACGCGGCGTCGCTCGCCCTGATGGCGGCGGTGACGTGGCACCTCGGCCGCTCGGCGCTGGCCGACCTCCCGTCGCTCGTCCTCTTCGCCGCCGCGGCGGTCCTGCTCGTCCGCTTCCGCGTCAACTCCGCGTGGCTGGTCCTCGCCGGCGCGCTCGCCGGATGGGCGATGTCGGTATCCGGGGGGTGATCCGGGGCTTGTCGCGGCTGGGGCGACCGTGTAGCGTGATGTCATGAATGCGGTGCAGGGAGCCGGATTCCGCGGACGGACGTCCGCGATGAGCAGGGCATGGGTTCTTGCTGCGTGGGTGTCGGGAGCGGCCGTGACGGGCCTTCCCGCGTCCGCGCAACAGGCGCCCGCGGCCACAAACGAGAACGCCATCGCCAAGGCCGCGGCCGAACTGACGGCCGCTCAGGACACGCCCGAGGCCCGGGTGATCGCCCTCCACCGCCACGTGCGCGATGAGATCCGCCAGGTGGCCACGCAGTGGGGCTGAGGGGGCCGATGCGTCATTTCACCCAGCCGGGCGTTGGGTGACCGGAAGGGCGACCAGCAGGCGAGGGCCGAGCTGCTGGCGGAGATGCTTTCGTCCATCGGCCGCAAACCCAGCCTGCTTCGTTACGGCACGGGCCGCGAGGTCTGGTATCTCGTCCTCCTGAAGGCAACGGATGCCGAGTTGCAGGCCTATGCCAAGGTCCTCGGCGCGGCGCCGCCGACGGTGAAGGCGGGACCCTTCCGCTACCTGGCGCTGTCGGTCGAGAAGGACGCCGCGCCGGGGCAGGTCGATGCGAAGTACTACGACGCCGCGGCGTCGCGCTGGACCGGGACCGTCGCGATCCAGCGATACGAGTGATGGCGTCCGGCCGGCGCTCCACTCCGGCCGGGCGCAAGGCAGGGAGGACCGGTCGATGAACGCGCGCATCCTGGGTGCCGCCGCGGGTGCGGCGGTCCTTTTCATCACGTCGGCTCCGGGCTTCGATCTCCAGGGCCGGATCCTGGCGACGGATGGCGGGCCCGCCCCCGCGGGCCTTTCCGTCCGGTGCGGACCGATGGGCCGCACGACCGGGGCGGAGAAGCCGGCGGAGCATCCGGTCGGCCCCGACGGGCGGTTCCTGGTGCAGGTGCCGGACGGCACGCCGCAGCGTCAGCTCTGGATCGTCGATTCCGCGGGCCGCGCGAGGATCGGATGGCCGCACCTGTCCCGGGCGCGCGACTTCGGCGACGTGAAGCTTCCGGCGGATGGCGCCCTCGGCGGCCAGCTCGTCGCGCCCGGCGGCCTTCCGGTGAAGGGCCTGCGCGTCGTCCTCCTGCGCAAGCTCGACGCGAGCTGCACGCACTACGTCGAGTCCTGCGCGATCGCCGCCGGCGACGACGGCTCGTTCCTCTTCGAAGGCGTCCCCTGCGGCGATCATGCGTGCCGGGTCGAGTCGAAGGACTTCGCCCCCGAGGCGCACCCGATCAAGGTCGGCGCGGAGACCTACCTGGAGGTCCACCTCAAGCGCGGCGCGTCGATCGCCGGTGTCGTCGCGGGGCCGGAGGGGCCGGTCGCGGGCGTGAAGGTCGAG
>VGWF01000232.1 GCA_016873715.1 Lentisphaerota bacterium | reverse complement strand
CCGAGACGTTGGGCTTGCCCATCTTGGGCGCCTTCTCCGACCGGCCCCCGAAACAGCAGCAGCCGGCGAGAAGGATGCCGGCCAGCAGGTACGGGGCCGTTCGGAGAATCACGCTTGGTTTGCTCATCAGCCGCCTCTCGAAATCCATGCGGTACGTCCCGGGACGACAACCTGGCTTCGATGCATCGTCCGACTCCGCCAAGCGGCCTTCCGCGGTTCCGAAACTGCCAGAAGCAAGCCCGAAAGGCAAGTGCGGCGGCCTTGGGGCGCCTCTGCGGCTCATGGACCCCGGTCCCGCGGGCGCTTCCCGGAGGCCGCATGGCGGCCGGGATCCGTCGAACGGCCGGGGCGGCGGCCCCGCGGTTGGTGGTTGAATCCTCCTTCGCTTCGGTGTTCGATGGCGGCCGGCCGGGATCGGACGGTTGTCCGATGGGAGGGTGGCTCATGAAGACGCGGTTGGATTCCATGCCGAGGCGGTTGTTCCTTCAGGGGATGGGCGCGGCCGGAGCGGCGGCCGGGCTCGTGCGCGGGGCCGCGGCGGCCGAGGGGCCGGCGGTCCAGGGGTTCGAGAAGGCGAAGACCGATCCCGCGGCGTCGGCCGGGTGGAAGCCGGTGTCCGACCGGCGCGTGCGCGTGGGCATCGTGGGGTGCGGCCACTGCAAGTTCGGCACGATGTTCGGCTTCCAGGATCATCCCAACGTCGAGGTGGTGGCGGTCAGCGACCTGATTCCCGAACGCTGCGCGGAGCTGGCGAAGGCGTGCCGGTGCCCGAAGACCTACCCGTCGCTGGAGGAACTCGTGAAGGACGACCGCATCGAGGCGGTGTTCGTCGCGACCGACGCGCCCAGCCACGCGCGGCACTGCATCGAGGTGCTCGGCCACGGCAAGCACGTGGCGACGGCGGTCCCCGCGGTGTTCGGGACGCTGGAGGACGCCGACCGCCTGGTCGAGGCCGTGAAGAAGAGCGGGTTGAACTACATGATGTTCGAGACCTCCTGCTTCCGCGAGGACCTCTTCGAGATGCGGCAGATCTACCGCGCCGGCGGCCTCGGGGAGATCGTCTACGCCGAGGGCGAGTACTTCCATTACCACGACCAGCCGATCCCGTCGTACAAGGGCTGGCGCGAGGGCCTGCCGCCGCAGTGGTATCCGACGCACTCCAACGCCTACTTCGTCGGCGTGACCGGCGGGCGCTTCACCGAGGTGAGCTGCATCGGCACGCGCAGCACGCTGCCCTTCCTGCAGCCGTCGGCCAGCCGCTGGGGAAACGTCTTCGGCACGGAGGTCGCCCTGTTCAAGACCGACGCGGGCGGATCGGCGCGCATGGCGGTGAGTTGGGACACGCCCGGCTACAACGGCGAGATGGGCCGCGTCCGGGGGCGGAAGGGCTCCTACTACAAGACCTTCGTCGGGCTGAAGCGCAACGAGGCCGACCTGAAGCGGCCGCCGCTGCCGCCGGGCGTCGAGGCGGGGGGACACGGCGGATCGCACGGTTACCTGATGAACGAGTTCGTGCTGTCGATCCTCGAGAAACGCACGCCGCTGGTGAACGTCGCGTGGGCGCTCAACATGACCGTCTCGGGCATCGTCGCGCACCAGTCGGCGCTGAAGGACGGCGAGCTCCTGAAGATCCCCGCCTACGCCCTCTGACGCGATGTCCCCGCGTTCCCAGACCACCAGGATTCTCGCCGGCCTCGGGGCCGGCGCGGCGGCCGGATTGCTGCTCAACGCGGCGCGGCGGACGGGCCCCGGCGCGGCCGGCTGGATCGACACGTGGCTCGTGGCGGGCGGCGTCCTGGACATCGTCGGGCGGCTCTTCTTCTCCGCGATCCAGATGCTCGTCGTTCCGCTCGTGCTGGTGTCGCTGGTCTGCGGCGTGGCGGGCGTCGGCGACCTGCGGCGCTTCGGCCGCATCGGCGGCAAGGTGCTCGGTCTCTACATTGCGACGACGGCCGCGGCGATCTCCCTCGCGATCGGCCTGGCCCTGGTGATCCGCCCCGGCGCGGGCGCGAACGGCGGCGCCGGGGCCGCGGCCTGGCAGGCGCCCCCCGCCCCCCCGCTGGCGGACACGCTCGCCGACCTGGTTCCGAAGAACCCCGTTGCCGCGATGGCGGCGGGAAACATGCTCCAGGTCATCGTGTTCGCCCTGCTGGCCGGGGCGGCGCTGGCGGTGGCCGGCAGCCGCGCGGCGGGCCTCCGGACGCTTCTCGAGCAGGCGAACACCGTGATGCTCGAGATGGTCAACCTCGTGATGCTTACGGCGCCGGTCGGCGTGTTCGCGCTGATCGCCCGGGTGCTGGCGGTGCAGGGCGTCGATGTCGCCGGGCGCCTGGTGCTCTACATGGTGACGGTTCTCGGCGCGCTGGTGATCCACGTGCTGGTCGTCTACGTCGGCCTGCTCCGCGGAGTCGGCCGCCTCTCCCCGGCGCGGTTCTTCCGCAAGCTCGAGCCGGTGATGGCGGTCGCCTTCTCGACCTCCAGCAGCAACGCGACCCTGCCCGTGACGCTGGAAACCGTCGAGCACCGGATGGGCGTGCGCGGCTCGATCGCATCGTTCTCGCTGCCGCTCGGGGCGACGATCAACATGGACGGCACCGCGATCATGCAGGGCGTCGCCGCGGTCTTCATCGCCCAGGTGTACGGCGTTCCGCTCGGCCTGAAGGACGTCGTGCTGGTGGTGCTGATGGCGACCCTTGCGTCGATCGGCACCGCCGGCGTTCCGGGGGTCGGACTGGTCACGCTGGCGATGGTCCTGCGCCAGGTCGGCCTGCCCGTCGAGGGCATCGGGCTCATTCTCGGCGTGGACCGGCTGCTCGACATGACGCGGACGGTCGTGAACGTCACGGGCGATGCCGTCGTGACGGCGGTCGTCGCGCGCGCCGAGGGCGAGATGGACCTCGGACGGTTCAACGACGACCGTCCGGGCCCGGCGAGTCCGGGGAAAGGACAGCCATGAACGCGGAAGCGGTCGGCCCGATGGCCGTGGCGGGCGGCGCCCTGGTCTTCCTGGCCGTGGGAATCCTGGCGACGCTCGTCATCCAGTCGCTCTTCCTGCTCTGGGGCGCGAAGATCGCAGGCATCGAGGGCCGCGGATTCGGGCGCGCGATGGCGGTGACGATCCTGGGGGGACTCGCTTCGTTCGGGGTTTCCGTCGTCCTGGCCGCTTCGGGCCCCGTCGCGCCGATCGTGGGGTTCGTCGCCGGCTTCCTGGTCTCGGCGCTCGTCGCCATGCCGATCTTCCGGACCACGTTCGGCCGCGCCCTCGGCGCCAGCGTGCTGGCGTGGGTGCTCAGCCTGCTGGTGGCCGGCCTTCTTGTCCTGCTGCTCGTCGGCCTGGGCGCCTCGCTGGCGGTCTTTGGCTGACCCGCGAGCGCGCGGACCGTCTTCGATACCGGGGCGGCCGCGAGGGGGACAGTCTTCGCAAAGTCCGCCCCCTTGGCGGGAACGACCGTCCGCGTCCCGGATGGATCGCGATCCCGCGGGACTGGCGCGTGCGGGCGCCTTCGGACTAGAGTGAGGGACTCGGGAGACACCCATGAAATCGCATCGGAAGGAACTGACGTTCACGACGCCGGCGCGGCGCGCCTACCTGAACATCACGCCGCAGGTCGAGGAGGCCGTCCGCGCCAGCGGCGTGAAGGAGGGGCTCTGCCTCGTCAACGCGATGCACATCACCGCAAGCGTGTTCATCAACGACGACGAGCGCGGCCTCCACGGCGATTTCGAGCGGTGGCTCGAGAGGCTTGCGCCCGAGAAGCCGTACGAGCAGTACGCGCACAACGGCGCGGAGGACAACGCCGACGCCCACCTCAAGCGCCAGGTCATGGGCCGCGAGGTGACCGTCGCCATCACCGGCGGCCGCCTCGACTTCGGCCCGTGGGAGCAGATCTTCTACGGCGAGTTCGACGGCCGCCGCCCGAAGCGCGCCCTGATCAAGATCATCGGCGAGTGAGCGCGACAATCCCGGGCGGACCGCGGGGCGACGGGGCGCCCTTGCGCTCGCGGGTTCGAATGCCTGCGACGGCACGACACGGATCGAATGCGGTTGACCCGCGCTCCCCGGGGCCGGGTGCGGACCATCTCCGCACTTTCGCACGAGGGGAGTCGGTGGTAGGTTCTCCTTGGAGTAGGATGTCTCGACTGAATACGATCCGAAGACCGGCCGCAGAAACGACCCCGGCGCCTCTGCCCCCGGGTGCCTTCGCACGCGCGCCGGGGTTGATGGGGCTCCCCCTGACGGCCGTCCCGTTGCGCCGCTTCCATGGGGCATCCTCATGAACAGAGTCCTTTCGGCCTGCGCCGGCATCGTCTTCGCGGGGGCGCTGCTGGGATACATCGGCTCCTTCTGGGAATACCGTAACGAGTTCTTCCACGGCGCAGACCGTTCGAAGTTTGCCGCTCCGTGGCTCTCCATCGTGGCGGCGCCGGGCAGGATGACGGCGCGAAGTCTGCGGTCCGGCGACTACGAGCCGATGGAGGCGTGGAAGCAGGACCGCCACCGTATCGCTCTCTGGAACGGCCTCTTCCTGGCGCCCCTCGGGTTGTTCGCGGGTTGGAGGCGGCCGTCGGGGGAATCGTGATCCCGGTCCGCCTCGATCCTGCGGGCCGCGGCGACGGTGACGCGACCCGGCTCAAGGGGCTGCGGGGGACGCGGGAGCGAGAGGTCTGTCCGCGGCGGCCGGACTACAACGTCCACGATCCACGGTAGGGCTTCAGGAGATGCCGGTTCGCATCGTCGGCGCGCGGACCGGT
>VGWF01000231.1 GCA_016873715.1 Lentisphaerota bacterium | reverse complement strand
GGGGTTCGGGCAAGAGCGTCACGCTCAAGCACATGATCCGGCTGCTGACGCCGGACGAGGGCGACGTGTGGGTCGGCGACGCCTGCATCAGCCGCGCGGATGCCCGGGAGCTGCCGGCGCTGCGCGACCGGTTCGGGGTGCTGTTCCAGGGCGCCGCGCTGCTGCAGTGGCTGACGGTGGGCGACAACGTGGCGCTGCCGCTGCGCGAGAAGACGAGGATGCCGGCGGCCGAGATCGACGAGCGGGTCCGCGCGCGGCTCCGGATGCTGAACCTCGAGGACGCGTTCGAGAAGTACCCGTCCGACCTGTCCGGCGGCATGCAGAAGCGCGTGGGCCTCGCCCGCGCGATCGTGCTGGATCCGGAGATCGTGCTCTACGACGAGCCGACCTCCGGCCTCGACCCGGTGACGTCGCGCCTGATCGACGACCTGATCGAGGACCTGCGCCGGAAGCTGGGGCTGACCAGCGTCGTCGTGACGCACGACCTCCACAGCGCGCTGGCCATCGCCTCGCGCATCGCCGTCATCCACCGGGGGCGGATCGTCGAGGTGTCGACCCCGCGCGAATTCGTCCGGTCGAAGAGCGAGATCGTCCAGGGGTTCCTCGAGGCGCAGTACATCACGCGCCGCGGGGACTGGGAAGGAATGGTGACGCCATGAAGCGCAGCCGCATCCGCGAGGTGTCGATGGAGGTGACCGTCGGCGCCTTCCTGTTCATGATCCTCCTCGCCCTCGGGGTCTTCACGATCATCCTCAGCCGCCAGAGCCTGTTTACGAAGAAGACCTACTACGACGTCCGCTTCACGACCATCATGGGAATCCGGGAGGGGGACAACGTCTACCTGCGCGGCGTGATCGTCGGGAAGATCGACGACGTGGTCGTCGAGAAGCACTCCGTGCAACTGCGGCTGGGGCTGGACCGGCCCCTCGAGCTGCACGAGAACTACAAGATGGAGATCCTCCCGTCCTCGATGCTCGGGGGCAAGTACCTCAACGTCGAGGAGGGCGACGCCGACCGCCCGCTGGTGCCCGTGGGCGCCATGCTCACCGGGGTGACGCCCGTGGACCTGATCGACGAGGCGACGCGGACCGTGACCTCGATCCGCGAGGCGCTGGAGGGCGGGGTCCTGGCGGACGTGAGTCAGATCGTCTCGAACGCGAACGCGATGGTCGCCCGGGTCGAGCGCGGCGAGGGCAGCCTGGGCAAGCTCCTCGCGGAGGATGACGTCTACAACGACATCAAGGCGGTGACCGCCAACCTGAAGAGCATCAGCGACCGGATCGAAAAGGGGCAGGGGTCCCTCGGCAAGTTGCTGGCCGACGACGGCAAGATCTACCAGGACATCGAGGTCGTCGCCGCGAACCTGCGCAAGTCGTCGCAGGACCTGGCCGACGGCAAGGGGCTGATCGGCAAGCTCCTCTCGGAGCAGGACACGGTCTACGACGACCTGCGCGCCTCCGCCCTGGCGATCCGCGAGATCACCGAGTCCCTCAACCGGGGCGAGGGGTCGATCGGGAAGCTGATTCGCGAGAACGACATCTACGACGAGACAAAGATGCTGCTGCGCGAACTGCGCGCGACGATCGACGACTTCCGCGAGACCGCGCCCGTGACCACGTTCACGAGCATCTTCCTCGGCGCGTTCTGAGCCGGGTCCCGCCGGCGCCGTCGGGCCCCCGGGCGCACGTCGCCGGGGCGCTCCGGAACGCGCCGCTCCCGGGCCGGGCGGGCTGGAGGGCGCCGCTCCGTCGGCGCTGTGGAGCGCGTCTCCCGGGCGCACGGTACCGGGGTGCGCCGGAGCCCGCCGCTCCCGGGCCGGGTAGGCTGGAGGGCGCCGCTCCGTCGGCGCCGTGGAGCGCGTTTCCCGGAGCCGCGTGGTCCGCCGCTCGCCGGGGTCCCGCCGATGATCCGGGCGCCGCCGGACGGCTTGAGCGGGGGTGGCCGGAACGGTACATTGCCTCCTCACGCAGGCGGCCGCTGGCCGCGGAAGGGTGGATGATTCGCATGGGCGCCGGTTTCTGGACTCGACGCAGGCTGCGGAAGGCCGCGAAGACGATGCTGCACCATGCCGCGCACGCGAGGGCGATGCGCGAGGACGTGGCGTCCGCCGACTCCCTGGCCGCTCTCGACGCGGCCGGGCAGCGGCTCCGCGAGGCGCTGGCGGCGGCCGATCCGGAGCGGTTCGACGCCGCGGCGACGGACCTCGACGCCGCGTGCCGCGCCGTGTGGCCTCCGCGTCCGATGCCCGGCGTGCGCGAGAATGTCGAGATCCTGGTCGTCGCGCTCGGGGTCGCGATGGCCCTCCGGTGCTTCTTCATCCAGCCGTTCCGCATCCCGACCGGCTCGATGCAGCCGACGATGTTCGGGGTCAAGATCACCGAGCAGTCGGAGGCGCGGTGGTACGACCGTTTCCCGGTGTCCTGGCTCGGCTGGGCGGTTTTCGGCGAGGGCTACGTCGAAGTGCGGGCGAAGCGCAGCGGCTACGTCGAGGGCGCGGTGCTTTCGCCCGACGGCGATTCGCGGATCGTGCACGTCTCCGGCGTTCCGCACAGCATCCGGCTGCACATGCCGCAGCGCGCCGGCATGGGGGCGTTCGTGTCGAAGGGCCAGGTGATCGCCTCGGGCCGGGTCAAGATCGGCGATCACGTCTTCGTGGACAAGGTGCGCTACAACTTCAGCAAGGCGAAGCGCGGCGACATCATCGTCTTCGACACCACGCGCATCGACTATCCGAATCTCAGCGGCGACTTCTACATCAAGCGCCTGGCCGGCCTGCCGAACGAGACGATCGCGATCCGTCCGCCCTACCTCGTCGCCGACGACCGCGTCGTGGCGGATCCGTTCCCGTTCCACCGCCTCGTGCACGACACGAACTACCACGGCTACGTTCTCGCGTCCGGCGGGGCGGCGCGCCCGCCGAAGCTCGCGGCGGCGGAGGACCGCCTGTCCCTCGGCGGGGACGAGTACCTTCCGCTCGGCGACAACACGCTCTCCAGCCTCGACGGACGCTACTTCGGCCCGGTCAAGCGCGGCGCGCTGGTCGGCCCCGCGTTCATGGTGTACTGGCCCGTCTCCGAGCGGTGGGGCCGCGTGCGCTGATGGACCGCGACCTGCACATCCACACGTTCTTCTCGCCCTGCGCCGAGCCGACGATGAGCTTCCCGGCCATCGCCGAGGCCGCCGGCCACGCGGGGGTCGGCGAGATCGGCCTGACGGACCACCCGCACCGGCCGGGGCTTGCGCGACACCACCGGGCGCTCGACGAGGCGCGGCGCGCGTACGGCGGGCCGGTTCGCATCTGGATCGGGGCCGAGCTGGAGGTGGTTGCGCTCGGCCGCCTCGTCGTGCCGCCGGCGGATCTCCCGCTGGCCGACTACGTGATCGCCGCCGCGTCGCACTACGACGTTGCCGGGCGTCCCCCGGTTCCGAACCTCGAGGACCCGGTGGCGTGGGCCGACCGCCTGCTGACGGACCTCGAGAACGTGTCCGGCTCCGGCGCGCATGCGGTGGCCCACCCGTTCTACGCCTACGCCCTGCTGCGGGCGGTGCCGGGCCATCCGACGGCGCGCCTGGACGACATCCTCGAGGAGATCCGTCCCCGGCGCGTCGACCGCCTTCTGGAGATGCTGGCCCGCGAGGCGATCGCGCTGGAGATCAGTCCCCGGCTCTGCCTCCACCTGGGGCTCGAGTCGTTCATCGAGGAGACCTACCGCAAGGCGAAGCAGCTCGGCGTGAAGTTCGCCACGGGCAGCGACTCCCACCGCGCGGCCACCGTGGGGCAGCTCGGGCAGGCCGAGTACCTCGTCCACCGGCTGGACCTCGGCCCCGGCGATCTCTGGAGTCCCTCGATGGTGCGCGCACGCGTCTGATCCCGGCTTCCGCCGCCGGGGCGGATCGGCTAGGATCGCCCGGGGCTCGAACGGACGATGAACAAGAAACTGCTCTGGACGCTGCTGGTCATCGGGCTGACGGCGATCGTGCTCCTGCTCAACATGGGCGGCACCGCGCGGATCGACCTGTACTTCGGGGATCCGCTCGCGATGCGGCCCGCGTTCGCCTACCTCTCGTTCACGGCGGTCGGCGTGCTGATCGGCATCCTGCTCAAGTAGCCACGTCGCCCGGGGCCGGGAGGCGGTCGGGATCGACGCCCTCGCGGAGGCGGACGGTCTCGAGCACGCGCGGCACGTACATCCGCGTTTCCATCGGCAGCGACGGCGCGATCCCGTCGAAATCCGTCGCGCCGTGCTTCTTCAACAGCCCGGAGATCCGGCCCTCGCCGGCGTTGTAGGCCGCCAGGGCCAGCGGCCAGGAGCCGAAGCGGTCGTGGAGATAGCGCAGGTACTTCGCGGCGGCGGCGGCGCTTCGCTCCGGGTCACGGCGCTCGTCGCGCGGCGAGAGGGAAAGCCCCAGCGACTTCGCGGTGGCGGAGGTGATCTGGAAGAGGCCGACGGCGCCGCGCGGACTGCGGGCGTCGGGATTCATCGTCGATTCGACCTCGGCCAGCCAGACGAGTTCCTCCGGGACGCCGGCGGAGCGGAAGGCGCGCTTCATCGAGGGGACGAACTCCGCGGCGGAGGCGGGCTTCGGGCGCGTGGCGACGCGCTTCCGCCAGGCGGGGCGCGCGACGGCCGTTTCGATGCGCTTGTTCTCGATCTCCGCCGGCACGGGCGGACGTCGCGCCGGTCGCGCCGGAGGCCGGGACGGAGTGGTCGCTGGAGGCCGGGACGGAGTCGTCGCCGGGGGGCGGGGGGCGGGGGCGGATGGCGTG
>VGWF01000230.1 GCA_016873715.1 Lentisphaerota bacterium | reverse complement strand
CGTTCGGGAGACCCCCGAAGCGTCGCTCGTTCCTGGCCGGCCACGCTCAGCCGGGGATTCCCGGGGCGGCGCCTCGGGTCGCCCCCGTCGCTCTCACGAAGCGCCACGGAATCGCCGCGCGGCCTACGGCTTCCAGATGCTTGCTGCGATGTGCTGCTGCGGGAGGGCCTTGTCCGCGAAGTAGTAGATGGCGACGACCCTGCCGTCGGCGCGCTGGACGAGCCGCGGATAGCCGAAGTCCGCATCGTCATGGCCGGAGAAGTAGTCGTCACGCACGATGGCCTCGGCGGACCACGTGCGGCCGGCGTCCGCGCTCGTGCGGGCGAGCAGCCGTCGCGTCGTGCGGTTGCCGTAGGCGCAGCACAGGCGGCCGTCGGCGAGCCGGATCAGCGCGGGCGGGTTGCCGTTGGAGCCCCCGGCCTCCCCGATCCGGCTCGCGAACGACCATGTCCGCGCCGAATCACCGGAGGCATACGCATCGATCCAGCACTCGTTCGTCTTCCGGTCCCGTCGACGCACGGCGGCAACGAGGCGGCCGGGGGCCGCTTCGACGGTCTGGGGCATCACGGCGCGGTGCGGATCGGACGGCGGCACCATCCACGACAGGAAGCCCCACGTACGTCCTCCATCCGTCGTGCGCGCGCAGAAGACGCGGTCCGCCCCGCCCTCCCCCTTCGGCCGCGCGCCCATGAACACGAGGCACTCCTGCGGACCGCGGACGACGTAGTCCGTCCGGGGCGTCAGTTCCCACCCCCCGAGCTCGGGGGCGTCGGCCAGCGCGCCGAAGCTCCGCGGCCCGTGCCATGTGGCGCCGCGGTCCGGCGAGACGAAGAACTGCCCGCGGGGGTCGGTCGCCGTGTGATAGCCGGTTCCGGCGATCCGCAGGGCGAAACCGGGCGCGGTGAAGTCGAGCGGCGCCGCGACCGGCACCGACTTCCCGTCATCCCCGACATAGCCGTCCGGGTTCCATGCGGTCCACGTCTCCCCGCCGTCCGTGCTGCGGGCAAGCCACGCCTGCTGCCCCGACTCCGCGATGTTGTGCCCCCCCGTCACCCGGTAGCCGCCGCGCGTGAACCCGACGAGGATCTCGGTCCCGCCCCACGACCACACGCCGTTGTTCGCGGGCCACCCGCAGAAGGCGTCCTTCTCCGCGTAGACCACGAAGTTCCGCGTCCCGTCGTTGCCGTCCGCGGCGCGGGCGGGCAGCGGGGACGCGGCGGATGCCGCGAGGGCTGCGAGCGCCACGATGGACCCATGTTCGAAGCTCATGCGAATCCTCCTCGTTCGACCGCCGACGCAGAGCGACGGGATCCACCGCACGCGCTGCAGCCCACCGGTCCTGCCGACCGGGGGGTCGCGATCGATTTCAACCGGCACGTCGGACAACTCTCTCTCCATGGCGGCACTGTGAACCCTCCGCATGTCGCGCGCAAGGCCGGGCGTCTTCGTCATCGCCAGACGGACCGGAGAATCGCCCATGTCAGGGCGCGCTCCGCGGGGCGGACCGGATGGCCTCGAGCCGCGCCTTCAGTCGCGCGACCACGTCGGGATGCTCGTCGTGGACGTTCCGCGCCTGCGCACGGTCCGCGGCGAGGTCGTACAACTGGGCGGGCGGCGCGCCTTCGCGCAGCTTGCCGTCGACCATGTCGCTGTTCACGCCGCCGGTCAGCCGGGTCGCTGCCGGGCCCCCGAGCGAGTGCTCGCCGATCTTTTGACCCGTGAAACCGCCGCCGCCCTGCGCGGAGATGTAGACCCAGCGGCCCTCGCGGATCGCGATGTTCGCGGGACGGGACGGGCAGAAGACCATGGTGTCGCGGACCGGCTTCGCGGGATCGCCCGTGAACGCGGGCAGCAGGTTGAAGCTGTCCGGCCCGTCGTCCGGCCCCGGTTTCCGGCCGACCAGCGCGGCCATCGTCGCCAGCAGGTCGACATGGCCGATCAGCGCATCCGAGGTCGTGCCTGCGGGGACGCGGCCCGGCCAGCGGACGAGGAACGGCACGCGGTGGCCGCCCTCCCACGCGTCGAACTTGAAGCCGAAGAGGTCGCCGTTGAGCCGGTGGCCCGCCTTCCAGGCATCCTGTCCGCCCTGGTTGAGCATGCCGCCGTTGTCGCTGGTGAAGATCACCATCGTGCGGTCCGCCACGCCGTTTGTCTCCAGCGCCGAGAGCACCTCGCCGACGATCCAGTCGAGTTCGTGGATGAAATCGCCGTAGCGGCCGCACCCGCTGGTTCCGCGGAAGCGCGGCGCGGGCGTGAAGGGATGGTGGATGGCCGTGGTCGCGAGGTAGAGGAAGAACGGGCGGTCCCTGTGCGCGCCGATCCACGCGACGGCCTTGTCCTTCAGTGTCGTCCCGACCTGCTCGTCGTCGTAAAGCGCGTGCGCGGCCCTCGCGCCGCCGATGACCTCGAGGCCCATCTTCTCCTGGAACTCGCGCGTCGCCGCCTTGCGCCCCATCACGAACGGGTCGTCGGGCGTCCAGCCGACGACCCGACGGTCCTCGACGTAGACGAACGGCGGATGGCTGTTCACGACGGGCATGCCGAAGTAGTGGTCGAAGCCGAGTTCCAGCGGCCCGGGACTCAGCGGCTTGTTCCAGTCGGTCGGCCCCGCGGCGCCGAACCCGAGGTGCCACTTGCCGAAGCAGGCGGTCGCGTAGCCGGCGTCCTTCATCACGCGCGCGACGGTCAGCCGGTTGGTGTCGATCACCAGCGGGCTTCGCAGCATGACCGGTCCCCAGAGATTGCCCTTGCGGAACGGGTATTGCCCGGTCAGCAGCGCGTAGCGCGAGGGGGTGCAGACCGCCGAGGCCGAGTGCGCGTCGGTGAACCGCCGGCCCTCCGCCGCGAGCCGGTCGATGTTCGGCGTGCGGACCTTGGTCGCGCCCTGGCAGCCGATGTCGCCGTAGCCGAGGTCGTCGGCGTTGATCAGCACGACGTTCGGACGGTCCGGCGGCGGCGGCGGATCCGCCGGCATGGCGGGCTTCGCTGTGAGGAGCGCGGCGGCGGCCAGGACGCGGACCGCGGGGCTCATGGACTCTTCTTTCCCTGCCTTCCCGTCTTCCCCTGCTTCGCGGGCTTGACCTTGGGCGGCTTGTCGGCGGGCGCGGCAAGGCCGTCGTCGGGCTGGTTCCAGAGGCGGTAGGGGTCGTCGAGGCGGCGCATCTCGGCGAGAAGGAGCGCCTCCATCTCCTTGAGCTTGTCCGCGTGCTTCGGATCGGCGGCGAGGTTGGTCTGCGCCGGCTTCGGCGTGCGGCCGGTCAGCGCGACGACCGCCGGATCGTGGTGCTGCGCGAGGAGCTCGTCGGGGTTCTCGGCGAGGTTGAAGAGCTGCGTCTCGCGGACCTGGCCATCCATGACGTCGTACTTCACGAGCTTCCAGTCGCCCTTGCGCACGCTGCGCATCCCCGGCTTCGTGCCGCCGCAGTAGGCGCCGTAGAGGACATCGCGCACGACCGGCGCGCGGCCCTCCATCACCGGCTTGAAGCTCAGGCCCTCGTTCGACGGCGGCGGCGGGATCGCGGCGAGGTCGCAGAACGTCGCAAGCAGGTCGAGCAGGTAGATGTTGCCCTGCGCGCGGGCGCCGGCCTTGACCGTGGGCCCCCACGCAAGGAACGGCACGCGCCACGTGTGCTCGTAGAGGTTCTGCTTCCCCTGGAAGCCGTGCCGGCCGATCGCGATGCCGTGGTCGGCCGTGTAGAAGATGTAGGTGTTCTCCAGCTCGCCCATCGCCTTCAACTGCGCCAGCACGCGGCCGATCTGGATGTCGATGTTCTCGACGCAGGCGTACTCGCGGCCGACCTCGTTGCGGATGGTGCGCTCGTCGCGGTTGGTCCACACGCCGCTGACCGACACCTCGTCGCGCAGGTTCGGATGGCCGTGGAAGAACGGCTGGGCCGGCAGCCAGTTGCCGGGCAGCGGCGGCTGCTTCGCGTGGGCGGGCGGCAGCGCGTTCCGATCGGCATGGTTCACCGCACCGTAGTGCTCGAGCAGCTCCGGCTTGCCGTCGCGCGTGTCGTGCGGATGCGAGAAGCCGAAATGGATGTAGAACGGCCGCGTGTCCTTCGATGCCGCGCGCTCGCGAAGGTAGTCGAGGACCCGCTCGGCGTGCCACGCGCTGCCGGTCTCATCCGTGTCGCCGCGCTTTCCGGCGTCGTGACGCACCGCGAACTGCCGGTTGGCGCCCTCGTAGCTGTTGCCGGTCTTGCAGGTCCGCATCGTCGCGTAGCCGGCGCGGTTGAAGACGGCGGGGATCGTGTTGGTTTCGAGGTTCGGCGGACAGTGGGCCGTCGCGCCCGGCCCGATCGGCAGGTGCCACACGGTGCGGCCGCTCATGATCATGTGGCGCGACGGTGTGCAGACCGCGCCGGAGAAGGAGCCCATGTGGTAGGCGCCGTCGAAGACCATGCCCTCGGCGGCGAGCCGGTCGAGGTTCGGGGTCTGCAGGGGCGACGTCGGATCATAGACCTTCAGGTCGAACGGCGACTCGTCGTCGACCAGGATGAACAGGATGTTCGGCCGCTTCGCCGCCTTCGGCGCCTCCGCCGAGGGCGCGGCGGCGGACAGGACCAGGAATGCGACGGCCACGATCGCCAGCACGCGCTTCATCGTTCGTTCTCCCCTCGCGCGGCCGCCGGCGGCGCGCCGCGGGCCCGTTTGTCCCACGGAACCGGCGGTGAAACAACATCCAACAGCCAACGGGAAGGAAGGACAGTGGCGGGTGGCAGCCCGGAGGATGACAACCGAATGGGGGCAAACGAATGAGGACACCGGACCGGGAGGGCCGAGCTCCGCGCGGCCGCAGGCTGAACCACGGATAGCCCGGATCCCACGGATGGGAACGGTCCTTCCGGCACTTCTCTCTATCCGTGAAATCCGTGTAATCCGTGGTGCCCGAAGGCCGGGAGGAACGACCACGGATTGCGCGGATCCCACGGATTCGATGAGGACGGCCCGGAGGATGGCAAGCGAATCGGGGGGAAGATGAATGAGGACACCGGACCGGGAGGGCCGCGCTCCGCGCGGCCGGGG
>VGWF01000229.1 GCA_016873715.1 Lentisphaerota bacterium | reverse complement strand
TGCGCCCCCGCCGCCTGAGCCCCGCTCGACACCGCCGCGGGAAACGTCTACACGTTGCGCGGGGAACAACTCGCGATGGACGCTGGATCCGTTCTCGATCTCGTGGTGCGCAACCGGCTCGTCCTGGCCCCCGTCGCGGGCATCGCGCTGCTGCTCGTGATGATCCTGCGGTACAAGGTCCAGGCCTTCATCGCGCTCCTCGTCGCCAGCATCGTCGTCGGCCTGGTCGCCGGCATGCCCGCCCCGGCGATCCTCAAGAGCATGCAGGACGGGATGGGCGGCACGCTGGGCTTCGTCGCGACGGTCGTCGGGCTCGGCGCGATCCTCGGCCAGATCCTCGAGAGCTCCGGCGGGGCGGAGTCCATGGCGCTGACGCTCGTGCGCGCCTTCGGGGAGAAGCGCGCCCCGTGGGCCCTGATGCTGGCCGGCTTCCTCATCGCCATCCCCGTCTTCTTCGACGTCGGCTTCATCATCCTCGTGCCCGTCCTCTACGCGCTCTCGGCCAAGTCGGGCCGCTCGCTGCTCTACTACGGCATCCCGCTCCTTGCCGGCCTCGCCGTCACGCACAGCTTCGTCCCGCCGACGCCCGGTCCCGTCGCCGTCGCCGACATCGTGGGCGCCGACATGGGCTGGGTCATCCTGCTCGGCATCGTCGCCGGGCTCCCGACCGCGGCCATCGCCGGCCCGCTGTTCGGACGCTTCATCGCTCGCCGCATCCACGCGCCGGTGCCGGCCCACGCCGCGGCCGCGCTCGGGAAGACACCCGCCGCGGCCGGCTCGCTGCCGTCGTTCGGCCTGGTCGCCCTGATCATGGGCATCCCGCTGCTCCTGATCCTCGGCAACACGGCAAGCCAGTTGCTGGTCAAGAAGGGCGTCGTCGCCGAGTCCGCGTGGACGCAGGCCGCGGCCTTCGCCGGACACCCCTTCACGGCCCTGCTGGTGTCGACCGTCCTGGCGCTCTACATCCTCGGCATCCGCCGCGGCTTCGACCGCGCCGCGCTGATGGACCTCAGCGCGAAGGCGCTCGAACCCGCCGGCATCGTGATCCTCATCACCGGCGCCGGCGGCGTGCTCAAGCAGGTCCTGATCGACAGCGGCATCGGGAAGATGCTCGCGGAGGCCATGGCGCACGGACACCTTCCGCCGATCCTGCTCGCCTGGCTGCTGGCGGTGGCCGTCCGCATCGCGCAGGGCTCCTCGACCGTCGCGATGATCACCGCCGCGGGCATCATCGCCCCCATGCTGGGCGGCGCCGCGGGCCTCACCGACATCGACCGCGCGCTGATCGTCATCTCGATCGCCTCGGGCGCCACCATCCTCTCCCACGTCAACGACAGCGGATTCTGGCTCGTCGGAAAGTACTTCGGCCTCTCCGAGAAGCAGACCCTCCAGTCCTGGACCGTCATGGAGACGATCATCGCCGTCTGCGGGCTCTTCTTCACCCTCCTCCTGTCCTGGCTGCTCTGACCCCTTCCCCCCGCCCTCCCGCGGTTGCTCCCGCCCCGCTCCCTTGACACCCCATGTACCTTGTGGTACTAGGTACCGCATGGACGATCCGGCCTATCTCGACAACTGGACCGTGCAGATCCGGCGCGGCTGGATCGAGCTTTGCGTCCTGAAGGCCCTGGAGCGCGGGGAGCGCTACGGCTACGACCTTGTCCGGATGCTGGCCGGCCTGCCGGGGCTCGACGTCACCGAGGGCACCCTCTACCCCCTGCTCTCGCGGCTGCGTCTCCAGGGCCTGGTGTCCACCCGCCTCGTGGAGTCGGCGGAGGGACCGGCGCGCAAGTACTACGCCCTCACCGCCCGGGGCCGGCGCACGCTGGCGCAGATGAACGACCATGTCGAGACGCTCGTCCGCCAGGTCCGGCGGCTGGGCGAAACGGAGGACCGCCGATGAAGCCCTGGAGCGACGAGGCCCGCGAGGCCTTCGATGCGTACTGCGAGTCGCGGCGCGGCGACCTGCTGGCCGCCGGGGCGGATCCGGACGAGGTTTTCGCGGACTGGCACGCGCACATCGCCCGCGAGACCGCCGGGCTGCCGGACGCCTCCGTGGGCGCCGACGACATCCGCCGGCTGCTGGCCCGCCTCGACGCCCCCGCGGAGCCCGCGCCCGCGCCGGCCGCCCCGGTTGCGCCCTCCCCGGCGGCCCCGCCGCGCATGCCCCGCCTCTCCAGGGTGGCGGCCGTGCTGGTCTCCATCTTCGGCGTCGCCCTTCCGCTGATCACGCTGGCCGTCGAGCTGGCCACCTCGATGTGCGCCGCGACCTTCTTCGATCCCCTGCCCTCGTGGGTCAACGGGGTCCTGATCGCGCTGGTGCCGGTCGCCAACGGGCTCGCCGTCGCCTCGCTGCGCCGCGCCGGTCGGCCCGCGTGGCGCGCCGCCGGCTGGCTCAACGGACTGGCCATCTCCGTGGCGCTGTTCTACGCCCTCGTCTTCGCCCTGCTCACCCCGATCGCGGTCTTCGGCATCCTCTGGTTCGGCCTCGGCTTCCTCCCGCTGGCGCCCCTGACGTCGCTGATCTGCGCGCTCGCGCTCCGCCTGCGGCTGCGCCGCGCGGCGGCGGCGGACGGGCTCCCGCCGCCGGCGCCGGTCTGGAAGACCCTCGCGGCGGCCATCGTCCTGCTGGGCCTTGCCGCGGCCCCCCGGGTCGTCACGCTCACCGGGATCCAGTGGGCCGCGTCGGAGGACGCCGCCCTGCGCGCCCGCGGCCTCCGCCTGCTCCGGAACCACGGCAGCGAGGAGGAGCTTCTCCGCGCCAGCTACATCCGCCGGCAGATCCAGGTCGACCCCTGGGTCTGGGCCTTCCAACTCGGCACCGATCCCGTCCCGATGGAGCGCATCCGCGAGATCTACTACCGCGTCACCGGCCGCCCCTTCAACGCCGTGAAGCCGCCGCCCCTGCGCGGCCGCCGCGGCGCGATCTTCGACGAGGCCGACTGGGACTTCGCCCAGGGCGGCGAGGCCGTCGCCGCGCGCGTGCGCGGGCTCTCCCTCGCGCAGTCGCGCATCGACGGCCGCATCGAGGCGGAGGCGGGCGTCGGCTACCTCGAATGGACCCTGGTCTTCCGCAACGATTCGCCGCAGCAGCGCGAGGCGCGCGCGCAGATCCTCCTGCCGCCCGGCGCGTCGGTTTCGCGGCTGACGCTCTGGATCAACGGCGAGGAACGCGAGGCCGCCTTCGGCGGACGCAGCCAGGTGCGCGAGGCCTACCGGAACGTCGTCGCGCGCCGGCGCGATCCCGTGCTCGTCACCACCGACGGCCCGGACCGCATCCTACTCCAGTGCTTCCCCGTCCCCCCCGAAGGCGGCCAGATGAAGACCCGCATCGGCATCACCTGCCCGCTGGTCGTGCGGGACCCGGGCGAGGGACTGCTTCCGATGCCGCGCATCCTGGAGCGGAACTTCGGAGCGCCGGGCGCCCTGCAGCCGTCCGTCTGGATCGACAGCGACACCGCGATCGCCGACGCGGGTCCTCTCGCCATCGACCGCGGCGCCGAGGGCCGCGAAGCGCGCGGCGAACTGACCACCGCCGCGCTCGAGGACGGCCTCTGCGTGCGCGTGCGGCGCAACCGCGGTGCGATCGCCTCGTGGGCCCGCGACGACCGCGATCCGGCCTCCCCCGTCGTCGTGCAGCAGCTCGTCCAGCCGCCGGCCGGCCCGGCGGCGAAACGGCTCGCGATCGTGATCGACGGCTCCACGCACATGCGCGAGCACACCGGCGAACTGGAGACGATCCTCGCCTCGCTCCTTCGCGCCGGCGCGGAGTTGAGGGTCTTCTTCGCGTCGGACGCGGTCTCCACGTCGGTCGTCGACCGCGCTTCGATTCCGTCGCTTGTCGCCCCGAAGCGGTACGCCGGCGGATGCGACAACATGGCGGCGCTGGTGCAGGCGTGGGACTGGGCCTCGGCCTCCGGCGAGGGCGCCGTGCTGTGGCTGCACGCCACGCAGCCCTTCGAGTCCGACGCGACGGAGTCGCTGCTCCAGCGCTGGCAGCGCCGGCCCGACGGCCCCCGCATCCATGCGTGCCAGTTCGGAGGCGGCCCCGACCGCATCACCGACCGGCTCGGCGTGAACCCGGCGCTGCGGCCGGTTGCGCCGGTGGCCGGACCGGTCGCCGACCTCGCGGCCCTCGGCGGCCCCGGATCCGGCGGCCCGACCGCACCCGTGTGGCAGTGGTCGAAGCTCCCGCCCGGCGTGCCGCCGCCCGACGGCGCCTCTCCGGCATCGGCCCACCTCGTACGGCTCTGGGCGGCGGACGAGATCCGGAGGCTGGCCGGCGACCGGTCCAAGGGCGCGACGGATCCGGCGATCGCGCTGGCGAGGACGTGGCAGTTGGTGAGCGCGGTCTCCGGCGCGGTCGTCCTCGAGACACAGGAGCAGTACCGTCAGGCCGGGCTGAAGGACATCGATCCCGCGACCGCCCCCGATACGATCCCGGAGCCGATGTCCGCGCTGCTGGCGCTCTGGGGCGTCGCCCTGGTCTTCCTCGGCCGCGGCACCGTGCGCGTCCTGCGAGGCCCCTGCGTCGTCCCGGCGGGCCACCGGTGAACGGCGGTCCGCCCCGGGCCGGGCGCCGCTGGCCCCTCCTGATCGCCGGGATCCTGCTGGTGGCGCCCTCCCTGATCCCGTTCGCCGTCTGGGGTCCGGCGATGACCGCGGAATTCTTCACGGAGAGTCTCCCGGAGGACCTCGTCGGCGGCTCGTCCGCGCACATCCTCCTGCTGGCTTGGATCCTGATCCTCCCCGCCACCGGGATCGCTCTCCTGATCGCTGGATGCCGCCGACGGCGCACCGCCCTTGACGGGCTTGACACCACCCCACCCGCCGCCTAGATTCCCCACCCTTGCGGCGTCCGAAGCGCCCCCTTCGTCTATCGGCTAGGACGGCAGGTTCTCATCCTGCAAAGACCGGTTCGATTCCGGTAGGGGGTGCCAATCTCACCAAACCATCAGGCTCTTCCCCAAAGACGGGGGCAGCGGCGTTTGGACGTTAGCAGCACAAGGCCCTCACGCGAAGTCTGTAGTTCTCGAAGTTTCGGAACCCGAAGGCTCTTCTGGAGATCATCTCCATCTTGGTGT
>VGWF01000228.1 GCA_016873715.1 Lentisphaerota bacterium | reverse complement strand
TGCATTCCGGGCAGACTGAGCACACTCTCTTCCCAAGGCATGGCATCCTCCGTTCTTCTCTTCTTGGCCTATCGTATAGGCCTACGGTTGATGCCGTGCCCCCTTCTTTGATGGAGAGCCTGTTGAAGCATGTCTACGTCACATCCCGCCCCTCGCGGGTCCGTAGTGCTAACAGTTAACGCTAACACGTCCATCGGAATCGCCGGCGTGCCGGAGCGGCCGACGTTGTCGGAATGCACCGCGGAAACGATCCCCTTCCCGACGACAGGGCGCCACACGCGGCCGCGGATCGCCCTGTCGGCCCATCTCGCCCTGGCCTTCGTGTGCGACAGCGTCCCGAGCCTCGCCCGGCCGCTGGACAGCTGAACCCCCGCGGCGGGGCCGGTCAGCCTCTCAACCGCAGCCAGATCCTGTCGATGCGTCCTCCGGGCCGGCCCTGAGGGGCGCGCCTGCCCTGCGAAGTCCGCAAAGCGACGCAGGGTGCCCATAGCGCTCGGAAGACGATTTCTTATCAGGAGGGCACGCTGCTGTGTCTCCGCGGTGGAGGTGATGTCCTGCATGCCCCGCAAGGTAACGCCCCGCCCCAAGGAGGCCAGACCCGCGTGAGCGGCGGAGCGCGGGGCCGGTGTTTGTAGTTGAATCGGCGCGGGTAGGTGATGATAGTCGCGTCACGGCTATGACGATTTACGACCTGAAGCCGGCCTTCCAGAACCTCCTGCGGCCCCTGTGCCGCGGCCTGGCCGGGCGGGGCACGACGGCGAACCAGGTGACGGTGGCGGCCCTGGCCCTGTCCCTGGCGGCCGGCGCGGCGGTCTGGATGTGGCCGGAGAGCCGCTGGCCGCTGCTGGCCATCCCGCCGGTCCTCCTCGCGCGCATGGCCCTGAACGCCATCGACGGCATGCTCGCCCGCGAGCACGGGATGAAGTCGGCCCTGGGCGGCTTCCTGAACGAGCTGGCGGACGTCGTCTCCGACGCGGCCCTCTACGCCCCGCTCGTGCGGGTCGGGGACGTGAGCGCGGGGCTCGCCCTGGCGGCTGTCTTCCTGGCCGGGCTGACGGAGATGGCCGGGGTGGTCGCGGTGCAGGTGGGCGCCTCGCGCCGGTACGACGGGCCGATGGGCAAGAGCGACCGGGCCTTCGCCTACGGGGCGGTCTACCTGCTGCTCGGCTGCGGGCTGCCGCAACACGCCGTCTGGGCCAATGCCGCCCTCGGCGCCGTGGCGCTGCTGCTGGGGGTCACCGTGGTCAACCGCGTGAGGCGCGCCCTGGCGGAGCGCCGGGCGGGCGGGGCGTGAACATGCCCTCCATCAACGGCGGGCCAACCGTCGCCGCGGCCATGGGCGCGATCCTCGGGCTGCTCGCCTGCGCGACCGTCGCCGCGGTCGCCGCGCGGCGCCTCTGGCCGCTGAGATTCCCCGCCGAGATCGGCCCGCGGCTCACGGGGTGGTGGATCATGATCGCGGGGCTCTTCGCGGCGCTCGCGCTGTCCCGGACGGCCGCCATCTGGCTCTTCGCCTTCGTGAGCTACCTGGCGCTGAAGGAGTTCCTCTCGCTGATCCCGACCCGCCGAGCGGACCGGCACGTCCTGTTCTGGGCCTACCTGTCCATCCCCATCCAGTACTTCCTGATCCAGGTGGACTGGTACGGCATGTTCGTGCTGTTCATCCCCGTCTACATGTTCCTGCTGCTGCCGATGCGCATGATCTCCATCGGCGAGACGCAGGGCTTCCTGCGCGCCGTGGGCACCACCCACTGGGGGCTGATGACCATGGTCTTCTGCCTCAGCCACGTCTGCTACCTGCTCGTGCTGGGCGGCGAGGCGATGATGCTGTTCCTGATCCTCATCACGCAGGCGAACGACATCGCGCAGTACGTCTGGGGCAAGTCCTTCGGGACCACGAAGGTCCTGCCCACGGTCAGCCCGAACAAGACCTGGGTCGGCCTGGTGGGCGGCGTGGCCACCACCGCGGTGCTGGGGCTGCTGATCGGCCCGCGGCTGACGCCGATGACGCCGCTGGAGTCGCTGGGCATCGGGCTGGCCCTCGGCTTCTTCGGCTTCTGCGGCGACGCCACCATGGCGGCCCTGAAGCGGGATCTGGGCATCAAGGACTTCAGCGCGGCCATCCCCGGCCACGGCGGCATGGTGGATCGGGTCAACAGCCTGATCTTCACCGCCCCGCTGTTCACCCATTACATCCGCTACTACTACACCTGAGCATGAACCCGGTCCTGCGTTTCCTCTTCTTCGGCGTCCTCGCGCGCTTCGTCGCGCTGATCGTGCTGGGGCTGAACGTGCGCCACCGCGAGCGCCTGCCGCGGCAGGGGCCGGCCCTCATCGTGGCCAACCACAACAGCCACCTCGACACCATCGTGCTGATGACGCTGTTCCCCCTCCGGCTCCTGCCGCGGCTGCGGCCGGTCGCCGCGGCCGACTATTTCCTTCGGGGCCGGTTGCGCTCCTGGTTCTCGACCCGGGTGATGGGCATCCTGCCCGTGGCGCGGCACCCCGCGCCCTCGCAGGGGGATCCGCTGGCGGAGATCTCCGCGTTCCTGGCGGGCGGCGGCCTGGTCATCCTGTTCCCCGAGGGCACCCGCGGCGCCGGCGAGACGCTGTGCGAGTTCAAGTCCGGCGTCGCGCACCTGGCCCGGCGCCACCCTGACGTGCCGGTGGTCCCCGTCTACCTGCACGGCCTCGGCAAGGCGCTGCCCAAGGGCGAGACGCTCCTCGTCCCCTTCTTCTGCGACGTGTTCGTCGGCCCGGCCCTGCGGTGGGCGGGCGAGAAGCAGCGCTTCATGGACGAGTTGGGCGGGCAGATGCGGCAGTTGTCCGAGGAGGGGCACTTCGCGCCCTGGGCCTGACCGCGCGACGGCCGCGCCGGTGACCCTCGCGCGCGCATAGTACCCGGACTTCCATCCCCACCTGGACGCACTCGTCGCCGACGGCCTGTTCGTGCGCGGGGGCCTGTTTCACGTCCTGCCGCAGGTGAGCCTCAAGCCCTTGGAGGATCTGTCCCGGGCGCGGGTCATCACCTTCCTGGTCGAAAAGGGTCTGCTGCCGCCGGAGCGGGCGAACATACTCCGCGGCTGCGCCCGCGGTGCTCGCGGGAGATGAAGATCGTCGCCCTCATCGACCACCGCGCCGTCATCGAGCGCATCCTGCGCCACCTCGGCCTCTGGGGCCAAGGCGTGCGCGTCACGCTCTCCATCGGACCGCCGTGTTCGACGGTCATCGGGCCGTGGCTCGACGACCCCTTTCCGGCGTGCCACGTCGTAGCCCGAAGGGCGGAGACGGGACCACGACGCCGAAAAGGTCGAGGCATACGCGACGGCTGAACACCGCGGCGGGGCCGGTCTTTCTCTCCCTCACGCTTCGATCCCGCCAACGCGCGCTGCAAGCCGGCGGGGCATGTCTCGACTGCCCGAAGCCCCGTCGTTTCTCCCTATTGCCTTCCCTTCGGCACTCTGGCAGCTTCGCCGCCATGAGAACGTTGCTTCAGGCCGGTCCCGGCGTGCGCGCCTGCCCTGCGAAGTCCGCAAAGCGCCGCAGGGTGCCCGTAGCGCCAGTAATGCGATTTCTTATCAGATTACCCCTGGTCTTCTGGTTCCTCGCGTCATCCCGACTCATGGCTGCGGATTGGCGGTCCGACGTGGCGGGTAGTTCTTTCGCCGACGAAAGCCATGCCGGCAACGACAGCATCATCAAGAAGGCGGATCATCGAATTGAGAACATCCGTGCTGGCTCCTGGGTCAAGTACCCGGGCTTCGATTTCGGCGAAAGCACCGGCTGCAATTACGCCTGGGTGGAGGCGGCATCCGCCCGCTCCGGCGGAACGGTCGAAATGCGCCTGGAGAGCCCTACCGGGCCGGTGATCGGCACATGGAGCATCGCCCCTACTGGCAGCGAGACGACCTACAAGCCGTTCGGCTTGAAACTGCCTTCACCCGTAAAGGGCGTGAAGGACCTGTATCTTGTTTTCCCGGGCGGAGCTGACGATTCGTTCTCCCTTTCGCGTTTCCGCTTTCAGCGATACGCACCGGACTACCGATCACCTGTCGTTCATCCGGCGTGGCAGTATCCAGTCGCCGAGCAGGGGCTCTTCCCGGCGATCCGTTTCAGCCGGGAAAGCCATCCGGACTCGAGCAAGACCATCGAAGTGGACGACGAGAAGATCGAGAACATCAAGCATGGGTCATGGGTTGCCTACACGAACTTCGATTTCGGGGCAGAACCCGGTTTCAACTTCTTCTGCGTTTACGCTGCCGCGGACGACACGGATCCCGCGGGAACGATCCAGTTGCGTCTCGGCAGCGAGACAGGTGAACTGATCGGCACGGTCCGGATCGCCGGCACTGACGATGTCATGAAGCCGTTCACCACGAGCTTCTCCCGCCCTGTCAGCGGCGCGCACGATCTCTACCTTTGTTTCAGCGGCCCGGATGGCCGATCGAGCGGAGATGATCTGTTCGAGATCGAGCATTTCCGGATGGCGGCAGGAGTGCCGAACGTCTCCAAATCCGTTCAGCGCACGCTGGCCGCATCTTCCTTCGATGCCGAATCTCATCCCGGCAGCGCTCCCGTGGTCGTGAACGGCGACGCCATCACGGAGCTGACCCATGACTCCTGGTCGCGATACGATGGCATCGACTTCGGCAGCGGCAGCGATCTGCTTTCCATCGAGGCCGCCACGCCGGGCAAGGGCGGAACCCTCGAAGTTCGCGCCGGTGCCAAGGATGGCCCCTTGCTTGGAGCCATCGACATTACCCACACGGGTTCCTGGACCCTCTACCGCCCTTACACGACCAGGCTGAAGCCTGGTCTCGCCGGGGTGAAGACCGTCTTCTTCCGGTTCACCGATGCCTTCGGCCAGGGCGGGAATCTATACAATGTGAAGAACTTCACCTTCGGCAAGGCTGTGCAACCCCGGCCGCCTGTGACCAGGAATCGGCTGAGCGTTTATCCGCCTGTGCCCGGGTTGGACCCGTCACCCTATTACACCTTTGCCGTGCAGAAAGTCGCCGCCCTGAACGCTCCGAAGAAGCAGGACGCCACGAACTGGCTGCAACCGTTCGCCTTCTTCACCGAATGCAAAACGAAGGGCGAACCCTTCAGCCACGGCTATTACAGCAGCTACATCGGCGGCTGGTCGCAGACGTCCCC
>VGWF01000227.1 GCA_016873715.1 Lentisphaerota bacterium | reverse complement strand
TCCGCCCTCCGGCTCTGCGCTCTCCGGCCCTCCGCCCTCTGCCCTCCGCCCTCCGCCCTCCGCTCTCTGCTCTCTGCTCTTCGCTCTTTGCTCTTCGCCCTCCGCCCCGGCCATCCAATCCTTGGAACCCTCGGGCCTGCGAACCTCCAAGCCTTGGAACCTGCGGACCTTCTCCATCAGGTTTCCGGTTTCATCCCTCCGCCGCCGGCGCCGCGGCTCCGGAGTGCCATCAGGATGCCCATGAAGCCGAAGGTGGCGGAGAGGAGGGAGACGAGGCCGAAGAAGACGGCGAGGAAGCGGCTGTCGGCCGCCCAGGTATCGAAGAGCAGCACGACCCAGTCGGTGGCCTGGCCGCCGCCGGTGACGGCGGCGGGCATGTAGCGGACCAGTCCCCAGAAGTACGCGACGGTGCCGCGCACCGCGAGGTAGCCGAAGAGCCACCACGTCCACGAGCGCAGCACGGGCGTGGTCCGCCCGCCGGCGCCGCGGACGAGCGCGGTGGCGCACAGGCCGAAGAGCAGGAACGACAGGCCGAGCACCGCCATCATCATCGGCGCGGTGCGGAGGCCGATCGCCATGGCGGTGGCGGCGGCTTCGACGAGCAGCGCCGCGGCGCAGGCCGTGATCAGCCTTCGTCGCGGGGGGCCCGCGGGCGCCGCGGCCACCGGGGGCGGCATCGGACGGAGCCCGGGGACCGCGGCCGGCTCCGTCGCCGCACCCGCGCCGGCGGCCGCCGCGAGGCTGTCGTCCGGGAGCGCGCCCTGGACGGTCCCGACCGCCGCGGCGAGTTCGGCGACCGCCTGGCGCGCGGTGCGCAGGCGGCGCCACGCGCGCGCGTCCTGCGCGCTGACGCGGGTGTGGAGCGTCGTGGCGCAGCACGGGCCGCGCATCGCGTTGATCACGAGACCCAGCAGGGCCGGCACCGCGAGCAGGGCGCCGAGCACGCGCACCGTGCCGTCGGCCGCCGGCGGAAGCGCCATGGCCGCGCCGATGAGCAGGAACACGATCCACAGGATCGTCCAGACGCGGGCGCGCTCGTTGCGCTGGATGACGATCGACTCGATATCGCGGAAGGCGAAGCGCCGGTAGCGCTCGACGAACCACGAGGTCTCCACGCAGACGAGGTGGTCCTCCGCCATCCAGCAGCTCGCGCGGAAGGGGCCGTGACGGCGTCCGCCGGGCAGGCGTCGGAGCGGGGTGGCGCGGGGATCGGTCATGCGGTCACCTCGCCCCTCCGCCGGGTTCCGTGCCGCCCGCCAGCATGCCGTCGACCGCGACGTAGAGGATCGCGATCCAGCCGACGATCGTCGCGAGGGCGATCAGCATCGCGAGAAGGAACCGGAACCGGGTGCGCGGGAGCAGGCTCATCGGCCGGCGCCAGAAGCGGACGGCCAGGAACACGGCGGCCGGGGCGGCCAGGCACGACATGAACCAGAAGGCGACCGTGAGCACCGGGATCGTCGCGAGGGCCAGCGCAAGGCTGTCGTACTGGACGAACCGCGACACGCGCCGTCCGGCGGGGCCGCCGTCCTCGTGTTCGGCGTGGAGGCACGTCGCGCAGACGTGGCGGTCGCCGAGATCGAGGTCGCAGAGGCCGCACAGGAAGCGGCCGCAGCACGCGCACGCGACGACGGCGACGCGGTCCGGGTGATGGTAGCAGGTGGCGTCGCCCGGGAGCGATGCGACCGCCGGCGTCGAGTTCGCGGGCGGCCGCAGCAGCGCGGGGAACACGAACAGCTCCGTCGGCGCCCCGCAGCCGGGGCAGGGGAACGAACCGCCCGGCGCGCCCGCCGCGACGGGCAGCGCCGTCCCGCAGGAGGGGCACGCTGGGGCGGGCGGCGCCATGCCGGTCCGCTCAGACCTTCACGACCCGCGTGGTGCAGATCATGTCGTGCAGGCTCCGCTTCTCCTTGTCGAAGCCGGCGATGATGAAGCCGATGTACATCGTGAAGTAGCTGATGAACTTCGCGAAGTGCCGGCCGGTCGCGCGGGCGTAGGACATGCGGCCGCCGTCCGGCGTCACGATGCGCAGGCGGCAGGCCATCTTGCCCAGCGTGGCGCCGTAGCGGCCGGTCATCCAGATCTCGTAGCCGGCCGCCAGCACCATGCTGAAGACGGCCAGGATCATCTGCGCGGCGAACAGCGGCCACGGGTTGTTGTCCATGTTGCCCGCGCCGCGCATCACGACGAGGATCACGGGGATGTAGACCGCGTACTGGGCGATGCTGATGACGATGCCGTCGATGAACAACGCCGCGAAGCGGATCCAGAATCCGGCGTAGCGCAGCGCGTGGGGCACCTCGGCGTTCTCCTGGATGCGCTGCACGAAGGCCGGTTTGCACGCGGCACAGACCGAGGCGTTGCCGAACCGGATGAGATCCTGGGCCGGGAAGGGGCGGCCGCACTGCGAGCAGGTCTCCCCCGGTCCGGCCCCGGACGGGGAGGGCGCGGGAGGGGCGGCGGGAACGGGGCGGACCTCGCGAAGCGGCTTCCAGCCGTCCATCCCGTCGCGCCAGACGAGGGCGTCGGCCCCGATACGGCCGTCGGCGGCCATCGCATCGAAGTCGGCCTCCGCGATCGGGCCGACCGACGTCCCGCCTTCCGCGTAGAACCACTGCGTGCCGACCTGATCGTCCGCCATTCGCGCCTGCCTTTCCGCGGCATCCCCGCCGTGCGGCCGTTGTACCCGAAAGCCCCGGAGGCGGCAACTGGAGGCGAAGGGATGAGCGATGCGTGATGAGAACCGGGATCCGGGGTCGGAGCCTGGAACCTGGAACTCCCTCCGCGGCCCTGCGGGGCGGCGTGTGATATAGTCGAGGCGTGAACGGTGCATTCGACAGGGCGTGGAACTGGGAATCTTCGCGCGGCGCGCCCGCGACGAAGTGGATCATCGTGCTCACGAGCGCCGTGTTCCTCGCGCAACTGCTGCTGGCCCGCAGCCGCATCGCCGGCTCGATCCTGGGCCTGATGGTGCTCCAGGGCGACGGGCTGCGCGCCGGCATGGTGTGGCAGCCGCTGACCTACATGCTGCTGCACGGCGGCGTCGGCCACATCCTGATGAACATGCTCGGTCTCGCGTTCCTCGGCCCGGAAGTCGAGCGGCGGCTCGGCACGCCGCACTTCCTCACGCTGTACGTCGTCAGCGGGGTCCTCGGCGGGCTCGGGTTCGTGCTGCTCGATCCGCAGGCGCTGTGCGTCGGCGCCTCGGGCGGCGTGTTCGGCGTGATGGCGGCGTTCGCGGCCCTCTTCCCGCAGCGGCGGATGGCCCTCGCGCTGTTCCCGTTCTTCACCCTGCCGGCCTGGAAGATGGTGTCGGCGATCGTCGTGATCGAACTGCTCTACCTGGTGCAGGGCGGGTCCTCCGGCGGCATCGCGCACTCGGCGCATCTCGCGGGCGGGCTTGCGGGCGTCGTGTATGCGCGCGTCGCGGGCCGCGGCGGGATGACGGCGCCGTTCGCGCCGGGGATCCGGCGGCGGATCGACGGGTGGATCACGCCGGAGACGGGGCGTCCCGTCGACGCCGCCGAGGTGGACCGGCTGCTGGACAAGGTCGCATCGCAGGGCCTCGGCGCCCTGACGCCGGCCGAACGGCTGCGGCTGGAGCAGGCGAGCCGCGAACGAAGGGGAGCGTGAACCGTGCCCGATGAACCCGTCCCGTCCGAACCGGCCGCTCCCGCCGCGCCCGGCGCCCGCGCGGGCGTCGTCGCCGTCGTCGGCCGCGCGAACGTCGGGAAGTCCTCGCTGGTCAACGCGATCCTCGGCGAGAAGATCAGCATCGTCTCGCCGGTCGCGCAGACGACGCGCCACCGCATCCGCGGCATCCTGAACGACGCGCGCGGCCAGGTCGTCTTCCTCGACACGCCGGGCGTGCTGAAGGCGGAGTCGGACCTCGGCGAGTGGATGAACAAGGCCGCGCGCCAGTCGGCGGAGGGCACCGACGCGCTGCTGCTGGTGCTCGACGCATCCTCGCCGCCGCGCGCCGAGGACGAGGGCTGGATCAGGCGCATCGTCGGCGGTACGGGCGACGCGCCCGTCCTCGTCGCGCTCAACAAGGCGGATCTCGGCACGCGCTACGAGCGGAACCTGGTCGACCTGTGGGCGGCGACGGAGGCGGAGAAGGGGCGGAAGCGTCCGGCGGTCTGGATGCGCGTGTCGGCCGAGACGCGCGGTGGACTCGGCGAACTCGTCGCCGCGGTCCTCGATGTCCTGCCGGAGCATCCGCCGCTGTTCCCGGACGACGTCCTGACGGACTTCCCCCGCAAGCTGTTCGTCGGCGACGTCATCCGCGAGAAGCTCTTCCTGCGGCTCGACAAGGAGCTCCCGCACCGGATCGCGGTCCACGTGACGGGCATCGAGGAGGCTCCGGACGGCGCGTGGGAGGTCCGGGCCGAGATCTGGGTCGAGCGCGGCAGCCAGAAGGGCATCATCATCGGCCACAAGGGGCGCATGCTGCGCGCCATCCGCCGCGCGTCGGACGCCGAGCTGACCGCGATCTACGACCGGCCCGTCCGCGTTGTCCTGCAGGTGCTCGTGCAGGAGAAGTGGACGCGGAACTTCTGGCTGATGAAGAAGCTGGGCCTCGACCTCTGACGCTCACCACGCCCGCGCCCGCTTGAACGCGGGCGGATCCGGAAGGCCTCCGCCGCGGCGGTGCCCGCCTGCGCGCGCGCGTTTCCGCCTGCCGAGGATCGCGATGCCCGTCGCGGCGCCGTCGGCCCGGGCGCGGGCCATCGTGCCGGCGCCGAGGAGTTCGGCGTCCTCGGGATGGGCGGTGACGGCCCGGACACGCTCGTCGCGGAAGTCGCGTCTCGTATCAGCGCAGCCTCAGGTCCGGGGGATGGGCGACGTACTCCGCGACCGCCAACTCCGCATCCGGATGCAGGCGGATCAGAGACGCGGGGCAGTCCGCCGAGACCGGGCCGTGCAGGGCGCGGCGGACGACGGCGCTCTGCCAGGGCTGGTTGCAGTAAAGCCGGATCCTGCGCGCGCCGAGGCATTCCTTCATGCCCACGGTGACGGCGCGGCGCGGGATGACGGCGATCTCGCCACCGACGGTCACGGAGTGAATGGCGCGCGTCTCCCGCGCGAGGGTCAGCACGCGCGTCGGGAGGGCCGCGAGCGTCGCGACGGACATCCGCTCCCCGGGCTCCGGCGGCTCGTTGAACGCGATGTGGCCGGTGATGCCGATGCCG
>VGWF01000226.1 GCA_016873715.1 Lentisphaerota bacterium | reverse complement strand
TCAACCCGGTGCCGATGGTGGTCCGCGATATCGCGGCCATAATGCCTTCTTTGGGCAAGCCTTGTGCGTTCGACTTTCTGGCGGGAGACTGGGTCGCACCACATGGAACCGGTGTCGTTGCGGATTGCACGATGGTCGGATGGAAGGACGTCAAAGGAAGTCGAAACTGGGATTGGAAGTGCCAGCTTCTCTTCCGTGACAACAGCGGAGTCGCCCATCACCGCGCGCCGGGGCGCTCCTCGCTTACCATCCGGAGCGACCACGTGCCTCCACAGGAGGCGCCCGCGGAAGGCTACGACCGGTCGCTCGCGTTGGAGGAGTCATTTCACACGGGCGTCAGTCGCTACGAATCCGCCGGCCCGAACGACCATTGGATCTTCAGGGTCAGGCCGGTCACCAATCTCGAAGGGCGAGTCGTCTCGGCCCACGTCGGGTGGATTGAAGGCGTGATTCGGCTGGAAGGGCGTACGTCGGAGACACTCTGGCTTGGCTTCCGGTATCACCTGAACCCCGATCCCCACTCACGAAGCCTTGAACCGAAAGGGCGTTGACATCCAGTCGCCGCGATGCCGCTTGCCGGCCGGCGAGGAATGACCCCGGCTGCGTTGGCTGCGCGACCTCACCACGCCCGCCCGCGACCGGGTACCCGGAGCGCCCCCGGCCCGGGCCGGCGCATCTCGGATCGTGCGCACGACGATGAAGAAGCTTGTGCGGGCTCTCCGTTCGGCCGGGCCGGCGGCCCGGCCCTACCGCGGATCCCACGGAGTGCGGGTGTCGGGACCGCGGTTCGACAGATCCGTCCGATTCGAGGTCGACCGTGCATTGACGCGATGGATGGCAGGCGTAACCTCGAAGGCATGGAACCAACGTCCGGGCGGACCGCGCGGCGCATTCGTCCAATCCTTGGAAGCCTGCTCCTGCTGGCCTTCCAACCCTTGGAACTTCCCGCGGCGCCGCCGGCGCGCCGGCCGAACATCCTGTGGCTGATCGGGGAGAACCTGGGTCTCGACCTCGGATGCTACGGCGCGAAGCACGTGCGCACGCCGGCGCTCGACCGTCTCGCCGCGGAGGGCGTGCGGTACACGCGCGTCTTCTCGACCAACCCGGCGTGCGCGCCGAGCCGCTCGGCCTTCTTCACCGGCATGTACCAGACGACGACCGGGACGCACCCGATGCGGTCGCACCGCGACGACGACTTCCGGCTGCCGCCCGGCGTCCGGCCGGTGACGCACCGGCTGCGGGACGCGGGCTACTGGACCGCCAACATCAGGACCGCGGGCGTGCACAACGTCGGCACGGGCAAGCTCGACCTCAACTTCGTGAACGAGGGGCCGGTCTACGAGACGGGCGACTGGACGACGCTCAAGGCGCGGCAGCCGTTCTTCGCCGTCGTGAACTCGCACGAGAACGAGTACGACATCTACGACCGGCAGAGCGCGAAGAAGGAACGCGTCGAATGGGTCGGGGAGCGGGAGCACGAGCGCATCGCGACGCCGGAGAACGTCACGCCGCCGCCGTACTACCCGGACCACCCCGTCGTGCGCGCCGAATGGGCGCGGTTCCTGAACTCGGTGTCCGGCATGGACCGCCGCATCGGGCGGGTGCTGGAGCAACTTCGGGCGGACGGCCTCGAGGACGACACCGTCGTGATCTTCTTCGCCGACAACGGCCGGCTCGACGCGCGCAGCATCCACTGGTGCTACGACAGCGGCCTCCACGTGCCGATGATCATCCGCTGGCCCAGGAACTTCCCCGCGCCTCCCCAAGTCCGGCCCGGCGCCATCGACGATCGCGTGCTCAGCCTGATCGACGTGACCGCGACGACGCTCGCGATCGCCGGCGTGGCGCGTCCGCCGCTGATGCAGGGCCTCGTGTTTCTCGGCGCCGGCGCCGATGCGCCGCGGACCTACGCGTTCAGCGCGCGGGACCGGATCGACGAGACGGTCCACCGGATCCGCTCCGTTCGCGACGCGCGCTGGCGCTACATCCGGACCTTCACGCCCGGGCCGACGATCGCCTCGTTGAACCGCTACAAGGAGAAGTGCTTCCTCGTGATGCCGCTTCTGCGCGGCATGATGGCGCGCGGCGAGCTGTCCGGTCCGGCCGCCGAGATGATGGCGCGCTGCGGTCCGTGCGAGGAACTCTACGACCTCGACGCCGACCCGGACGAGATCCGCAACCTCGCCGCGTCAGCCGAACCCGCGCATCGCGAGGCCCTGGCGCGCCTCCGGGCCGCGCTGGAGACGTGGATCGTCGAGACCGGCGACCAGGGCCGGTGGCCCGAGCCCCCGGATGTCGTCGCACCGTTCGCGAAGGAGATGGACGCCTGGTTCGGCACGCCTGCATGGGCGGCGCCGTGGCCGGCGGGTCACGCCATTTCCCAGCCCTTGCGGTAGGCGCGGCGGATGATGCCGTCGGCCTCGGGGGCGTTGGCCGCCTTCAGGTTCTTTCCGTCCCACTGCAGCGGCTTGCCGAGGCGCACCGCGAGGTTTCCGAGGAGGACCGTCTCGCTGAACGGGCCGGACGAGGCGAAACCGGAGAGCGCGGGCGTGCCGCTCCGGATCGCGTTGAGCCACTCGACGTAGGGGCCGCCGCTGTCGTCGCTCTTGCCGTCGCGCTTGCCGCCGGGCACGCGGGGGATCGTCTTCGGCGGCTCGGTGAAGCCGGTCGCGAGCGATTCGGGTTTGAAGATCCAGTCCTGCCGGCCGCGCCCGAAGAACATGCGGCCCTTCTCTCCGACGAGGATCAGGTCGAAGCGGCGGAAGCAGTGGTCGGCGGTCGGGAAGTCGGCCTTCCAGAGCTCGTCCGGAGGCGTGTGCTGGTAGACGCCGTCCTTGGACGACACGCCGTCGTACCAGACGAACTTGACCGGCGCGCCGAAGTGGCCCGTGGGGAAATGGTAGGTCACGGTCGACCGCAGCGGGCCGGCGATGTCCGTGCCGCCGCCCTGCTTCGCCTCGACGCGGTCGGGCGAGGTCAGGCCGAGCGCCCAGTAGGGCATGTCCATGATGTGGCAACCCATGTCGCCGAGCGCCCCGGCGCCGAAATCCCACCAGCCGCGCCACTTGAACGGCGCGAGGTCGGGGCTGTAGTCGCGCATCGGCGCGGGGCCGATCCAGAGGTCCCAGTCGAGGCCCTTCGGCACCGGCTCGGCCTTCGGCCACGTCTTCATGCCCTGGGGCCAGATCGGACGGTTCGTCCACGCGTGCACCTCGGTGACCTTGCCGATGACGCCGGCGCGCACGAGTTCGACGCCGCGGCGGATCGGCTCGCCCGCATGGGCCTGGTTGCCCATCTGCGTCTGGACCTTGAACTCCGCCGCCGTCTCGGCCATCCGCCGCGCCTCCCACACCGAGTGCGAGATCGGCTTCTGGCAGTAGACATGCTTGCCCTTCTTCATCGCCGTCATCGAGGCGTGGAAGTGGTGGTGATCGGGCGTCGACACGGTCACGGCGTCGATGCCCGGCATCGCGGCGATCATCTCGCGGTAGTCGGTGAAGAAGCGCGCGTCCTTGAACGTGTCGAGGAGGGTCGTCTCCTTCGCCTTGGCGTTCTTCTTCCGGCCCAGTTCGGGATTGCGCGGGTCGGCGACGTCGCACAGCGCGACGATCACGCCGCCGGCCGCCGCCGCTCCGAGGACGTCCGAGTGGCCCTTGCCGCCGATGCCGATGCATCCGATCTGGATGCGATCGTTGGCGCCGCGCGCGGAGCGGGGCAGGATGTGGAAGCCCAGGCCCGCGACGGCCGAGGCACGGAGGAAATCACGGCGTCCGATTCGAGCGGTCATCTTGCATCTCCCTTCATCGTTCCATGGTCTTCAGGGCGGATCGTCGACTCCAAAGGGCGAACGGCCTTGAGGTGGGGCTTCAACGCCGCGAAGCGGGTCCCGATCTCGGCGATGTCGTCGGCGGTCAGGGTCTGTTCGGACAGGATCGGCTTCGCCGGGATGCTGTTGTTCGGCCCGTAGCCGCGCGAGAGCATGTTCGTGAAGACGCCGCGCATCTTCCAGACGTACAGGTGATAGCCCCGGAGCTGGTTGCCGGGGATCGTCTCGCGGAGGTTCAGCATCAGCAGGAGCTTGCCGAACGCATCCTGCAGCGCGTCGGGATCGGCGCCGGTATCCATCAGGTTCCAGATGCGGGCGAGCAGGTCCGCGTAGACCGCGCGTTCGGTGATGAGTCCCTCCGTGCCGAGGCGCGACTGGTGAAGCCAGCCGAAGCCGCCCATGGCGCTGAACACGCGTCGGATCGCCGGGCGGGCCGCGAGCAGTTCCTTCATCCGGGCGAGGACGGGGGCCGCCTCCTCCTTCACATAGCCGAAGTTCGGAAACTCGCGGGCGAGTTCGATCAGCAGGGCGATCGAGGGAGGCTTCCCCTTGTACGCGGTGCCGCCGGTGGTCTGGATGATCACGGGGCGCCGGGCGACGGCGGCGAGGGCGCGCCAGTACTGGCGCATGTCGTCGTCCGTCGTCCCCGAGTCCGGCGGCCGCGAGATGATCGCCGCGGGAGCGAGCTTCTCGGCGTGCTTCGCGAAGACCAGCATCTCCGCCGTGTCCCGGCCCTGGACGCCGAGGCAGAGCGCCGACCGGCGCCCGCGGGTCGCCTCGGCCAGCACCTCCATGCCGCGGAGCTTCTCGTGAGCCGTCAGCAGGTCGACGCTGTCGCCGGACTGCGGCCAGATCATCCCGGGGCTGCCGCAGGCGTCGACGAACCGGGCCTGCTTTGCGAGCACCTCGTAGTCGACCGCGCCCGAGGGCGTGAAGGGCGTCGAGAGGATGGGGAAGGGGCCGCGCACCCGCGGGTCGCCAAGGATCGCACGTTCGCGGGACGCGGCGGGGTCCCCGGCCGCGCGCGGCGGTGCCCCGGCGGCGAAGCCGGCGGCGCCGGCCGCCACCGTCGCTGCAAGCATCCGCCGCCGCGTCATCGTCCGGGGTTCGTGGGACAAGGCCAGGGTCTCCGGGTCACGCGTAGAAGCCGGCCTCGTAGGCGGTGTCGAACAGGGAGACGATGTTTTCCGGCGGCACCTCGCCCTGGATGTTGTGGACGTTGTTGAAGATGTAGCCGCCGCCCGGCATGAACGCTTTCACGTGGCGGCGGACGTTCTCCGCGACTTCGGCCGGCGTGCCGCGCGGGAGGACGTGCTGGGCGTCGCACCCGCCGCCCCAGAAGACGAGGTCGCGGCCGAACTGGCGCTTGGGG
>VGWF01000225.1 GCA_016873715.1 Lentisphaerota bacterium | reverse complement strand
CGATAAAGAGCAGGCCGCGGACGCCCGCCTCCACGCCGGGGAAGTCCAGCTCCATCTCCGTCGGCTTCCGCTTCTCGTCCAGCGCCTGCAGCGTGCAGGCGAAGTTCGTGTAGTGGTTGCCGAACGCCTCGAGGAACGCCTCGGGGTGGCCCGAGGGCAGCCGCGTGGCGCGGCCGGCGGCCGGGCTCTTGGCCCCGACGTAGCCGTTGCCGCGCTTCCAGATCTCCTCGGGCGCGTCGATCTTGCGCACGTGGAGGTAGTTCGGATGCTCTTGGTGCCACTCGAGGCTGGCGTTCTCGCCGTGGACCCAGATCGCAAGGTTGTTCTCCTCGCCGATCGAGATCTGGCTGGCGTGCAGCACGCCCTTGGCGCCGCCCTTGAAGCGGAGCAGGACGTTGCCGTCGTCGTCCAGCGGCCGGCCCGGGACGAAGGTCGTCAGCTCGGCGCAGACCTTGTCGATCTTGAGCCCCGAGATGTACTCGGCCAGGTTCTCGGCGTGCGTGCCGATGTCGCCCATGCAGCCGGCGGCGCCGCTCTGCTTCGGATCGGTCCGCCACGAGGCCTGCATCTGGCCCTGCTTCTCGATCGCGCGGGCAAGCCAGCCCTGCGGGTACTGGACGACGATCTTGCGGATCGCGCCGAGGTCTCCCTGGCGGACCATGTCGCGCGCCAGCTTGACCATCGGGTAGCCGACGTAGTTGTGCATGAGCCCGAACACGCGGCGGCTCTTCTTCACGACCTTCTTCAGCTCGACCGCCTCCTTCACGTTCAACGTCATCGGCTTCTCGCACATGACGTGGAAGCCGGCCTCGAGGAAGGCCTTCGCGATCGGGAAGTGCCAGTTGTTCGGCGTCGTCACGGCGACGAAGTCGATCCGCTGGTCGGCGGGCAGCGCCAGCTCGGCGGCGATCATCGCCTTGTAGTCCGTGTACACGCGCTTCGGATCGAGGTTGAGGAGCTTGCCCTGCAGCAGGCTCTTCTCGGGGTTGATGTCGAACGCACCGGCGACCAGCTCGATGTGGCCGTCGAGCCGCGACGCCTTGCGGTGCACCTCGCCGATGAACGCGCCCGGCCCGCCGCCGACCATACCCATCCGGATCTTTCTGCCCATGATCTCGTCCTCCTGCTGTTTCGGTTGTGGAGTGTCCGACGGGCGAGTATAGCGGGGCCGCGCCCGAAGGAAAGCGCAAGCATGGCCCCGCGCTTTGCTTTTCCTCCCCCGCGCCGTATTCTGGCGGCAGGCGCGCCGGGGCGGGGTGAAGAGGCCTCCGCGCATGCCGTGAGGATTCATCATGAGCCGTTCGACCCTGCTGGCGGGAATGATCGCGATCGCGTGGGCCGCGTCCGGCTGCCAGTCGATCTACTACGGGACGATGGAGAAATTCGGCTACGAGAAGCGGGACATCCTGGTCGGCGACGTCAAGGACGCCCGCGGCGCGCAGGCCGAGGCCAAGAAGCAGTTTGCCTCGGCGCTGGAGGAGTTCACCTCGGTCCTGGGATCCCCGGGCGGCGATCTGGAGGCCAAGTACAAGCGGCTCGACTCCGTCCTGCAGCGCAGCGAGTCCAAGGCCGGGACGGTGAACTCCCGCGTCCGCGAAGTGGAGCGCGTGGCCACGGCGCTCTTCCGGGAATGGAAGGCGGAACTCGGCCAGTACAGCAACGCGACGCTCCGCCAGTCGAGCGAGGAACAGCTGCGCGCCACCGAGCGGCGGTACGACGACCTCATGCTGGCGATGAAGCGGGCCGCCTCCCGCATGGAGCCGGTGCTGAAGGTCCTGCGCGACCAGGTGCTGTTCCTCAAGCACAACCTCAACGCCCAGGCGATCGCGTCGATCAAGAACGAGATCGTCCGCGTGGAGTCCGACGTGTCGGCGCTGGTCCGCGAGATGGAGGCCGCCATCGCGGAGGCGGACCGGTTCATCGCGTCGATGCCGCGGAGTTAATCGTGTCGCGCCGGACGCAGGGCGGCGGCCGCGCCGCGGGACGCCGGGGCCGGGCGCGGATTGCCGCTCTTGCCGCGATGTGCGCGGCGGCCGCCGCGCGGGCCGCGACGGACCCGGCGGCCGCGTCGAATCCGCCGCCCCGCCTCGTGCCGTTCTCTCCCACGCTCGCGGCGATGGCGTTCGAGACGGGCCTCGGAGACCGCGTCGTGGGCGTCTCCCGGTGGACGCGGCTTCCCGCGAACGAGAAACGGCCGGTCGTGGGCGATGCCGTGTCGGTGGATGTGGAGGCCCTGCTGGCGGTCCGGCCCGGCGTCGTCCTTGTCCAGGGCGAACGGATCGCCGGGCTCGACGCGGCGCGCGCCCTCGCGCCGGCCATTCACATCGAAGTGGCGCGCATCGAGCGACTGGCGGATATCGCCCCCGCCGCGCGACGGCTTGTGGATCTCGCGCGGGGCGACGAATCCTCGCGGGCGATCGTGGACGGCTTCGAGCGAGCCCTCGAGGCGCTGCGCGCGACGCAGCCGCCCGCGGTCCGGCCCCGGGTCCTGTTCGTGCTGGGAACCACGCGGCCCACCGTGGCGGGGCCGGAGACGTTCATGGCCGACCTCGTCCGCCTCTGCGGCGGCGTGAACGCGGGCGACGACATCCCGGGGCGCGCCCGGTGGCGTCCCGCGGATCTCGAGTCCATTGCGCGCGCGGCGCCGGAGGTCCTGATCTGCCAGGCCGGCGAGGGTGAGTCCGCGGACGCGGCGCGGGCATGGTGGCTGGCGCGGACCGTGATCCCGGCGGCCCGGGCGGGCCGGGTGTTCGTTGTGGAGGAGCCCGAGTGGACCATCCCCTCCCTCGGCACCGCGCGCCTCGCGCCCCGCCTGCGGACGATGATCGCCGCTCAGTAGTGGATGCCGCGAACGCGGTAGAACAGCGGGCCCGGCACCCCCGACACCTCGGTCGTGTATGCGGTCCGGAAGAGGCCCGTCCGGATTTCGGCCCACGCCCCGTCGACCCGTCCCGTGGCGCAGTCCACCGCGTACTCGTGGGCGAGATCGTCCCACGCAAGGATCGCGCGATGCGGTTCCGTCGCGGCCGCCCACCGGACGGACGCCGGCAGCACGCCAAGCCCCCAGGTTTGCATGCCCGCGACCGGGAAGGAAACGTCGCCTCCCGTTCGCAGCAGTCGGAAGGCGATCTGCCGGACCTGTCCGGGGGCGAGGTGCGAGTTGTACTGCCGGGCGTGCGCGACGACCTGGGTGCCGTTGGTGCTCCACGTCGCGTCGAACATCTGGTTCAGAAGTCCTCCGGCCACGGAGAACCCCGCCTCCCAGTCGTGGAGGGTCCGGGGGCTGTCGTTGGAGACCGACAGCGTCCCATAGGCGTAGGTCACATCCTGCGAGGCGAGGCTGACGGACACGCTGCCCGCCGGATCCCCCACGAGCCCCATCCACATGTTGCTGAAGGTGGGCGCCGCCGGCGGCACGGGGGTCCCGCAGACGTGGAAGGAATGCGTGCTCGGATAGGTGCAACGGCGGACGTCGGAACTCGGATGATAGGCGGTGGTGAAGGTCAGGAAGGGGGTCGAGGTGGGCGCGGCGGACGTGTCGACCGGAGCCCGCATGAACTCCGCGAGGCTCCGGCAGGTCACGAACCATGTGCCCGTGTGGCCCAGCGCCCAATCGATGAACTGGTTGAGCGCCGCGACCCGCCACGCGGAATGCGCCGGGTTCGACAGCCACTGGTTGGTCGACGTCGTGTGCAACGCCACGAAGTACGGCGCGCGGTTCCCGTTGTACCGCGCCAGGAAGTTGGTCTTCCACAGCGCAAGAACCGCGTCGGAGTCGAACGACTCCGGCGGATCCATGGACGCCGCGAGCGCTCCGTTCGTGAACTGTCCCCACAGCGGAATTTCGAACAGTCCGGGATAGGGCTGGAGCGGCTTCCGCTCGGCCGGCACGCTCTGCGGCACCCCGCCGTCCATGGTGTACGGCCACAGCATGGCCGCGGGGGACGTGCTGGTTCCGCCGATGAACTCGGCGAAGGAGGAGTCGTACAGGAATCCGCGGGCATGGAGCACCTGGAACGTCGCGTCATTGGGCAGGAGGTAGGGCGCCCGAAAACCCACGATCTCCTCCTCCGGGATCCTGGCGTACATCGACAGCGCCTTCCGGCAGCCCGCGATCTCCTTGTGCCATCGCACGAGGTCCGTGTTGGTGTGCGTCGCGTGGGACATCGTGTGGACGCCGATTTCATGCCCGTCGGCGTAGAGGCGCTGCACCCGGGCGAAGTCGTAGCGGCTGTCCATCGAGACGAAGAACGTCGCGCGGATCGCGTGTCCGTTCGGGTTCGTATGGTTCGTGAGGACCTGCTGCACGATGTCGTAGGATGTCGTCGTCACGGAATCGTCGAACGTGAGAAGAACCATCTGCGGCGTGACGGCCGGGACCAGCGTTCCGGGCGGCGAGGCGGACGCCGGAACGTTGGCGGCCGGGGCGGCCAGCGGGACCAGAAGGGCGCCCGCCACAACGAGGGGGCGGCAGCCGCCGATGCGGCTTCGCGTCGCCCAATTCATGGAGCCCCGGCGGTCATGGGCTTAACGTACCCGGTTTCCCGCCTGAATCCAGCCCGCATTCCGGGCCCCTTCGCGGCCGGGATCAGAGCCCGACGGCGCGGAAGGTCCGGTTCACATCGCGGAAGTGGCGCCGGATGTCGAAGACCTCGTCGAGGTCGCCCGGCCGGAGGCGCGCGGCCACGTCCGGGTCGGCCGCAAGCAGCGCCTTGAGGTCCGCGCCGGTTTCCCATACCCGCATCGCGTTGCGCTGGACGATGCGGTAGCCGTCCTCGCGGCTGACCCCGCGTTCCGTCAGCTTGAGCAGCACCTGCTGCGAGTGGATCAGCCCCCGCATCAGGTGCAGGTTGCGCTCCATCTGTTCCGGAAGGACCCGGAGCTTGTCCACGAGCCCCGCGAGTTTCGACAGCATGTAGTCGAGCGCGATCGTCGCGTCGGGCAGGATCACGCGCTCCGCGGAGGAATGCGAGATGTCGCGTTCGTGCCAGAGCGGAACGTTCTCCATCCCGACCAGCGCGTATCCGCGCAGCAGGCGCGCCATGCCGCAAAGGCGTTCCCCGATGATCGGGTTCTTCTTGTGCGGCATCGCGGACGATCCCTTCTGCTCCTTGCCGAAGAACTCCTCGACCTCGTGGACCTCGGTCCGCTGCAGGTGGCGGAACTCCTGCGCCCAGCGCTCGACGGAACACCCCACGAGCGCCAGGGCCGCCAGGTACTCCGCGTGCCGGTCGCGCTGGAGCACCTGCGTCGAAATCGCCGCGGGTCGCAGTCCCAGCTTTCGGCAGACGTA
>VGWF01000224.1 GCA_016873715.1 Lentisphaerota bacterium | reverse complement strand
GGCGCCAACGCATGGCTGAGCGTCTTCTCCGCGGCGATGCTGGTCGTGATGGTCGTCTTCCGGCGCTCGTTCCTCCGCGATACCCTCGCGCACCGGATCGCGCTGGGCCTGCTGGCCGGCGGCATCCTGGGGAACCTCTTCGACCGCGTGCGGCTCGGCTACGTCACCGATTTCCTCGATTTCCGGTTCGGCAGCTACGCCTTTCCGTCCTTCAACGTGGCCGACTCGGGCATCACGATCGGGGTCGCGATCTACATTGCCTCGTCCTTCCTCGAGGAACGGAAGGCGGCCAAGGCTCGGCGGGCGGAGGCCGCGGTCGCCGCCCCGAAGGCGGGTTCGGATGAAGCCGGAACCGGCGACCGTGCCTGACCCCGCCGCACCGCGGGCCTTCGTCCTGGTGGGGCCGACCGCCTCGGGCAAGACCGAGGTCGCCCACCGGCTGGCCCGGCACCTCGGCGCGCGCGTCCTCTCGGCCGACTCGATGCTCGTCTACCGCGGCATGGACATCGGCACGGCGAAGCCGCCCGCGGCGGACCGGGCCGCCTTCGGCTACGCCGGCGTCGACCTCGTCGCGCCGGACGGGGGATTCAGCGTGGCCGCCTACCTCGACCGCGCGGCGGATGCCGTCCGCGGGGCGCCCGGCGCCGCCTGGATCGTCGCGGGCGGAACCGGGCTTTACGTGCGATGCCTGCTCCAGGGCCTGGACCCCGCGCCCGGTCCCGACGCCGCCGCCCGCGCCGAGGCCGGGGCCCTGCTGGACTCCGGCGGGGTCGCGGCCCTTGCGGCGCGCCTGCGCGAGGCCGCGCCGGGCGCGCGCGTGCGCGACGAGCGGAACCCGCGCCGGCTGGTCCGGGCCTACGAGCGGGCGGTCCGCGGCGACGCGGCCCCCGGTGTCGCCTGGGCCGCGCCGGGACCGCGCATCGTGGGACTGCAGCCGGACCGCGCGTTGCTGGCGCGGCGGATCGGGGCGCGCGCCCGTGCGATGTTCGAGGGCGGGCTGCTCGACGAGGCCCGCGCCCTGCGCGCGGCGTTCCCGGAGCTCTCCGCGACCGCGCGGCAGGCGATCGGCTACCGCGAGGCGTTCGCGGTGCTCGACGGGGCGATGTCCGTCGCGGAGGCCGTCGAGCGGACCGCGATCCGCACGCGGCAGCTCGCGAAGCGGCAGATGACGTGGTTCCGGCACCAGGCCGACGTCGACTGGGTGCCGGTGGGCGGGGGGATGACGGTGGAATCGGTCGCGGCGGAGGTCCTCCGCCGCTGGGAGACGCATGGACCTGCACGACTTGCAGTCTGAGGCCGCGGGCGTCGAATCCGCGGTGCTGGTCGGCGTGCAACGGCACGGCGATCCGGCGTGGAAGGTGCGCGACACGCTCGACGAACTCGCCGAGCTCGCCGGCTCGGCCGGCGTGCGCGTCGCCGAGACCTACGTTTGCAAGATGCGCGAGCCGAACCCCGCCACCTTCATCGGGCAGGGCAAGGTCGAGGAGGTCGGCACCCGCGCCGCCGCGACCGGCGCCTCGACGCTGGTCTTCGACGACGACCTCAGCCCGCCGCAGAGCCGCAACATCGAGGACCTGACCGGGATGAAGGTCGTCGACCGCACCCAGGTCATCCTCGACATCTTCGCCCAGCGCGCGCAGACCAGCGAGGGGCGCCTCCAGATCGAGCTCGCGCAGCTCGAGTACCTGCTCCCGCGGCTCCGCCACATGTGGAGCCACCTCGAGCGGCAGAAGGGCGGCATCGGCCTGCGCGGCCCGGGCGAGAAGCAGCTCGAGCTCGACCGCCGCCGCATCGAGCGGAGGCTCGACCGCATCCGCGACGAACTCGAGCGCGTGCGCGCGCACCGCGAGGAACTGCGCCGCGGCCGCCGCCGCCACGGCTGGGCCATCGTCTGCCTCGTCGGCTACACGAACGCCGGCAAGTCGACCCTCCTCAACGCGATGTGCGGGTCCAGCGTCATGGCCGATCCGCGCCTGTTCGCGACGCTCGACCCCACGACGCGGAAGGTCGATCTCCCCAACCACCAGCCCGCGCTGCTGACGGACACCGTCGGCTTCATCCGCAAGCTGCCGCACCGGCTCGTCGAGGCCTTCAAGGCGACGCTCGAGGAGGTGGCTCGCGCCGACCTGCTCGTCCACGTCGTCGACGCCTCCCACCCGCAGGCCGAGGCCCATATCGAGGCGGTCGACGCCGTGCTCCGCGAGATCGGCGCCGAGGGCCGCCCGCGGATCCTCGCCTTCAACAAGGTCGATGTTGCCGGCGCCGGCCCGCGCGCGCGGCTGCTGGCCGGCGTCGGGGCGAGGACCGTGTCCGTCTCCGCCGCGTCGGGCGAGGGGCTCGAGGCCCTCCGTGCCGAGATCGCCGACTGCCTCCGCGAGCGCGGTCTCGAATTCGACGTCCGCGTGCCCCTGGCCGACGGCCGCACGCAGGCGTTGATCCGGCAGAGCGCCAGCGTACAATCGCAGGAATTCGAGGAGGGCTTCGTGCGCATCACCGGCCGCATCCCGGCGCGGCTGCGGGGGGCGCTCGAACCCTACGGAAGGATCGGACCCGAGGATGACGGAGAGCGATCCCAGCCATGAGGTTCGCGAGGTGACCTACCCGGTCGCCCCGCGGATCAAGGACCTGCCCCCGGACCTCCAGCCGCGTGAGATGCTGGAGCGTTTCGGGCCGGCCAACGTGCCCGACGCCGTCCTGCTCGCCGTGCTGCTGCGCACGGGCATGCCGAAGAAGAACGTCCTCGACCTCGCCGCCGAACTGCTCCAGCGCCACCGCTCGCTCGCGGAGCTGGGCCGCGCCTCGTTGCAGGAACTCACCGCCGTCAAGAGCATCAAGAAGGTCAAGGCCCTCACGCTGCTCGCCGCCTTCGAGCTGGGCCGCCGCATGCGCGACGAGGGGCTGCGCGACGCCGAGAGCGTCCGGACCCCGGCCGACGCCGCGCGGCTCGTGCGTTCGATGGCCGAGCGCTCGGCGGTCGAGATCTTCTGGATGCTGCCGCTCAACAAGCGCAACCGGATGATCACCCGCCAGCCGGTCGAGATCAGTCGCGGCATCCTCGACGCCAACCTCGTCCACCAGCGCGAGGTCTTCGAGCAGGCCGTGCGCACCGGCAGCGCCGCCGTCGTCCTCGCGCACAACCATCCCTCCGGCGATCCGTCCCCCTCGGCCGAGGATCTCTCGCTGACGCGCAAGATGGTCGAGGCCGGCCGGCTGCTGGACATCCGGGTGCTCGATCATGTAATCGTGGGACGGCCGTCGGCGGACGGCTCCGGCGCCGGCTTCTTCAGCCTGCGCGAGGCGGGGTTGGTGGATTTCGACACGGGGGAGAAGCGGTGAGCATACATCCTATGGCGGTGATCGATCCGGGCGCGGAACTCGGGCGGGACGTGACGGTGGGGCCGTTCGCGGTGATCGGCCGCGGCTGCGCGATCGGCGACGGCTGCCGGATCGGTCCGCATGCGACGGTCCTCGAGTACGTGAAGCTGGGGCCGAACTGCCGCGTCCATTCCCACGCCGTCCTCGGCGACGTTCCCCAGGATCTCAAGTTCAAGGACGTGCCCAGCTTCGTCGAGGCCGGGGCCGACTGCGTGTTCCGCGAGGGCGTGACGGTCCACCGCGGCACCCACGAGAACTCGGCCACCGTCCTCGGCCGCGGCTGCTTCCTGATGGCCAACAGCCACGTCGCGCACAACGGGAAGATCGGCGACTTCGTGATCATGGCCAACGGCGCGCTGCTGGCCGGCGACGTGCAGGTGGGCGACCGGGCCTTCATCAGCGGCAACGCGGTGGTCCACCAGTTCACGAGGATCGGGGCGCTGGCGATGCTCTCGGGCAACGCGGGCATCGGCAAGGATGTGCTGCCGTACTGCACGGTGGCGGGCGTCCGCCGCAATGTCGTCGCGGGCCTCAACGTCGTCGGCATGCGCCGCGCGGGCTTCGCGCCGGCCGACCGCATCACCGTCAAGCGCGCGTTCGACATCGTCTTCCGCTCCGGCCTCAACATCCACCAGGCCCTCGAGCGCCTGCGCGCCGAGTGCAACACCGGCCCCGCGGCCGCCTGGATCCCGTTCATCGAGCAGTCGCGCCGCGGCATCTGCACCCTCCGCGGCGACACCGGCGACGACGCCGGCGAGTGACCCGCCCCGCCGCCCCGCGCGGCCGGCGGCTGGGTCGACGCGGCCCGTCCGGTCCGGGCGGCGGGGTCGGGATCAGGGATCTCGCGGCCGGCTTTCGCGCCCTGCCGATCGCTGCTACCCTCCCGCCTGCCGCGCGTCGCCGCGGGATGAGGGAGATGGGCATGACCAGGGGAAGCTGCCACTGCGGGGCGGTCCGGTACGAGAGCCGCGGGAAGGCGTTGCGGTTCGTGAACTGCCATTGCCCGGACTGCCGGAAGTTCTCCGGCTCGGCCTTTGCGACGGTGCTGGCCGTCGAGTCGGAGGGATTCGAAGTCGTGGCGGGCGCGGACCATCTCGTCCCGCATGAATCGTCCCCCGGCAAGCGCCGGTACTTCTGCCGCACCTGCGGGTGCCATGTCTTCGCGCGTGCGGACGCTCGGCCGGGGATGGTGATGGTCCGGGCGGGCACGCTGGACGACGACCCCGGCCTGCGCCCGCAGTGCCACATCTGGGTCGGCGCGAAGGCGCCGTGGCACGGGATCTCCGACTCCCTTCCGCAGCACGAGGGCGGGTTGCCGGCGGGTACCGGGCGATGACGGTGGACGACGGGACCAGAAGGGGTCGGCGTCGAACGGGCGGGGACGCAGGATGACCGGCGCGAGAATCATGAAGGACCAAGGAGAGGAGCAGGATACTGGGAGTTACGGACGCGACCCCTTCCGCTCCGCAAGGGACGGGCCATGAAGAAGACCCTGGCGGTGTCGCATTGGTTCTCGTGTGCGGCGTGCATGCTCTCGCCGCCGACTTCGGGGAGATTCCTCGGACCCGCCTGACGCTTCGAGTGGTGGACGACGAGTTCAAGCCCGTGGAAGAAGCATCCGTGATCATGGACTGCTACGACCGCCCCGTTGAAGTTCGGGGGTCCACCGACACCAATGGTCAATTCGGACTTGTCGATCATATCCGCGGCGTCCTGTCGGCCCACGTGACAAAGCCCGGCTACTACCTCACCTCCGGGGAGCTGTGGGACGGCCCTTCGTCCACCGAACGAGCCCCGCCGACGAACCAGTACACCGTCGTGCTGAAGAGGATCCTCAACCCGGTGCCGATGGTGGTCCGCGATATCGCGGCCATAATGCCTTCTTTGGGCAAGCCTTGTGCGTTCGACTTTCTGGCGGGAGACTGGGTCGCACCACATGGAACCGGTGTCGTTGCGGATTG
>VGWF01000223.1 GCA_016873715.1 Lentisphaerota bacterium | reverse complement strand
GGGACTACTACTGGCGGCTGTCCCCCCAGGATTCCCGCCTGCTCACCGAGCAGATCGACGCGCTCCGCCGCGGCAAGGGACGCACGCCGGATGCGTCGAACCTGACGAGCCGGATCCGGAGCCGGCTGTCGAACTACGTGAACCAGGAGGCGTGCCGCTCGCTGTCGAGCCTCGTGTTCGCCGAGATCACCATCGCGCCCGACGCCCCGCCGGGGGAGAGGGAAGTCCGCTTGATGACCTCGCGCGGACCGTCGAACCCGATGGTCTTCGACGTCGGCCAGGTGCCGGAGACGACCCGTCCCGCGATGAAGACCGCGTCGAAACAGGTCCTCGGCAAGGAGTCGCTCGCCCTCCGCAAGCGCCCCCCCGAGGAGGCCGAGGTGCGAGTGACCCTGCCGGGCACGATGAACGGACAGATCGCCTCGGGCGAGATCAACAGCTACCGTTTCACCGCGAAGAAGGGGCAGCGCGTGGTCGCGTCGCTGCGCGCCCGGCAGCTCGTGCCCTACATCGCCGACGCCGTGCCCGGCTGGTTCCAGCCGGTGCTGCGCCTGTGCGATGCGAAGGGCGCCGAGGTGGCCTACGTCGACGACTCCCGCTTCCGGCCCGACCCGGTCATCCTCTGCGAGATCCCCGCGGACGGCGAGTACGTGCTGAGCGTGCAGGACAGCATCTTCCGGGGGCGCGAGGACTTCGTCTACCGGCTCACCGTCGGCGAGCTTCCGTTTGTGACGAGCCTCTTCCCGCTCGGCGGCCGCGAGGGCGCCCTGCCCGAGATCGCGATGAAGGGCTGGAACCTCGAGGGCGCAAGCCTGATCCCGCCGTCCGCCGCCGCGCGCGAGGGCGTGGCGCAGGTCGTCGCGGACCGCAAGGGGACCCTCTCGAATCCGATGCCGTTCGCGATCGACACGCTCCCGGAGATGGTCGAGGAGGAGTCGAAAGGCGCCTCGTCGCGTCCGCAGAAGGTCACGCTGCCCGTCATGGTCAACGGCCGGGTCGACATGGCCGACGACTGGGACGTGTTCGAATTCGAGGGCAAGGCGGGCGATTCCGTCGTCGCGGAGGTCACGGCGCGGCGGCTGGATTCGCCGCTGGATTCCGTCGTGAAGATCGTCGACGAGGACGGGAACCTCGTGGCCTTCAACGACGATTGCGAAGACCTCGCCACAGGCATCAACACGCATCATGCCGATTCGCACCTGCGGGCGAAGCTGCCCGCGGACGGCGCCTACTTCGTCCACATCGGCGACACGGCCCGCAAGGGCGGCGCCGCCTACGGCTACCGCCTCCGCATCAGCGCCCCGCGGCCGGACTTCGCGCTCCGGCTCGTGCCGTCGTTCGCGACCTCTCAGGGCAAGCAGGACGCCGGGGTCAGCGTCTACGCGATCCGCAAGGACGGCTTCACCGGCCCCATCACCATCGACCTGAAAGACCCGCCGCAGGGGTTCTACTCCAAGCCCTTGACGATGAACCCCACGCAGACGGTGGCCCGGTTCACGTTCCGCGGCGCTCCGAAGACGGAGGAGGCGACCGTGAACCTGAAGGTCGCGGGCCGCGCCAAGGTCGGAGACACCACGATCGTCCGTGAGGCGGTGCCGGCGGAGGACCGCATGCAGGCGTTCCTGTGGCGGCACCTCGTGCCGGCGCAGGAATTCTGCGTTGCGGTGCATCCCTGGATGTCCGGGGCGCTGCCGAAGCGCGAGCCGCCGGAGATTCCGGAGTCCATGAAGTCGCCGGCCTCGGCCGCCACGATCGCGTCGTCGACGAACAAGGTCAGCAAGGGCCAGATCTCCGGCCGCCTGCGGCAGTTGCGGCGGATCTACGAGGACGGCCTCTTCACCGACGACTTCTACCTCTCCAAGGTCGCCGAGTGCTACCGGGCGCCGTGAGCCACCCGGTCCGCGGGTGACCCTCCACCCCGTTGCCGGGGGCGCGGGAGGTCCTATCGCGAGAGCGCACGGGAGTTGCTTCGTGACTACTTGTTCCCCGGGCGCGGCGTTTCCGGCGCCTGCGCGGGATTGGACGTCGGCATGACGGCTCCCACGGATCCGCGCCAGGCGTGGAGGCGGCGACGGAGTTCGGCGGCCTTCTCCGGCATTCGACCGGAGAGGTCGGTCTTCTCGCCCGGGTCGTTCCCGAGATCGTAGAGCTCGATGCGGCCGTCCTCGAAGTACTCCAGCAGCTTCCAATTCCCGGCGCGGATCGCGCCGGCGGGCGTCGTCGTCTCGTAGTAGTGCGGGTAGTGGAAGAACAGGGCCTCGCGGTCGAGTCCCGCATCCGGGTTCCTCAGCAGCGGTTGAAGGTCGAGTCCGTCGCCGCCGGGTGAGCCCGCCGGATGCAGCGTGTGAAACAGGTCCATCAACACCACCGGTTCGCGGCACTCGGCGGCCTTCGGCGTGACGCCGGGCCAGCGCACGATGAGCGGGACGCGGATGCCTCCTTCGTAGAGAGCCCCCTTGCCGGAGCGCAGCGGTGCATTGCTCGTCACGGGCGTGGTCTGACCTTTGTCGGTGCCGATGTAGCCGCCGTTGTCGCTGGTGAAGATGACGATCGTGTTCTGTTCAAGTCCACGTTCTTTCAGGTGATCGAGGACACGCCCCACGCTGTCGTCGAGGCTCTTCACCATGGCGGCGTAGACGGCGTTCCGGTGCTGCTGGCCGGGCCGGAGCTTCGCCTCGAAATGTCGGATATCGTCGGCCTTCGCCTCGATGGGCGTGTGCGGTGCGTGGTGGGCGAGGAAGAGAAAGAAGGGTTGATCGCCTGCGCGAGCGATCACGCGGAGCGCCTCGTCGGTGAGCCGGTCGGTGAGGTACTCGCCCGGCTTGCCGAACTCCAGATGGGGCACGTAACGGAATTCCGGCCCGAATCGGCCCGAACCGCTGTAGGGCCAGAAGAAGGTGTTCGGCGCGCCCCACTGCGTGCCGCCGATGTTGACGTCGAAGCCGTGCGTCTCGGGATAGTGAGCGGCGTCGCCCAAGTGCCACTTGCCGACCAGCGCGGTGAGGTAGCCCGCCTTCTGCAAATGCCGGGCGAGTGTTGTCTCCGTGTGTGGCAGGTCATGCAGCGAGCCGGCTTCGATGAGTTTGCGCTTCTTCGGGCCGTTGCGCGATCCCTCCGACCAGATCGTCATGTGCAGCCGTGCGGCATGCTTGCCGCTGAGGAGGGCCGCACGGCTCGGCGTGCAGACGGACATCGCATAGGCATCGGTGAAACGCACCCCTTGCTGGGCGAGCAGGTCGAGGTGCGGCGTCTCGTGCAAATCCGCGCCGTAGCAGCCGAGGTCGCTCCAGCCCAGGTCGTCGGCGAGGATGAGGACGATGTTGGGTTTGGATTCAGCGGCGTGCAGCTCGGCCAGCGGCGCGAGCAGCAGGGCGGCGAGGAATGCGAGGGTGGGTTTCATGGTTGGAGGGGTCAGGCTGGAAGCGCTTGATTTCATTCGTTTCTGTCTGCCGGGGACTTGGTCTTGAGGAGGGTCGAGTCGGCCCTGCACGTGGAGCGCGGACGGGGTGTGACGGTGGCTGGCTCCGATTCAACGGGATGAGTCCGGCTTCAAGCACCTCGCAGCGCGAGACCAAAGCCCGGCTTGTTGGAGACCTGCATTTTCCCGTCGCGGATCACGTTCTCGCCGAAATCGACGTGTTCGTGACTGCACGAGACGCCTTCCACGGTGCAGCCGTTGCCGAGCCCGGCCACGAGGTGGGCGGCGTAGATGGTCTTCAGCCCGGAACCCCAGGCGTGGGGTGAGGAGACAGTGCGGGTCTTGACCAGTTTCGGCATCAAGGCGCGCCAGGGGGTGAAGCCGAGGCCGACGATGTCGAGCAGGCGGACGTTGAGGATGCCCTTGGCCTCGAGTTCTTCGAGCACCGGGATGTCGTTGTGCTGCTCGCCGTCGGCCAGAAGCGTTTTGCCCCAGCCGTGGGTGCGGGTCCACGCATGGAGCTCGGTCCAGGCGGCGACGCTTTCCACAAAGGGCTCCTCGATCCAGAACAGCGGAATGCCCTCGATGCCTTTGAGAAACGCGATGGCGGTTGCCACGTTGAAGCCGTCGTTTCCATCGACCAGCAACTCGCAGTCGGGAAACGCCTTGTGAATCTCCCGGACGACTTCGACATCGCGTTTCAGTCCGTCCTCCTTGGACATCCAGCGGTTGCCGCGGCCGATTTTCACCTTGAGCTGGCGGTAGCCGAGTTCGCGGTCGGCGGCGCAGTTGTTCAGGACCTGCCCGATTCCGACCGGTTTGTCCTTTGGCTCGAGATCGTCGAAGTAGACCATTCCGGAATAGACCGGATAGAGGTGCGGTTTCTCCGCGCCTAACATTTCCCAAACCGGCTGGCCGAGGATGACTCCGGCGAGATCGTGCAAGGCAATGTCCAGCGGCTGAGCGTCGCGAAGTGTCGTGCCGACAGTGGAGTTGAAGATCTCGGAAACGGGTCGCCCAATGACCAGTCCGCGCAGTTTTTCGAGATCCTTCGGGTTTCCGCCGAGTTCTCCCCAGCCCATCGCGCCTTGGTCGGTCTTGAGAATCGCCACGGTGACTGTGGGACCGCGGCCGTGGACATCTCGTTTCGCGTTCTTTCCTACAAGCCGAGGCCACGGGAGAGGGACCGGCTTGAGATCGAGCGACTGGATCTTGTGCCCGGGGAGGCGGGCCGCGAGCGGATCGTCTGCCGCGCGGGCGACATCATGGAACGCGAGCGCTCCGATGCCGCAGGCAGCGCGTTGGAGGAGTTGGCGGCGACTGAGGGTCTTCATGGTTTCGTTCCTTTCGTTTTCATCTGTTCGTCAGTTCCAGGCATCGAAAGTCCGTGTCCCGTGTTTTCCAAGGCTTGGAAAGAGCCGGCACGGAGTTCTCCAAACGTTGGAACTCCCGGCAAGTTTCGCCCGGCATGCATCGCGGCCAGTGGCGCGAGCAGCAGGGCGGTGAGGAGAGTGAGGGTGGGTTTCATGGGTGATTACTTTACGGCTGCTTCGATTGCTTTTCCCACGGTCTCTCCGAGGAAATCATAGCCCTTCGCGTTGAAGTGGACGTCGTTGGGATTTTGCATCTCGGCCAGATGAGGCATGATGGCGGTGAAAAGGTCATCCGTGGCGATGCCGTGCTTCTTCATCAGCACAGCGGCCGCCTGATTGCGCTCGACGATAGAGGCGGCGGTCTGGTTGTGCGCCGGATTGTCGGGAATCGGCGTGGTGCTGGCCCAAATGAGTTTCGCGCCGGTCTTCTTCATGCGCTCGATGAGTTGTTCCAGTCGCTGCGTGTAGTCGCTGATCGGTGTGGCGCGGTCGTGAATGCCGAAGTTGAAGTGGATGACATCCCACTTCCCGTCCCCGAGCCAGACATCGATCTTC
>VGWF01000222.1 GCA_016873715.1 Lentisphaerota bacterium | reverse complement strand
CCCCCGACCGCCCCACGGCCACACCGCCACACCGCCACACTCCCACCCCGCCCTTGCCCCCCCCCGCGCGAATCCCTACCCTTCCTGCGTCTTTCCTCCCGCGCGGTCGCTGAGGACGATCAGGAGCCCGAGCATGACGAACGAGGCGGCGAGATCGCTGCCGCCGCGGCTGAGGAAGGGCAGGGGGATGCCGGTCATCGGAAGCGCCTTGGTGACGCCGCCGAGGTTCCAGAGCGTCTGCGCGGCGAGGAAGGCCGTCAGCGTGGCCGCGAGGATCCGCTGGAACGGCTGGCGGGCGCGGGCGGCGGCGGAGAAGCCGGCGGCGAAAAGGGCGCCGTAGGTGGCGACCAGCAGCACGCAGCCGACGAAGCCGAGTTCCTCGCCGATCGCCGCGTAGATGAAGTCGCTGGCCGCGATCGGCACGGCGTGGGGGAAGCCGGCGCCGACGCCCGAGCCCCACCATCCGCCGGAGTAGAGGGCGGAAAGCCCCTGCAGGATCTGCCAGCCCGCGCCGGTCTCGTCGGCAAAGGGGTCGAGCCAGAGCTCGACGCGGCGCCGTCCGTGCGAGGTGTAGCGGAACATCGCGATGGCGGCGGGCACGGCCGCGAGCGCAGGGACGATCCAGTAGGGGCGGGGCGTCGCGGCGTAGAGCGCGACGACGAGCGCGACGCCCATCAGGACGAGCATGCCGAGGTCGCGCTGCACGAGGAGCCCGGCCATCGGCACCATCCAGAGGGCGGCGCAGGCGAGCAGCCGCATCGCGTCGGGGTCGCCCTTGCGCGCGCCCTCCTGCGAACGGGCGAGGAAGCCCGCGGCGAAGAGCGCGAGCAGGGGTTTGAGGATCTCCGTCGGGTTGATGTTGCCCGGGAGGAAGAGGGTGCCGCGGAAGCGGCGGCCGGCGACGACCACCAGCAACACGACCGCCACCGACGCCGCCCACGCGGGCCAGCGGAACGCGGCGAGCGCGCCGGCGCGGCCGCGTCCGAAGAGCATCACGATGGCCAGCATCGACGCGACACCGGCGGGAAAGGCGACCAGGGACGCGAGCGGCATCGAGAAGCTGCCGCTCATGCGAAAGCCCATCGCCAGCCCCAAACCGGCCAGCAGCAGGCCCGCCGGGGCGAGGACGGGGCTCGACCCCGGCGCGAAGCGGCGGACCACCGCCCACGACGCGGCAAGGGAGAGCGCGTAGACGGCCGCGAGGCCGGCGGCGCGCGCGTCGACGACGGGCGCCTGGGCGAACCGGACGACCCAGACCGAGCCCGTGGCCGCCGCCGTGACGGCGAGCGCGAGCAGGTAGGCGGCCGGCGAATGCGCGGCCGCCCCGGCGTTCCGTCGGGCGCGCTTCACCGGCGTCCCTCCGCTGCGCCGTCCGGCCGCACGAGCCCGGCCCGGTCCGCGGCGCGCAGGATCGCCGCGGCGGCCGGGGCGGCGGCGGACGAGCCGGCTCCGCCGTGCTCGATGACGACGGCGAGGACGATCCGCGGCGCCTCGACGGGCGCGAGGCAGACGAACCACGAGTGGTCCTCGCCGCGGGGCGTCTGCGCGGTGCCGGTCTTGCCCGCCACCGAGAGCCCCGGCACGTCCGCGGGCCGGCCGGTGCCGCCGGTGACGGTCTCGCGCATCATGGCGCGCAGGCGCTTCGCCGTCGCGGCGCCGAACACCGGCTGGAGGCGGACGGGCTGCGCGGCGGCCCGCAGGCGCGGCGCCCAGGGATGGCCGTCCGTCGCCACCGCGGCGGCGATCTGGGCCATGTGCAGCGGCGTCACCAGGCCGCGTCCCTGGCCGATCGCGAGCAGGGCGACCTCGGCCGGCGGACAGGCCTCCCGCGGGGGCAGGCGGCCGGCGGCGGAGGCCATCCGGCGCGACGATCCCTCCAGGACGACGAGCGCGTTCGTGAGACTCGCGCGGTGGGCGGCGGCGAGGAAGCGGTCGGCGCCCACCTGCTGGCCTAGTTGGGCGAAGTAGACGTTCGACGACTTGCGGAACGCCTCGTTCATGCCGATCCGGCCGTGGCCGCCCCATGCGCGCCCCTCGCGGAGGGCGCTGTAGTACTCGTGGTCGCGGATCGGCGGCGTGCTGCGGGCGGGGCGGAAGCCGGATCCCGGGCAGTCGAAGACCGGGTTGAGGCCGGCTTCCAGCGCGGCGGCGGCGGTCAGGATCTTGAGCGTTGAACCGGCGGGGTAGAGGCCCTGGAGCGCCCGGTTCAGCGCGGGGGCGTCGTCGTCCCCGCCGGGCGCGAAGGCCGGGCCGGGGCGATCGGGGTCGAACGAGGGCCGGCTGGCGAGGGCGAGGAGGGCGCCGTCGGAGGGGCGGAGGGCGACCGCCGCGCCGGGGCGGTCGCCGATCGCCTCGAACGCGGCGCGCTGGAGACGGGCGTCGAGCGTCAGGGCGACGTCCGCGCCCCGCGCCCGCGAGCGGTCGAGCAGGTTCCGGCCCAGGCGGGCGAAGTCCCCGGCGTCGGCGAAGGTGAGGCCGCTGAGGGCCTGGTCGTCCGCCGCCTCCACGCCGGCCATGCCGTAGACCGGATCGGCGTAGCCCACGACGTGCGCGGCGGCGGCGCCGAGCGGATGCCGGCGCGGCGGGCGTTCGGCGGGCTGGTCCAGCGCGAGCACCGCGCCGTGCGCGTCGAGGATGCGGCCCCGTTCGACGCGGCCCGCGGCCTGCGCCGGGCGGCGGTCGTAGCGCTGCATGAAGCGGACGAACTCCGGCTGCGCGAAGCCCGCGAGCTGCCAGACGGCCTGGTGGACGAGCAGGGCGGTCAGCGCGAGGGCGGTCAGCGCGCCCGGCCACGCCATCCGCGGGGCCGTGGCCGGGCCCGCCGGCCGGCGCCGGAGCGCGAACAGGAGGAAACCGGCCGTTGCGACGAGCACGCCGACGTTGAGGGCGCGCACGATCGCCGGCAGGCCGTGCGCCTGGATCCACTCCGAGATTCCGTCCCCTCCGCCCATGTCGATGACGCGACGCGCTCCGGCCGGATCATGCGGTGTCGGCATCCGCGCCGCAAGCGCCCTTCCGCGTGATTGCATCCGGCGGGCCGCTCGGGCAAGATGGGTGCCTTCGGAATCGAGTCCCGGGCCGGACGGGCCGGCGCGGGCGGGGCAGGCACGAACCGGGAGAGAGAGAAGCATGAGCGATCGGATCACCCGTCGGAGTTTCATCCGCACCACCGGCACGGCCGCGGCCGTCGCCGCGTTCGGAGCGCCGTCGATCCTGCGCGGCCAGACGGACGCGCAGAAGCTTCGCGTCGCGTTCATCGGCGTCGGCGGCATCGGCGGCAGCCACACCGGCATGGCCCACAAGGAGGGCGTTGCCTGTCCGTGCTACTGCGACGTCGACACCCGCCGCTACGAGAACGCCGCGAAGAACTGGCCGCAGGCGAAGGGCTACCAGGACTACCGGAAGATGCTCGAGGCCGAGGCGAAGAACATCGACGCCGTCATGGTCGGCACGCCGGACCACCACCATTATCCCGCGACGATCCTGGCGATGAAGCTCGGCAAGCACGTCTACACGCAGAAGCCCCTGACGCACACGATCTGGGAGGCCCGCCAGCTCCGCCTCGCGTACGAGAAGTACCCGAAGCTCGTCACGCAGATGGGCAACCAGGGCCACGCGAACAACGGGAACCGTCTGATGGTCGAGTGGATCCAGCAGGGCGCGATCGGCAAGGTGAAGGAGGTCCACTGCTGGACCAACCGCCCGGTGTGGCCGCAGCCCGTCCGCACGCCCGAGGGCGAGGATCCCATCCCCGCCGAGCTCGACTGGGACTGCTGGATCGGCCCGGCGCCGGCGCGCAAGTTCAAGGCGAAGGGCGCCGACGGCCGTGACGTCTACCACTCGTTCAGCTGGCGCGGCTGGTGGGACTTCGGCGGCGGCGCGCTGGCCGACATGGCCTGCCACACGATGGACTGCGTCTACTGGGCGATGGATCCGCCCGCCCCGACCCAGGTCGAGGTGCTCGAGTGCGGCGACATGCCCGAGGGCAACTTCCCGAAGTCGTCCAAGCTGCGCTTCCACTTCCCGGCGAAGGGCGCCCAGCCCGCGTTCGACTTCTTCTGGTACGACGGCGGGCTCAAGCCCGATCACCCGGCGCACCTCGAGGCCGACCGCAAGCTGCCGAACACCGGCGCGCTGTTCGTCGGCGAGAAGGCCAGCCTGCTCTCCAGCGGCGACTACGGCGACAGCCCGCGGCTGATCCCCGAGGCGAAGATGCAGGAGATCGGCAAGCCGAAGGAGACGATCGAGCGCTCGCCCGGCCACTTCACCGAGTGGCACATGGCGTGCCGCGGCGAGAAGCCGCGCGACTACGCGCGCTCGAACTTCAGCTACTCCGCCCCGTTCTCGGAGCTCGTCCTGCTCGGCAACCTGTCCCTCCGGGCGGGCAAGGGCAAGACGTTCGGCTGGGACTCGGCGAACCTGAAGATCGTCGGCATGCCCGAACTCCAGCAGTTCGTAGACAAGCAGTACCGCAAGGGCTGGGACTACCGGAAGATCTGATCCGGCCCGGCGCGAATCGAAGGGGCGTCCCCGGTTCCGGGGGCGCCCCTTTCGTTGCGGAGGCGCGACAGCCATGACTTCAACGGGAACGCGGACGTGGCGGCGGGCGGTGGCGCTGGCGATGCTGGCCGCCGGCGGGGCGGAGGCGGGGTCGAACGCGGTGCCGTACCGGTGCCTGTTCAACCACGAGTTGCTGATCGTCAGCCACAAGAAGGACAACAGCCGCGAGTACATCCAGTCCTTCGTCGCCAAGCTCAAGGACACGGACGTCGACGCGGTGATGTGCTGTCCGACGATGTGGAAGACCAGCGTCTACCCGTCGAAGGTCGACCGCGACTGGACGGCATGGAAGCCGGGCCAGCCGCTGAGCCGGTTCCCGTCGTACGATCACATCCTCCGCTACCTGCACGCCGGGGGCGATCCGGTGCGGGACACGCTCGACGCCTGCCGGGCGAACGGGAAGGCCTTCTTCCTCTCGTACCGCATGAACGACCACCACTACGCGACCGACCCGGCGTGGCCGACGCACTCGTCCTTCTGGCGCGAGCACCCGGAGTACTGGCTGGGCGACAGCGACACGTCGCCCTACACGCGCGCGGACGATGTGCGGCTCTTCAACTACCTCGTGCCGCAGGTCCGCGACCACTTCTTCGCCCTGCTCGAGGAACTCTGCACGGGCTACGACGTGGACGGCCTGGAACTGGACTTCCAGCGGTTCCCGAAGTACTTCCCGTCGGCGCGCCTGGCCGAGGGAACGGCGGTGATGACCGACTTCATGGCGCGCATCCGTGCGATGCTGGACCGCGTCGGAGGCGGGCGCGGACGGAGGCTTCCGCTCTGCGTGCGCGTGCCGGAGACGCCGGCGAAGTGCCTCGCGACGGGCCTCGACGTCGCCG
>VGWF01000221.1 GCA_016873715.1 Lentisphaerota bacterium | reverse complement strand
AAAACGGGGCGGTGTGTACGCGACGTCGCGCTGGGAGTGAGCGCCCAGGGCGAACTCGACGTGCGCACCCTTCCCTGCGGAACCTACTTCTTCTCGCTGGCTGACCAGGTCGGTGCGGGCAGGAAGGTTGTCGTTCTCGAGTAGTCGCCCGTGGTGGCGGCTCGTGGTCCTGAAGCTCTGGCAGGTCATGGACCCCTTCAGCCGCGATGCGGGAGCGCCGGCCCCGGAGGATCAGCGTACCCCGTGACCGAGGTCAACCCGTGGTCCGCGAGAACTCGGACCTACATTCCGCACTCCGCCGCAGGCGTCTGTCCGAGTTTCCCGGCCTCTTGAAGCCGGTCAACGATAGAGCGTCTTGGGTACGGCGCACAAGTCCAGCAACAGCGCCTGCGTGGGCGTCAGCCTGACCGGGAAGCTGACGACTCGGTCCCCTTCCTGATACTCGTGCCAGGCCACGTCCGCGAAGTTCTCCAGGATGCGTGGTGTGGTCGGCGTGCGTGTGGCGCGACCCTCGGGCAGAATCGGGATGCTCGCGATCCGGCGGGTCTTCATCGCCGCCCGCACCTGACGCTCGATCAACGCCGAGACCATGATCGCCATGAAGTAGACGTGCAGCAGCCCGATCACCCGCACCGGCTTCTTCAGGAAGATCGGCGTCACGCCGTACTCCGACTTCGTCAAGGCAAAGCGCTTCTCCAAGTAGGGCTGGTACTTGTAGATCTCCAGGATCTCGCGCTTGGGCCGGTGGCGGATGTTGGTCACCAACGGGAAGACCCCGTCGGTCCGCGACTCGGCATGGATGGCGGGCTTGTTGCGCTCGATGACAAGTTGGATCCGTGAGCGCCGGACGACCCGCAGCGGATCCCCTGCCCGGGGTCGGCCCGGGCGCAGGTGGCGATGCTCGACCTCGGTGAAGGTGACGACCCGCGCCTGGAGCCAGTCGGCCACCTTGCGCCGGCGCAACTCTTGGGCCACTCGTTGCTCGACCGCCTTGCGACTACGCAACTGCCGGCTCCCGACCTTCTGCGCCAACTCCTTCAGCTCCACCTCGGCGCGCCGGATGCGTTCCTCCCGCGCCCGCCGATCCAGGTGCGCCTTCTGGGAGCTACGCACCCAGATGATCCGGTAGCCCTCGGCCGTCTCCTGAGGCCCGAGCTGCGTGCTGGCGTAGATGTCGGGCGGATCATCACCCCGCCGGCCGCTGGTCGTCCGCAGGATCATGCGCCACCGCGGCCGGCTGCGACCCTCCCGCAACTGGCGCCGGAAGTGGCGATCCTCCTGCCTCGTGCGCGGCATCACCGTGACGAACTCCCCGCCGTAGGCCGCCACGTGCTCCAGGTTCTCGCGCGTGCACAGCTTGCTGTCGGCCACGTAGACGAACTCCTCGGTCCCCAGCAGTCCGCGCAACAGATCCAGGTTGCGTACGTGGACCGAGTCATCCGTGCGGTTGCCGCTGAACACCTGATGCAGAAGCGGCACCGCCCCATCGCTCGTCACGTTCAGGCCAAACATCAGCTGCTTCAGGTCGGGCCGATGGTCCTTGTTGACTCCGTGGGTGATCCGCGGCTCGGAGCGCGAACTCTCGTACTGACCGAAGAACGTCACCGTGGTCGTGTCGAAGTGGACCCGGGGCACCTGGAGCTCGAAGTCCTTGATCACTCGCAACGCCAGGCGGAAGAAGACGCTGCGCCCGCGCTCACCGGCCAACGCCTCGAGGCTGCGCACGAGACGGTCGTCGTTGAGCCGCTTCACCTGGGCGTCCGTCAATCCCAGGCTCTCGGGCTCGATCCGCGCCGCCCACTCCCCGATCCGGTACATCGGACCCCGGGAGACCAGGACGTTGTGCACCAACACGCCCAGGACCTCCGCATGGTCCAGGCCCTGCCGCAGGCCTGATCCCAGGCAGCCTCGCAAGATCCGCCGCCAGTTCATGCGCTCCAGGTAGTAGCGAATGATCGGGTGCGGGCCGAGGTAGTGCCGCCGCAGCTCGGCCCCGGGCTGGGTGCGTCGCATCGTTCCCTCCCCGGACGTACAAGATCTTTCTTGTATCCTTGCATCGTGTGCGATAATACAAGACATATGAAATCACGCAAGCCCATTCTGGTTCTCCTGTCGCGGATCCGGCGGCTGGAGCAGCGCCGGGCCGAGCTCCTGGAGATCCTCCTGGTGCCGGAGCCGTTCCTGAAGGCTTCGCTGTCGCTGGTCCACCGCACATGCGGCAAGCCCAACTGCCACTGCGCTCGCAAGCCGGGACACCCCGCCTGGGTGTTGGCCACTGGCTCCGGGGCCCAGCGGCGCTGCCAGGTGGTTCGTCAAGCGGATCGCGAGACCGTACACGAGCGGGTTGAGAACTACCGCGACTTCCGCACCGCCATGCGTGAGCTCGAAGCCATTGCCGAGGAGGAAAAGGGTCTGTTGAAGGGCTTGATGGAGGAGAGACACGAACCGTACGAGTGACGCAACCAGCTCATCAATCAGGCGTTACGCGGTTACAAAACTCCCGCAAGAACGCCCGGCGACATGCGGAATGTAGGATGCAGATGTCCAGATCGAACCGTTGGCGCATGCCCACGATGGGGCTGCGGTAGACGTGCTTTTGGCCCTGCAGCTCGGGGGTCAGCTCCTGCTCGGCCGCCTTCTTCGGCTTCGAGGTGATGGCCCCGAAGAGGCCGATCCCGTGCTGCTCGAGCAGCTTGATCGTCCGCTCCGGCAGGGCGTTGGCCTCACGGCACCAGAACTCCCAGCCGATGTCCCCGTGGACGTACTCGGCCCGGAAACCGACCTTGTCGAGAACCCGCAGCGCCTCGGGCAGGACCACCTTGCCGATCCCGTCCCCCGGCATCGTGACGACCGTCCGCGTGCTCATCCTTCCTCCTCTTCCGACCCCAGTACCCGCTGCATCGCCGCGCCCATCTCCGCCGGGCTGTCCACGACGGTGACGCCGGCGGCGCGCAGCGCCTCCACCTTCTCCGCCGCCGTCCCGCGCCCGCCCGAGATGATCGCGCCGGCGTGTCCCATGCGCTTCCCGGGCGGGGCGTTCTTTCCCGCGATGAAGGCGACCACCGGCTTGCGGAATCGGGCGCGGATGTACTCCGCCGCCTCCTCCTCGGCCGAGCCGCCGATCTCGCCGATCATCAGGATCCCCTTCGTCAACGGATCCTCTGCGTAGAGCGCCAGCAGGTCGACGAAGCTCATCCCGACCACCGGATCGCCGCCGATCCCGACGCAGGTCGATTGCCCGAGGCCGAGCGCGGTGCACTGGTGCACGCCCTCGTAGGTGAGCGTGCCAGAGCGGGAGAGGATCCCGACCGGCCCGGGCTTGTGGATGTAGCCGGGCATGATCCCGATCTTGCACTGCCCGGGCGAGATCACGCCGGGGCAGTTGGGCCCGATCAGGCGCACGGCGGGGAAGCTCTCGCGCAGCGTCGCCTTGACCCGCGCCAGATCGAGCGCCGGCACGCCCTCGGTGATGGCCACGATCAGGCGCGCGCCCGCCTCCGCCGCCTCGAGGATCGCCTCGGCCGCCGCCGCCGCGGGCACGAAGACGACGCTCGCGTCGAAGGCGACGCTCCGGGCCGCCGCCCGTGCGTCGTCGAAGATGGGGATCCCGTGATGCCTCGTTCCGCCCTTGCCGGGCCGCGTCCCGGCCACGACCTGCGTCCCGTACTCGATCATCAGGTCGGTGTAGAACTGTCCGACGCGCCCCAGCCCCTGCACCAGGAGGCGCGTGCGCCGATCCGCCAGGATGCTCATGCCGCACCCCCCCTCGCCGCGGCGACCGCCTTCGCCGCGGCGTCGGCGAAGGTCTCCGCCTCGATCAGCGCCAGCCCCGAGCCGCGCAGCATCTCGCGGGCCGTCTCGACATTGGTGCCCTCCAGGCGCACGACCAGCGGCACCTGCAGCGTCATGCCGCGCAGGGCGGCGATGATCCCCTGGGCGATCACGTCGCAGCGCACGATCCCGCCGAAGATGTTGACCAGGACGGCGCGCACGCGCCGATCGCCGAGCAGGAGCCGGAACGCCGCGGTCACGCGCTCGGGGTCGGCCGCGCCGCCGACGTCGAGGAAGTTGGCCGGCGCTCCGCCGGCCAGCGTGATGATGTCGTTGGTCGCCATGGCCAGCCCGGCGCCGTTGACCATGCAGCCGATGTCGCCGTCGAGCGTGACGTAGGAGAAGCCGAAGTCGGCCGCCTGCGCCTCGCGGCGGTCTTCCTCGGCGGGGTCTCGCCAGGCCAGGTGCCCGGGGTGCCGGAAGAGGGCGTTATCGTCGAGGTCGCACTTGGCGTCGAGCGCGACGACGGCGCCCTCGGCGGTGACGACGAGCGGATTGATCTCCAGCAGCGAGCAGTCCTCGGCAAGGAAGATGCGCGCCAGCGCCTGCATGATCGCCGCCGCCTCCGCCCCCGTGGCGCCGGCGAGGCCGAGCCGCGAGGCAAGCGCCCGCGCCTCCTGCGCGCCCAGCCCGGCGCGCGCATCGAAGTGCGCCTTCAGGATCACCGCGGGCCTCTCGCGGGCGATTTCCTCGATCTCGACGCCCCCCTCGGCCGAGGCCATCAGCACGGGCCGCTCGGCGGCGCGATCGAGGACGATGCCCAGGTAGAGCTGCCGCTCGAAGGGGCGGCCCCGCTCGACGAGCACCAGGCGCACGACCACCCCTTCCGGTCCCGTCTGCGGCGTCACGAGGGGCCGGGAGAGGATCTCGCCGGCGAGCGCCCCGACTTCCTCCGCCTCGCGGGCGAGCCGCACGCCGCCCCCCTTGCCGCGCCCGCCGGCGTGCACCTGCGCCTTCACGGCGAAGAGATCGCCGCCGAGGCCCGCGGCGATCGCCCGGGCCTCGCTGGGCGTCTCCGCCACGGCCCCCTCGGGCACCGGAATCGCGTACCTCCGAAAGAGTTCCTTTGCCTGGTACTCGTGGATCTTCATCGCCTCTCCCCCTGGGAAGGCAGTCTTCCCGGCCCCCGCCCCCGGTAACGGGCAGCAGAGTGTACCAGCACCGCCGCGGGCGGACAACGGAAGCCGGCGGAGGCTATGGGCTGTTGCGGAATCGCTGGCCGACACGGGTTGAGTCCCGGTTCGGTCGCTTCCGCGCCGCGGCGACTCCGGTCCAGCCGGGATCCCGCCCATCCCGCGCGGGGAACGCCAGCCCGGGGACCAGGCAGGAGCCACCACGGGGCGTCCCGGGTTGACAGCGGGGCTCGCGGGGCGCGACCCTGGCACCGCATCCACTGCGGGACAACCTGTTGCGGCCCAGGCCGCTCGGTGCCCGTCTTGCGGCCTGGCCGGGCTGCCGTTCAGGTATAATTGCGCTTAGGCTGCATCGGGCCCGGGCGGGGACCGTGGAACTGGTGAGGGGAAGCGGGCTGCGAGTGCCGAATCGGCTCCGGCAGAGGTTTGGAGGTTCGCCATGAAGCGCCTGGCGGGTGTCCTCGGTGTGCTGGCTGCCGCCGCGGTCGGGCTGGCCC
>VGWF01000220.1 GCA_016873715.1 Lentisphaerota bacterium | reverse complement strand
TGTTCGTGTGCGGGCTGCTGCTCGCCGCGACGGCGATCAACTACATGGACCGCCAGATTCTCGGCATCCTCGCGCCGACGCTGCAGCGGGAGATCGGCTGGAGCGAGATCGAGTACGGCCACATCGTCACGGCGTTCCAGGCGGCGTACGCGATCGGGCTCGTCGCGTTCGGCCGCCTGATCGACGCGATCGGCACGCGGGCGGGTTACGCATGGGCGATGGCGGCGTGGAGCGTGGCGACCGCGCTGCACGCGCTCGCGCGCTCGGCCTTCGGCTTCGGGGTGTCGCGGTTCGCCCTCGGTCTCGGCCAGGCGGGCAATTTCCCGGCGGCGGTGAAGGCGGTGGCGGAGTGGTTCCCGAAGCGCGAGCGGGCGCTGGCGACCGGGCTCTTCAATTCCGGGGCCAACGTCGGCGCGATCCTCGCGCCGCTGGCGGTGCCCTGGCTCGCGGTGCGGGCCGGGTGGCCTGCGGCCTTCGTGATCTTCGGCGCGGCCGGCCTGGTGTGGCTTGCGGCGTGGATGGCGCTGTTGGCGACGCCGGGGGAGTCGGCGCGGGTGACGGCGCGGGAGCTGGAGCTGATCCGGAGCGATCCGCCCGATCCGCCGTCGCAGCCGGTGCCGTGGCGCGACCTCCTGCGACACCGGCAGACCTGGGCGTTCGTCACGGGCATGAGCTTCTCGGCGCCGATCTGGTGGTTCTACCTCTACTGGCTTCCCAAGTTCCTTCACCAGCGGCACGGGCTCGACCTGATCAACCTGGGGCCGCCGCTGGTGGCGGTCTACGCGATGACCTGCCTCGGCAGCGTCGGGGGAGGATGGCTGTCCTCGGCGCTGCTGCGCCGCGGCTGGAGCGTGAACGCAAGCCGGAAGACGGCGATGCTCGCCTGCGCCCTGTGCGTCGTGCCGGTCGTCTTCGCCGCGCGGGCGTCGAACGTGTGGGTCGCCACGGCGCTGATCGGGCTGGCGGCCTCGGCGCACCAGGGATGGTCGGCCAACCTCTTCACGATGGTGTCCGACATGTTCCCGAAGCGGGCCGTCGCCTCGGTGGTCGGGCTCGGGGGGATGTTCGGGTCGGTCTCGGCGATGGCCTTCTCGCAGTCGGCGGGGTGGATCCTCCAGACCACGGGGCACTACTGGCCGATGTTTGCCATGGCCGGCGGGGCGTATGTCACGGCCTTCGCCATCCTGCATGCGCTCACCCCCCGCATGACCCCGGTGCGACTCGGCGGGGGGCAAGGGCCGGTCAACGGCCAATAGCCGATAGTCGATAGCCAATGGCCGATAGCCGATGGCCAATGGCCGAGAGCCGATGGCCAATAGCCAATAGCCGATGGCCGAGAGCCGATGGCCGAGAGCCGATGGCCAATGGCCGATAGCCGATAGCCGATCGCCGAGGGGGGATTGGCTATTGGCGATTTGCGATTGACTATGGCTTCCGATTACGGCTGATGTCTCGCACAAACTGGAGGAAGCGGTCATGGCCAAGTACACCCGGTTCGAGGACCTTCCCGCATGGCAGGAGGCCGCGGAGTTGTACAACGATGCGCTGGATCTTCTCGAGACCCCGGGCGTCCGGCTCAGCAGCGGATTCCGCAACCAGTTTGACCGGGCGTCGCTGTCGGTTTCGAACAACATCGCGGAGGGCTTCGAGCGCGCAACGACGCGGGAGCTGCTCTCCTTCCTGGCCATCGCCCGCGGCAGCGCCGGCGAGGTTCGCTCCATGATGGCCGTGATCGTCCGCCGTCCCGCGCTCAAGCGTCACGCGGCGGCTTTCGCGGCCATCCGCGCCCGGGCCGAGTCGTGCGCCCGGCAGATCACCGGCTGGATCCGCTCCATCGAGGATTCTCCCGTGACCGGCAAGCGTCACCTGACCCCGGAGGTGCGCGAGGCCCGGCGGGCCGCGGGCGCGGCCCGGTCCCTGCGCGACAACTTCCTGCGGGGGCTGGCGCCGTCGCATCCGCTCTACACAACCCGCGAGGCCCGCGCCGCGCGCGGCGAGGCCGTGCCGGAGTGACCGCCGATCGCCAACAGCCAAGGGCCGGTCGCCCGTCGGCTGTTGGCAATCGGCTATCGGCCATGGGCCATCGGCCCTGCCGCGGGAGTCGACACCGCGGGGGGGCACGTCCTATCCTCTCCGCGCGCCGGCCGCGGGCCGGCGGGTGAAAGGAACAGAAGCCATGAATGCCCTCCGATTGCTGCCGGCCGGTCTTCTCGCCTCCGCGTGTCTCGCGCTGCCGGCCGCCGCGCCGGCCCAGGAGCCCGCCGGGAAGCCGCGCGTGTCGTTCGAAGCGAAGACGCTTCCCGCGAATGACGTCGAGACGAAGATCCTCGGCGTGATCGAGGACGTCTTCGCGAACCAGCGCCGCGGCAGCATGAGCGTGCCGACCCACGACGGCCGCATCCTCCGCGTGCTGGCCGAGAGCATCGGCGCGAAGCACGTCGTCGAGCTGGGCACCTCCGTCGGCTACTCCGGCCTGTGGTTCAGCCTCGCGCTGAAGGCCACCGGCGGGAAGCTGACGACCTACGAGATCGACAAGGACCGCGCCGCGAAAGCCCGGGCCAACTTCGCGCGCGCCGGCGTCGGCGACATCATCACGATCGTCGAGGGCGACGCCCACGTCGAGGTGACGAAGCTGAAGGAGCCGATCGACCTGCTCTTCCTCGACGCCGACAAGGAGGGCTACGTCGACTACCTGAACAAGCTCCTCCCGCTCGTGAAGCCCGGCGGCCTGATCGTCGCCCACAACATGGTGGAGCGCATGGCGCATCCGCCCTACCTCCAGGCCATCACGACCAACCCGGCGCTGGAGACCGTCTACATCAACCTCAGCGAGTCCGGCATCGGCGTGACGCTGAAGAAGCGATGACCGCGCGACCGCGCCGCGGCGGCGCGGAAGCATGAAGCGGGAATTCCGAAGCACGAAGCAAGCCCCCATGGCGGAAACCCCAAGGCTTCGAACCGGGCGTCCTCCGTTCGGGGCTTCCGGCCTGGGGACTCCCGCCGCGCCGGCCGGCGAGCCGCGGGGGGCGTTGTGATGTCCGGAGCGGCGGGCGCGGGGCCGCGGCGGATCCTGACGCTCGGGGATTCCGTCGGACTGATCGTCGGCATCATCGTCGGCGCGGGCATCTTCCAGGTGGCCCCGGACGTCGCCCGGGGCGTGCCGGGTGCGGCCGCTCTGCTCGGCCTCTGGCTGGCCGGCGGGATCGTCTCGCTCTTCGGTGCGCTCGGCTACGCCGAACTCGCCGCGGCCTATCCCGAGGCGGGCGGCGACTACGCCTACCTGACCCGCGCCTACGGCCCGCGCGCGGGATTCCTGTTCGGCTGGCTGCAGCTCTCGGTCGTCCGCCCCGGCGACATCGCCGTGATGGCCTTCGCGTTCGCGACCTACGCGGCGCCGGTCGCGGAGGGCTGGCTGGGGCGGCCGATCCCCCAGGCCGGCCGCCTGTTCGCCGCCCTCGCCGTCGCCCTCCTGACGCTCGTCAACATCGCCGGCGTCCGGTCCGGTGTGCGGACGCAGAACGCGCTGACCCTGCTCAAGGGGGCGGGGTTGCTGGCCGTGACGGGGCTCGCGCTCGCGGCGCCGAGTCCGGCGGCCGTTGCGGGCGTGGCGGATCCGCTTCCGGCGTCCGTCGCCCTGATCCTGGTCCTGTTCACCTACGGCGGGTGGAACGAGATGGCCTACGTCGCGGCGGAGGTGCGCGATCCGGGGCGGAACGTGCTGCGAGCGCTGGTGCTCGGGACCGCCGCCGTGACGGTGCTCTACCTCGCGGCGAACGCGGCGTTCCTGCACGCGCGGGGCGGGCGCGCGGGTCTCGCGTCCGCGACCGCCGTGGCGGCGGAGGCCGTCGCCCCGGTGCTGCCCGGCGCGGCGGCCTGGGTCGCGGCGCTCGTGTGCGTCTCCACGCTCGGGGCGGTGAACGGCCTGATTCTCGCCGGTGCCCGGATCTCCTACGCGGTGGGCGCGGACCACGCGATGTTCCGCCCGCTGGGCGCATGGAACGGCCGCACGGGCACGCCCGTCCGCGCGCTGGCGGTCCAGGGGGTGCTGGCGGTGGCGCTCGTGCTGGTCCTCGGCTCCTTCACCGGCACGCTGCTCTACACGGCGGCGCCGGTCTACCTGTTCTACCTCGCCACCAGCGTGGCGGTCGGCGTGCTCCGCCGGCGCGACCCCGGGCGGCCGCGGCCCGTCCGCGCGTGGGGTTATCCGTTCACGACGGCCGTGTTCTGCGCCGTCTGCGCGTGGCTGGCCTGGCAGGCCGTCGCCTACCGACCGGCCGTTGCGGCCGTCGCGCTGGGCGTTCTCGCGGCCGGCATCCCGCTGTACGCGATCTCGCGTCGGCGCACGGTGTCCGATGCGGGGGGATCGTCCCCCGCCGGCGCCGCCCGGCGCTGAGCGGCTACGCGCCGGCGAGCTTCCACTGCTCGCGCAGGAAGGCGAAGGCCTTCGGGATCTCGACCATCGGGTCGGTGCCCTTGCGGCAGCCGCATTCGAGGCTGCAGTACTGCGTGTAGCCGATCTTGCGCAGGCCGCGCATGCCCTCGACGTAGCTGTGCTCCTCCTGCGCGGGCAGGATGCGCGACTTGCCGGTGGCGAGGTGGACGTGCCACAACCACGGCGCGCCGTCGACGAAGGCCTTCTCCTGGTCGGTCTCCTCCTTCGACATGTGGTAGAAGTCGCCCATCAGGCCGAGGCCCGGGGAGTCGATCCGCTTGCAGATGGCGGCGGCCTGCTCGATGCGGTTGATGTAGAAGGTCTCGCCCTTGTTGAGCGGTTCGATAAGCACGCGCGACCCGGCCTTGACCGCGTGCGCGGCGATGTCGGGCAGGATGTCGGCGAGGATCTTGTCCAGCTCCGCCGGCGGCAGCTCGCTCTCCTTGTTGAAGCACGGGACGAAGATGACGCCGGTCGATTTGAGCTCGCCGGCGGTGTTGAGCGCGTCCTTGAGATCCTCGATGCCCTTCTTCCGCTTCTCCAGGTCGAGGGAGACGAGGTCGCCCTTGTGCGCGCCCCAGCACAGGGCGCTCACCTTGACGTTCGTGCCGGCGATGGCGTCGCGGATCTCCTGGATGCGCCCCTTCGGGTTGCCTCCGAGTTCAAGCCCGACCCCGCCCCATGCGGCGAGGTTGGCGACCTTCTCCTTCAGCGAGGCGCCGGGCAGGCGGCCCTCCTGGCTGCCGAGGTTGAGGACGGCCTCCTTGCGCGGGGCCTGGGCGCGGGCGAGCGGCGCGGCCAGGGCGGCAACGGCGGCGGACTGAAGGAAGCGGCGGCGGTTCATCGGGATCTCCTGTCGTTCGGGTTCGGCGCCCGCGGGCGCATGGCTGGGCATCATCCGCCGGGACAGGGCGGGTTTCAAGTCCGCAGGCGGCCCCCGCGGGGCGGCCGGGTTGCAATCGTGCCGCGGGACGCGGACAATACCGGGGCGTCCGCGGGCCGGCCGGCCCGCGGCGCGGGGAGAGACGTCGTGCGAGGAATCCT
>VGWF01000219.1 GCA_016873715.1 Lentisphaerota bacterium | reverse complement strand
GGGGCTAAGGACGGCCCGGAGGATGGCGAGCGAATGGGGGCAAACGAATGAGGACGCCGGCCGGGAGGGCCGCGCTCCGCGCGGCCGCAGGCTGAACCACGGATAGCCCGGATCCCACGGATGGGAACGCTCTTTCCGGGACTTCTCTCTATCCGTGAAATCCGTGTAATTCGTGGTGTCCGATGGCCGGGAGGAACGACCACGGATGGCACTGATCCCACGGATTCGATGAGGACGGCCCGGAGGATGGCAAGCGAATGGGGGCAAACGAATGCGGACACCGGCCGGGAAGGCCGCGCTCCGCGCGGCCGAACGCTGGATCCATGGTTCGCCGCGTTTCCGCGGAAGAGATCCGTGCCCTCCATCCCCGGTTGGCCGTGGGCTATTCGATGTTGATGTTCTCCGCCGATCCGTGGGAAAAAGGGCCGGGCGCGGCGGATGGCGAATCGTCGTCCTGCGATGAAGGGAGCCGAACGATGAAGACACGGATGATCGTCCTTGCGATGCTGCTGGCAGCTTCGGTGGCGCAGGCCGCGGGACGTCCGAACGTTGTGCTGGTCATGGCCGACGACCAGGGCTGGGGCGACACGGGCTACAACGGTCACCCCGAGCTCAAGACTCCGAACCTCGATGCGCTTGCGGCGGGCGGCCTGCGCATGGACCGCTTCTACACCGCGCACTTCAACTGTTCGCCCACGCGCGCCAGCATCATGACCGGACGCCACCCGCACCGCATGGGCACCTTCGGCCCCGGCTCGCCCATCCGCGCGCAGGAGATCACCGTCGCACAGGTCCTCCAGTCGGCCGGCTACGCGACGGGCCACTTCGGCAAGTGGCACCTCAACGGGAAGAACGGCGACCGGAACACGAAGGAGATGCCGGGCCGCGCCATCCTGGCGGCCGATCCGCTCTCGCCCGGGAAGCTCGGGTTCGATGAGTGGGTCTCCGCCGACAACTTCTTCGACCTCGACCCCGTGCTCGGTCGCAACGGTGTGCCGGAGAAGTTCCACGGCGACGGTTCGGACATCAGCATGGATGAGGCGCTGAAGTTCATCCGCAAGCAGGCCGCTTCGGCGAGGCCCTTCTTCGTCGTCGTGTGGTTCGGCAACCCGCACGTGCCGCACGAGGCGCTTCCCGCCGACAGGGCGCCCTACGCGTCGCTGCCGGAGGGCGAGCAGAACTACTGCGGCGAGATCGCCGCCATCGACCGCAACGTCGGCAAACTGCGCGAGGCCCTGCGCGAGCTGAAGGTGAGCGACAACACGCTGCTCTGGTACTGCAGCGACAACGGCGGGGCGGCGGGGGCGAAGTCCACCGGCGGCCTGCGCGGCGCGAAGGGCACGCTCTGGGAGGGCGGCCTGCGCGTGCCCGGCATCGTCGAGTGGCCGGCGCGCATCCCGAAGCCGTTCACCAGCGGGCTGCCCTGTTGCACGTCCGACATCTACCCGACCATCCTCGCCGCCGCGGGCGCCGAGGCGAAGAACCAGGTCCGGCCGCTTGACGGCGTCAGCCTTCTCCCGTTGTTCGACGGAACGATGAAGGCGCGCCCCGCCCCGATCGGTTTCTGGAGCAGCGCGCGCAGTCCGCAGAGCCACGCCGCGCTGCTGGACTGGCCGTACAAGCTGCATGCGAACCCCGCGGCCGGCCGCGGATCGAAGGGCGACAAGGCCGGCAAGGGGAAGAAGGGCGGCACGTCCGACGAAGCCCTTCCGGGGGTGCTGCTCTACGACGTCTCCAAGGACCCGAAGGAAACGACGGACCTCGCCGCGCAGGATCCGGCGCGCGTCGCGGGGATGACCGCCGCCCTGGAAGCCTGGAAGGCCTCGGTCACGAACAGCCTTGCCGGCGCCGACTACGGCGCCGCGAAGGCCAAGTAGGCCGGCGGGCGGGCCGATGCCCGGCCGGGTGCCATCGTGTCCGGCACGCCGGCTCCGTCGCGGGTCCGGGATCAGGCGCCTCCGTGGTTGCCTGCGGGCCGGGCGTCAGGCATGGTCGCGGCATGAAGCGTCCCCATCGAGGTTCTTTCCGGCGCGCGGGCCGGATCCTGCTCGTGGCGACGGCGCTCGCCGCCCCGTTGCGGACCGCGGCCGACCGGGTTCTGGCCGATTTCGAGGGGGCCGACTACGCGGGATGGACGGTGGAGGGACAGGCCTTTGGCCGCGGCCCCGCGCGCGGCACCCTTCCGGATCAGCAGCCGGTCTCCGGGTTCACCGGCGGCGGGCTGGTCAACATGTACCTGGGTGGCGATAACTCCACGGGAACCCTGACGTCGCCGGAGTTCACCGTGGACGCGGCCTGCATCAACTTCCTGATCGGCGGCGGCGGCTTCCGCGACCAGACGTGCATGGAACTGCTGCTCGGCGACCGCGTGGTGCGCACGGCGACGGGGAAGAATCTCGAGCTGCTGGAGGCGTACACGTGGGACGTGACGTCGCTGCGCGGGAAGAGCGTCCGGCTGCGCGTGGCCGACCGCGCCCGCGGGGGCTGGGGCCACATCAACGTCGATGACATCCGCCTTTCCGACACGCCGCACGCGGAGCCCCTTGGAGACGAGGGGGCGGAGCGCCGGCGGCAGGAGGCGCAAGGCAGGGAAGCCGCCGCCCGGCTCGTGTCACTCGGCGTCGACAAGATCGTCTTCGCCGTCCGGATGGTGGACTCCGACGGGCACTGGTACGCCAACTTCGGCACGTGGTCGAACGACCCCGACCGGAAGCTCTACCACGACGGCGGCAGGCTCTGCCGGATGGATCTCCGCACCGGCCGGGTGACGGTGCTGCTCGACGATCCGCAGGGCGGCGTGCGCGATCCGCAGGTGCATTACGACGGCCGGAAGATCCTCTTCTCGTATCGCAGGGGAGGCCAGCCCTACTACCACCTCCACGAGATCGGGTGCGACGGACAGAGCTTGCGGCGGCTGACGGACGGTCCGTTCGACGATCTCGAGCCCACCTACACCGCGGACGGCGGGATCGTCTTCTGCTCGTCGCGCTGCAACCGGATGGTGAACTGCTGGTACGTCCGCGTCGCCGTGCTCCACCGCTGCGAGGCCGACGGCTCGGGCATCCGCATGCTCTCGTCGAACATCGAGCAGGACAACACGCCCTGGCCGCTGCCGGACGGCCGGATCCTGCACCAGCGCTGGGAGTACATCGATCGCAGCCAGGTCTGGTTCCATCACCTCTGGACGATGAACCCCGACGGCACGGGCCAGATGGTGTACTACGGCAACCAGCAGGTCGGCACGGTCATGCTCGACGCCAAGCCGATCCCGGGCACGCGCAAGGTCGTCGCCTCGTTCTCGCCCGGTCACGGCCGCAACGAGCACGAGGGCCATGTGACCGTGGTCAGTCCCGCGCTGGGGCCCGATCAACCGGCCTCCGCGAGGCGGATCAGCGAAGCGTCGGATCTCCGGGATCCGTACCCGATTTCGGAGGATGCGTTCCTCGTCGCGCGCGGTACCGAGATCCTCCTGATGGACGGCACGGGCGCCTGCCGGACGGTGTTCGCGCTGCCGGAGGCGTGGAGGGCGCCCGACGGCCGCATGCGCGTCCACGAGCCGCGGCCCCTGCAGGCGCGGGCGCGGGAGGCGATCCCCGTGAACCGGGTCGATCCGTCCCGGCCGACCGGCGTCGTCACGCTGGAGCAGGTCCACCTCGGCCGGATGATGGACGGGGTGAAGCCGGGCGAGATCCGCAGCTTGCTGGTGCTCGAGGCCCTGCCCAAGCCGGTGAACTTCAGCGGCGGCTGGGAGCCGGTCAGCTACGGCGGCACGTTCACGCTCGAGCGCGTGCTCGGCACGGTGCCGGTGGAAGCCGACGGTTCGGCCCACATGGAACTGCCCGCGCTGCGGAGCCTGTTCTTCGTGGCGCTGGACGCGCGCGGGCGGTCGGTGAAGCGGATGCAGAGCTTCCTCACCGTGCAGCCCGGCGAGACCCTGGGTTGCGTGGGCTGTCACGAGGACCGCACGCGGACGCCGTCCGGCGGCGCCCTGCCGCTGGCCATGAGGCGCCGGCCGAGCGTCCCCGCGCCGGTCCCCGGGACGCCGGAGGTGTTCGATTTCCCGCGCGACATCCAGCCGATCCTGGACCGGCACTGCGCGGACTGCCACGGCTACGCAAAGACGGCGAAGGGCGGTCCCCGGGCCGGCGGCGTAGTCCTCACGGGCGATCGCGGCCCGTTCTACTCCCATGCCTACTTCATGCTGACGATCCGCGAGCAGTTCCGCGACGGACGCAACGCCGGCGGCAATCTCCCGCCGCGGGCCATCGGGTCGTCGGCCAGTCCGCTGCTCGACAAGCTGGAGGGCGGGCATCACGGCGTGAAGGCCGCGGAGGCCGAGCGGACGATGGTCCGGCTGTGGATCGAGAGCGGCGCGCCCTACCCGGGGACCTACGCGGCGCTGGGCACCGGCATGATCGGCCGCGGCACGCCGGTGGACGGATGGGGTCCGGCCACGGCCGCGGTTCTGCAGCGCCGGTGCTCGGAGTGCCACGACAAGGCCACGCGGCTTCCGCTCTCGCCCGGCGACGATGTGCTGGGCGTCGGCTTCGGCGGGACCCGCATCAACCACAAGGACCCGCGCTACCGGTTCTCGAACCACATCCTCTACAACCTGAGCCGCCCGCAGCTTTCGCTCCTCCTGCTCGTCCCGCTGAACTCCGATGCCGGCGGCTTCGCAAGGCCGGGCGGCGGCGCGCATCGCCCCGTCTTCGCCTCCAAGGCCGATCCCGATTATCGGACCTTGCATGCCGCCGTCGGGGCCGCGCGCGCCCAGTTGGAGCGGATCAAGCGATTCGACATGCCCGGCTTCCGGCCCAACGAGCATTACCTTCGCGAAACCCCCTTCTACGGCATCCTCCCCGCCGTTCGTACGCCCGGAACGCCGGTGGATGTCTACGCCACCGACCGGGCCTACTGGGACTCCTTCATCTACCGCCCGTGAGGCGCCGGAGCGAAGGAACGGATCGCCGTGGGGCAGGCACTCCTGCCTGCCTGGGCGGACTCAACATCCAACAGCCAATCTCCAACAACCGACATCCAACCGGGGCGGGGAAGCACGAATCTCAAGCGCTGATCGACACTCGGCACTTGTCCCTCGACACGGCCGGCCCCCGCCCCTCGCCCCTCGACTCCCGCCCCTTTCCTCATTCGGTTGCCCCCATTCGCTTGCCATCCTCCGGGCCGTCCTCATCGAATCCGTGGGATCCGCGCAATCCGTGGTCGTTCCTCCCGGCCTTCGGGCACCACGGATTTCACGGATAGAGAGAAGTGCCGGAAGGACCGTTTCCATCCGTGGGATCCGTGCTATCCGTGGTTCAGCCTGCGGCCGCGCGGAGCGCGGCCCTCCCGCTCCGGCGTCTTCATTCGTTTGCCCCCATTCGGTTGTCATCCTCCGGGCCGTTCTCGTCGGATCCGTGCGATCCGTGCCATCCGTGGTTCCGCGTTCGGCCGCGCGGAGCGCGGCCCTCCCGGTCCGGTGTCCTCATTCATCTTCCCCCCGATTCGCTTGCCATCCTCCGGGCCGTCCTCATCGAATCCGTGGGATCCGCGCAATCCGTGGTCGTTCCTCCCC
>VGWF01000218.1 GCA_016873715.1 Lentisphaerota bacterium | reverse complement strand
TGGGCATTCTCGGCGAGGGCGGCCATGCGCTTGAGGATGTCCGGATTGGCGGTGGCGACGTCGGTCGTCTCCGAGATGTCCTTCACAAGGTCGAAGAGCTTCCAGTCCTCCCGCTTCCGGCTGCGAACGGCCTTCCACGCGCCCAGGCGGACCGCGATGTTGCCCGGCGACTCCCAGTAGAGGAACTCGTGCTGAGCCTGCTTCCGGCCGGCGGCCTCCTCGCCCAGCAGCGCGGGGACGAACGAAACGCCGTCGATCGCCGCCGGGCATGCCGCACCGGCCAGTTCCGCGAGCGTCGGCAGCACGTCGGGGAAGTAGCCGACATGGTCGCACACGCGGCCCGCCGCGATCCGGCCCGGCCAGCGCGCGATGAACGGGACGCGCAGGCCGCCCTCGAAGAGGTCGCCCTTGCCGCCGCGGAACTCGACGCCGGTCCGCGGATCGACGTTGGGCGCGTGGAAGCCGCGCGGGTGCTGCGCGTCCTTGAAGTACGGGTTGCCCCCGTTGTCGCCGCTGAAGAGGACCAGCGTGCGCTCCTCGAGTCCGGCCTCCTTGAGAAATGCGAGGATCGTGCCGACCTGCCGGTCGATCATCGCGACCATCGCCGCGTAGGCCTTCGGATCGTGGCCGTCGTTGACGCCGGGCCAGTCCTTGTCCTTGTAGAGCGCCCACGCGGGGTCGTCGTCGGGAATGTCGAACATGCCGTGCGGCGGCGTGAAGGGGAGGTAGAGGTAGAACGGGCGGTCCTTGTTCGCCCGCAGGAAGGCCAACGCCTCGTCGAAGATCCGGTATTGCGAGTAGGTCTTTCCCTCGCGCCCGCCGGACGGGTTGCCGTCGAGCGGAACCTCCTCGCTGTTGCGGATCAGGTAGGGCGGGTAGTAGGTGTGCGCGTGGACCTGGTCGTAGTAGCCGAAGAAGACGTCGAACCCGTGCTGCTCCGGCACGCCCGTCGTGCCCCGGTTGCCGCAGCCCCACTTGCCGAAGCCGCCGGTGGCGTAGCCCGCGGCCTTGAGCACCGACGCGATCGTCGCCTCGCCGGCCTGGATCGGCGTGCCGCCGCCGTTCGTGCGGACGGACGCGTGGCCGAGGTGCTTGCCGGTCATCAACGCGCAGCGCGTCGGCGCGCAGACGGGTCCGCCCGCCAGCACCTGCGTGAACCGCATGCCCTCCGCCGCGAGGCGGTCCACGTTCGGCGTCCGCATGTGCGGATGGCCCATGCAGGACAGTTCGTAGTAGCCGAGTTCGTCGATGACGAAGTGCACGACGTTCGGCTTCGGCGCGGGCGCGCCCGTCGCGAGCCCCGCGATCGCGGCCAGTCCGGCGAGCAGGGCGATCCGGCATCCGGTCGTCATGGGCGGTCTCCTTGTGCGGCGGTACCGCACCCTGCCATCTTGGGCAAGGCGTGAGGGTCGGACAAGGGAAAAGCGGGACCTCGACGGAGGGACCGGTGCGGTCGGTGACGGCTTCAGCGATGGACGCGCAGAGCGCGGTAGATGGCCCCGCCGTCGGCGCAGGCATGCCAGAGTTCGGCGTCCTGTTCGTGCGTGTCGTAGGTCCAGTGCAGCCATCCGTCGATGCCGCGATCGGCGAAGAGCCGGACGAGGTCCGCCATCCATGCGGCGGCCGGGGCGGACCCGGGGAAGCGCGACTTGAAGGCGCCGAACTCCCCCGCGACCACCGCCACGCCCCGTTCGCGGGCCAGGTGCCGAACGGTGTCCCACTCGACCGACGCGAGGTCGGCGGCGAAACCGTCGGCGTCGGCGCAGTAGAAATGGAGGTCGAGCACGTCGGCCCTGGACCGGAGGATCGCCGTTGGACGGAAGGGGACGCGGTTCTTCCAGCCGGCCTTCTCGACACGGAAATCGCCCGGCCCCGACCGGCCGACGGCCTTGAAAGTGAAGACGCCGGCCCAGGAAACGGCGCCGGGCTGGGCCTCCCGGAGGGCCTGCGTCCAGGTGTCGATGACGTGGACGGCGGAGTCGTCCGCAAGCTCCTGCCGCTGCTCCGGCACCCGGTAGGCGCGGCCGTTGGCCGCCGTGACCGTGCCGGTGGCCTGCGCGAACGGCGGGGCGACCGCGTAGCACAACTCGTTCTGGAGGTCCCACGCGAGGATGGCATCCGGCGCCCCGGGGGCCGCCGCCCGCAGCCCCGCGACGAAGTCGCGCAGGTAGGTCGCCTTGGCCTCAACATGGCCGGCGCAGAGCAGTTCGGCGTTGGCCGGGTGAATCCCGGGCTGCGGCGCCCCCAGGCCATGCGTGTAGGGCGGCACGCGCGGGAAGGAATCCATCGAAAGCACCACCGCGATGCCGTTCGACCCGGCGCGCACGAGAAAGTCCGCCAGGGTGGCGAGATAGGGCGCCGACAGGCCGGCCTGCCCGGCTCGGGCCACCGCGCCGGAGAGGCCCGCGTGGCCGTTGATGAAGACACGCACGGTGTTGAAGCCATCGGACCGCAGCCGGCCGAACATCTCGTCCGCCGCAGCCCGGTCGTAGTGGCGCGGATCGAAGGTGCCATGGCTGGAATGGAGGCGGACGTAATTGAAGCCGCGCACCGGGATCGGGCGCCGCGCGGCCGAGTCGACAAATCGGCCCTGTTCGACGTGGTAGCGTGCGGGTGCCGGTTCGCGAGCGCCGGCGCCGCCGGACGACACGGCGGTCCATGCGGCGAAGAGGAAGGCTCCCGTGGAGGAGCGGATCCGCATGGGACGTTCCTCAGGGTGCCGGCGGCGCGTTGGTCGCCGGCCGGAACTCGATCCAGTCGAGCTCGGCGGCGGCCTTGGTGCCGGTGTACTGGCTGTTGCAGCTCACGCTCAGCGTGAACGACTTCGGCAGATCGCCGCCGATATGCGCCTTCCAGTCGTCCGCGACGTTGCGCTCCTCGACGACGAAGTCCGCGCCGCTTTCCCTGTTCCGGAGGCCGATCCAGTGGACCTTCACCACGCCGGCGGCGTAGGAGGCGGTGCCGGTGGCGGCGACGGGCGTTTCGGTTTCCCAGCGCCACGCGAGGCTGGTCTTGCCGAACAGGCCGCCGGTGCCGAGGTAGAGGCCGATCGCCTGGTCGTCCTTCGCCGCCTCGCGCCCGTCGGCGCCGGCCGGGAGCTCCGTCACGCGCCAGCGCCAGCGGAGGACCGGCGTCTTGCGAAGGTCGACGCCGTCGACCGGGAGGAAGAACGAGGCGGTGGCCTTGTCGGCCGTCATGCGCAGCGCGCGACCGTCCTCCGCCTGCTGGACGTCGGCCGCCTCGAAGACCGCCGCGGGGGTGCCGGGCTTGCCCTTGGTCTCGGCGCCCTTGGGCAGCTCGCGGAAGTCCTCGCGCCACGCGGGCGCGTCGGCCGCGCCGGCCGCGCCGGCCGCGATCGATGCGAGGAGAAGCCCTGCGGCGGCGGTCCGGGTCTGGATGCGGAGGCTCACGGTGCGGCGGTCGTCGGGGCAACGTGCACGTTCTTCGCCATCGCCGGCCCGAGATCGAGATTCAGGTAGACCGCCCACGCGGCCCGCACCTCGGGCCAGGCATCCAGTTGCGCAAGGGACGTGGCGCAAAGGTCGCCGACCCCGGCGACGGCGTCGGCCGTGTCGCCGTTGCGGGCGGTTGCCGCCGTGCCCTTCGAGCGGGCGATGTCGGTGCCGAGGGTCTTGCCCGCGGCGGCGGAGTCGCCGACGGCGTCGAGGACGTCGTCGGAAAGCTGGTAGGCCGTGCCGGCAAGGTAGCCCGCCTCCCGGAGCGCCGCGCGGAGGGCCGGGTCGCCGTTGCCCGCGGTCAGGGCCGCGAAGGCGAAGAGCGGACCGGTCTTCTGGCGGGCAAGCCGGAGCGCCGTGGACCAGTCCGAGGGCTGGCCGCGCAGCAGCAGTTCCTGCTCGCTCTCGGTGGAGCAGACCTCGGCCACGGCCTGGGCGAGGTCGGCGATCAGGTCCGGCTCCCGGGTGAGGCTCAGGACGTTGAGGGCCTTCCCGAGGAGGATGTCGCCGGCCAGGATCGCGCCGTGCGCGCCGTACTGCGTCCAGAACGCGGGCGCTCCGCGGCGCGTGAGGCCGCCGTCGATGACGTCGTCGTGGAGCAGGCTGGCGCCGTGGACCAGTTCCACGGCCGCCGCGCTGCGAAGGAGGGTGTCCGCCGGTACGCGGGCGACGGACGCCAGGCGGAGCGCCGCGCGGGCGCGCAGCAGCTTGCCGCCGCCGAGGAACCGGGAGACATCGAACTGCAGGCGCGCAAGGACCGTGTCGCCCAGCGAATCGACCATCAGCCGCCGGACGAGCGCGAGCCCCGCGTCCACGCCCGGCGGCATCTTCTGCGCATCATGCATAGGGTTCACACTATGCATGAGGCGGAAAAGCCCGTCAATTCGACGGTCAGACGAAGGAGCAGACGTACTCCGCGATGCCCGAGTCGACCGCGATCTCGAAGCTCGAGTTCCCCGCCACCCGGAAGGCCGTGCCGGCCGCGTAGGGGGTCCACTCCGTCGCGCCGGCCAGCCGGACGCGGCAGGTTCCCGCCACGATCTCCATGACCTCCGGCGCCCCGGTGTTGAACGTGAACGCGCCCGGGAAGACCAGGCCGACCGTCTTCCTGGTGCCGTCGGGGAAGAGCACGCTGTGGCTGACCACCTTGCCGTCGAAGTAGACGTTGGCCTTGCACACGACGGACACGTTGTCGAACTGCGCCGGACTGCCCATGACTGGTTCCTTTCGAAAGGCCGGCATCATGCCACAAGTCGTGCGGCGGCGCACGACCGTTGGACATGCCCCGGCCTTGGCTGATGTCGGATACCGCCGGGCGGGGATGCCCGGAGGATCACGGTACGGCGCCGACGGAGCGGCGCCCTCCACTCGATGCGAAGCGGCGCGGGGTCGCGGCCGCGTCCATGGGTCAGCCGCCGGGGAGCGAGAGGGTGGCGGAGGCGGCGGGTTTCGCGGCCCCGGCCTCGATGGCGAACTCGAGGTCGACGGCATCGCCGGGGGCGAAGGGGCCGAGGCTGAACTCGTAGGGGAAGGCGTCGTCGCGGAGCACCGCGGCGGCGGCGCCTCCGCCGCGCTTCAGGGTGGCCACGGCGCCCGGGACCGCGTCGCCGGGCAGCGTGACGAAGACCGTGTCGTCGCCGAACGGCGAGCGGATCCGGAAAGCATGGAGCGTGCCCCAGGGGCCGAGCGGGGCGGTGAAGTGTCCGCGGGCCAGCGGCGTGCCGAGGACCGGGCCGTCGCGCGGTTCGGCCGGGATCGACAACGTGATCATGCCGCGCGGCGGGATCGTCACGCAGGCGGGCGCGGCCGCGAGCGTCGCGGGCGTTGCGTTCGTGCCTTCGTAGACGCGCACCCCTCCGTCGCGCAGGCCGGCGAAGGCGGCGTCGAGGTTCGGGCGCACGGCCAACGGGGCGTCGGACTGGCTGGCGAGCATGAGGAAGAACCGGTCGCGGCTTCGCGCGGCGAGCCAGTCGGCCTGGATCGTGTCCGGCCGCGCGATGCGCCGGTCGAGCCAGAGCACGGCGCCGGGCTCGCCGTAGACCTCGCCCGCGCCCGGTGTCGTCACGCGGAAGTCGAACCACGCATAGTTGCGCTGGCGCGACCAGGGGAAGCGGACAG
>VGWF01000217.1 GCA_016873715.1 Lentisphaerota bacterium | reverse complement strand
GGATGGCGACGGCTCGGTGGTGGTGAGCGGTGAGTTAAAGCAGTGGCACAAGGTCACGCTCACGCTCGACGGGCCCTACGCCCACGAGCGCGACACGCAGCCGAATCCCTTCACGGATTTCAACCTGACAGCGACGTTCACGCACGAAAGCGGATCCCCGAGCTATACGGTGCCGGGCTACTTCGCGGCCGACGGCGGCGCGGGCGAGAGCTCCGCCGAGTCGGGCACGAAATGGCGCGCGCACCTGTCACCTGATAAGGCTGGTGCGTGGCGCTATGCCGTTTCCTTCAGCAAGGGCGGTGAGGCCGCGCTTGGCAGCAAGGGCACTCCAGTGAAGCCGTTCGATGGACAAACTGGCGGCTTTGCCATTGCCGCCAGCGACAAGACGGGCCGCGATTTTCGCGCGCAGGGGCGGCTGCAGTACGTGGGGAAGCATCACCTCCAGTTCGCGGGGTCGAAGCAGTACTTCCTCAAAGCCGGTCCCGACGCGCCGGAGACGATGCTGGCATTCACGGACTTCGACGACACCACGACGGCAAAGCCCGACAAAGGGCCGCTCAAGACGTGGGCACCGCACGCGGGCGATTGGAAAAGCGGCGACCCGACGTGGCGCGGCGGCAAAGGCAAGAACCTCATCGGTGCGCTGAACTATCTCGCGGACAAGGGCGTCAACGCCTTCTCCTTCCTCACCTACAACGCGGCAGGCGACGGCGACAACGTGTGGCCCTTCGTCGAGCGCGACGCCAAGCTGCACTACGACTGCTCCAAGCTCGACCAGTGGGGCATCGTTTTCGACCACGCCACGGCGCGCGGCCTCTACCTGCACTTCAAGCTTCAGGAGAACGAATCCGACGACAACCGCCTCGGTGGTCCCAAACGCGCGGAGAAGGAACTCCCCGAGGCCCTCGATGGCGGCAAACTCGGCATTGAGCGCAAACTCTACTGCCGCGAACTCATCGCGCGCTTTGGCCACGCCCTCGCCTTGAACTGGAACATCGGCGAGGAGAACACACAGAGCACCGAAGAGGTCCGCGACATGGTGAAATACCTCCACGACACCGACCCTTACAAACACCCCATCGTCCTCCACACGTTTCCCCCGGAGATGGAACGAGTGTATCGCCCGCTCATCGGCGATAAATCCCTGCTCACCGGCGTCTCCATGCAGACCGGATGGTGGATGTCGCACAAGAAGACGCTTCAGTGGCGCAAGGAATCTGCGGAGGCGGGCCGCCCCTGGGTCGTTGCCCACGACGAGCAGAATTCCGCCAGCCTCGGCGTGCCGCCTGACCCCGGATACAAGGGCTTCAGCGGCGCGGCGTCCGAGAAGGAACCACCGAAAGGCAAGCAAGGTGAGGGCTTCGTCGCTTCGGATTCCTACACGCTGCATGACGTGCGCAAGCAATGTTTGTGGGGCAATCTCATGGCCGGAGGCGCCGGCGTGGAATACTACTTTGGCTACAAGCTGCCCGAGAACGACCTCGTCTGCGAAGACTTCCGCAGCCGCGACCGGAGCTGGGACTACTGCCGCATCGCGCTGGACTTCTTCCGCACGGAGAAGATCCCGTTCGCGGAGATGGTCAGCGCCAATGCGCTCATCGGCAACCCGAAGGACGACAACTCGAAGTTCTGCCTCGCCAAGCCGGGAGAGATCTACCTCGTCTATCTCCCCAGCGGCGGCACCACCGGGATCGACCTCTCCGCGGCGCAGGGCGCCTTCGCCGTGAAATGGTTCAACCCCCGCGCCGGCGGCGCCCTCGTGAACGGCACCGTGAACTCCGTGCAAGGCGGCAAGACCGCCGCGCTCGGCGATCCTCCCGCCGATGCGGCCGAGGACTGGCTGGTCGTCCTCCGCCGGTGACGGGCAGGCGGGAGCGCCCGCCCCACGCGCGGACTTCGGAGTCCGATCCGCCCTGGCGGAGGGTCATCGAATCCGGATTCCGGACCGGGAGGGGCGGCGGCCCCGCCGCCCGAGCGCCGAGGCGCGCAGCGATGGGACCGCGATGCGCACGGCTCCGACACCCGCCGGGCCTTCCTGTTTTCCAACCCTTGGAAGATACGGACTATTGGGCTTCCAAGGATTGGAAGCCCCGGGAGCCGGACGCGAGACGACGTCTTCCCGTGCGCGGACGGCGATGCGACAGCGGGGCCGCGTCACGGCGCGGGGTGAACGAAGACCCTGAGCCGCTTGTCCGAGTAGGTCCCGCCGCTGCCGGAGAAGGTCCAGTCGAAGCAGCGCGTGTTCCTTGCTTTCCCTTTGCTGTCGCTGTTGCCGATGCCGATGTCGGCCCCTGCGCCGCCCTTGCGCCAGTTGTTGACCGCGAAGAGCGTCTGTTTCGCCGCGGTATGGTGGACCTGCATGGATCCGTACCCGTCTTGCGGGTTCGACGGGGCGTCTCCGAAGTCGTAGTCCGTGTCGCTGGCGCCGGGGACACCCGCCGGGTTCTTGGTTCCGTAGTTGGAGGGCCAGAACTCGATGTTGCCCGGTCCGATCCGCTCGCCGGTGGCGATGCCGTCGACGTCGGTGATGACGGTGAGATTCTCCACCGTCTGCTGGAACACCGCCCCGGATCCGGACACCGGCACGCCGAGCTTTGCGGCCTCCGTCGTGAAGGCGTCCATCGAGACCCACAGGAAGTTCGCAGGCGCGTTCGCCTTCTTGAGCTCGATCAGATAGGCCACGCGGTCGAAGCGCGGCGCGGCGGCGGTGTTGTCCGCTTCGTAGCTGACCGTCGCGCCGAGCTTCGCGAGGTCGAGGTCGTACACGAGCGTGTAGTCCTTCGCCTCCGCGATCCGGGCGAGCGAGTCCGGGCCCTCGGGCGGCTTCGCCGTCGCGCCGCCCGTCGAGGGCATGGCGGCCGGCGGCCGGACGTCCGGCGCCGTGGCCGCGGCCTCGACGACCGGTGGCGCGGCGGAGGCCTCGATGACCGGCGGCGCGACCCGGATTTCCCGCCCGTCCGCATCGAAGAACGTCACCTCGGCGATGCTCGCCCACTTCTTCTCGGGCAGGGTCATCACCGTGATCCGAACGTAGGCAAAGGCCGACGTGATCGCGATGAGGTCGGCGCTGGTCCCGCGGCCTTCCGCCAGGAGGGCCCACGTCCGCGCGTTCCTGCTGCCCTCGATCTTGAAGCCGTAGGCCAGGTCCGGATGCTCCCATGCGATCCGCAGGCCACCGAGCGGCAACGCGCGGCCGAGGTTGATCTGAAGCCAGTGCTCCGCCAGCCCGTCGCCCGAGCACCACCGCGTGGCCGGATCCCCGTCGATCGCCATCAACGCAAGGTTGGTGTGTCCGCTCTTGTACTCCTCGCCCGACGCGACCGCGCGGAAGGCCGGAAGCACCGACGGAGGGGTGGCGCCCGAAGGCGGGGATGGCGCGGCGGTCGGCGCGTCCGCGACGGTTGGCGGCGGCGGGGTGCCGCGGCGAAGGGCGAAATAGACCCCGGCGAGCGCAACGACCGTCACCGCGCCGATCAGGGAGAGAACAAGTCCGGTCCTGCGCCGCCTCGCCTGCGGCGCCTTCGCGGGTTCGCCCGCGCGGGGCGCCAGGGCGCTCGCCTTCACCCGGATCCTCGCGCGGCTCGACGTCACGCGGATCCGGGTGCGCGCGACGCTTCCGGCGGCCACGGCCAGATCGTCGGCCGGACGCGCGGCGTCGACCTTGTGCTGCCGGAGGAACCACGGCAGCGCCAGTTCGGGAACGCGATCGAGCTCGGCGCGGAACGCCGCCACGTCGAAGGCGACCTTCTTCAGGCCGATCGTGCCGGTCGCCGAGTCGAAGATGCAGTAGCTCGCCTTGTCCGTTCCGTCGCCGGGATTGCCGACGGAGCCGACGGTCACCAGGTACCGCGAGCCCTTCTCCGCGACCGTGACCGGGGGGCTCGTCGTTTCGATCGTGCCGTCGGGCCGGAGGGCGAACACCAGCGGGACATGCGTATGGCCGACGAAGATGAAGCGCGCGTCCGTCGCCCCGAAGCACGCGCGCGCGTCCTCGGCCGTCTCCACGTAACCGAACTCGTCCGGCGCGGGCGTCTCGGCGTGAACGAACAGGATGTCCTCGGCATCGAGCACCATCGGCGCGCTCCCGAGGCGCCGCAGGGTCTCGCGGTCAAGCTGCGCGGCCGTCCATACCGTCGAGCGGCGCGCGTTCTCGTTGAAGATGGAGGTGTCGAGATCTCCGGCCGCCGCCGCGTCGTGGTTGCCCAGCACGAAGTTGCCGCAGTTCGCCTCGAGGTCGGCGAAGACGCGGGCAGGGCTGGGCCCGTAGCCGACGATGTCGCCCAGGCAGACCATGGTGTCCGCGCGCCGCTTGCGGATGTCGTCGCGCACGGCCGACCAAGCCTGCCAGTTCGCATGGATGTCGGAGACGATGGCGTATCGCATGCGCCTGCATCATGCCACGAATCCGCCCCGCGCGCATCCTCAGGGTTCGGCAGCCCGGGCGCCGCCGTCAGGCGTCGGTGGACGCAACGGTCAAGGACAAGGGGACGAACGCCGTGGCCGGGGCTCCCGCCTTGGGATCCGGCGGAATCGTCCCGGTTCAGCCGGCGGCGGGGGCGGCGGTGTAGGCGAGGTCCATTCGCTTCGCCGCGGCGACCTCGTCGAGGCGCCCGACGGGCATGGTCTCCGGGGCGCGGCGGAGAGCGTCGGGGTCCTTTTCGGCGAGGCCGGCGAGTTCGATCATCGCCTCGCAGAAGCGGTCGAGGGTCTCGCGGCTTTCGCTCTCCGTCGGCTCGATCATGACGGCCTCGGGGACGTTGAGCGGGAAGTAGACGGTCGGCGGATGGATGCCGCGGTCGATCAGCGCCTTGGCGAGATCCAGCGTGTGGATGCCGTGGGCGCCGAGGGGCTTCCCGCTGAAGACGCACTCGTGCATGCAGCGGCCGGCGGTGACGGCGGCGAAGTGCGGCCGCAGGCGTTCCTGGATGTAGTTGGCGTTCAGCACGGCCATGTCGCTCGTCTCGCGCAGCCCCTCGCGGCCGAGCATGCGCAGGTAGGCGTAGGCGCGGAGGAGGATCGCGAAGTTGCCGTAGAACGGCGCGATGTAGCCGATGCTCTTCGGCGCGTCGTAGTCGAGGTGGTAGGTGCCGTCGCTGTGCGTCCGCACGCGGGAGATGGGCAGGTAGGGCCGCAGCCGCTCGGCGACCCCGACGGGGCCGGCGCCGGGACCGCCCCCGCCGTGGGGCGTGGAGAAGGTCTTGTGGACGTTGACGTGGCAGATGTCGAAGCCCATGCGCCCGGGCTTGCAGCGGCCGAGGATCGCGTTGAGGTTGGCGCCGTCGTAGTACATGAGGCCGTCGACGGCGTGCACGGCGTCGGCGATCTCGCGGATCCGCGCGGTGAAAGTGCCCAGCGTGTCGGGACAGGTCAGCATGACGCCTGCGGTTTCGGGCGTGATGGCTTTCAGAAGCGCATCGACGTCCATCTGCCAGTCACTGCGCGACGGGATGGAGACCACGTCGTAGCCGGCGATGCGCGCGCTGGCCGGGTTGGTTCCGTGCGCGGCGTCGGGGATCACGATGTGGGTCTTGGCGTTGCCGCGGTCCTGGTGGTAGGCGGCCATCAGCATGACGCCGGTCAGCTCGCCGTGCGCGCCGGCGAGCGGCTGGAGCGTGAACTCGGCCATGCCGCAGATCTCGGAGAGCATGCGCTCCAGCTTTT
>VGWF01000216.1 GCA_016873715.1 Lentisphaerota bacterium | reverse complement strand
CACACCGTCTGGTATAACGTGAGGATCACGGACCCGCGCCCTTACCGCAACATGTTCGGTTTCAGCGCGGACTACGACGAAACTGAAGACCCCGTGACCGGCAAGGAAACCAAAGTGCCGAATCCGAAGTTCAAGGGATGGGCGGGGCTGCGTTTCATCCATGTGCAGCATCGGCACCCGCAGACCTTTGGCTGGAAGGAGTCCTTCCTGGGCAACGAAAGCGCCCCGATCCATCGCTGGTTCGTCCACGACGTCACGATCGGAGGCGATGCGTTCACGCAGGCAGTGCTTGAGGACCCCTCACGGTGCATGACCTCGTCCGTGTCGAACATGGTCTTCAGGTAGTATGCGCCTCGTTCGTTCGCTGCCTTCTCATCCGAGGTCAGGTAAGGGCATGATTGGGAGGAGCAGTTTCCCCGGATAGCGTGCGGTATCTTTCGCACCTTCCAAGGAGGCGGTCTGGGCCCGGCCGATTCCTCCCGGGTTCCTGCGCATCATGGCACCCCGGGAACCATAAGGCAGCCGACGACCTTCGGCGGTTGAACCCCACGGAGCCCGCTCCCGGATGCATGCTCGCCGATGATCCGGGATCACGGCCCTGTCTTGACCCACGGCGGCCGAACGAACAGACTCGCCGTGCGTACCAGCACAGGGGGAACGGACCATGAACCATGCGACGACACGCGATTCTCGGCGACCGGCGGCACCCACCGCATGGTGGCGATGGGCGGTCGCGGGCGTCCTGCTCCTCGCCACCGCGGCACCCGCCGCGGACTCCGACGACTGGCCCCGCTTCCGCGGTCCGGCCGGCACCGGCCACCACAAGGGCGCGCCCCTTCCAACCACGTGGGGCGCCACGGACATCCTCTGGCGCGCCGAACTGAAGGGCGAGGGATTCTCGTCCCCGATCACCTTTGGCCACCGGGTGTTCCTCACGTCGGCCACCGACGAGGGCCGTGCCCGTCACGTGATCGCGATCGACGGACGCGACGGACGGACGCTCTGGGAGAAGACCCTCCCGTGCGCCACGCCCGGCCGGGTTCACGCGATGAACGGCCACGCGACCCCGACGTGCGCGACCGACGGCGAGCGCGTCGTCGCGTTCTTCGGCGAGGCAGGCGTCCACGCCTTCGACCTCGACGGCAAGCCTCTCTGGTCGCGCCCGGTCGGCGACTTCCCGGGCCCCTGGGGCGTCGCGGCCTCGCCGGTGTTCTCCGGCGGACGGGTCATCGTGAATTGCGACGCACAGGGGGATTCCTCGCTCGCGGCGATCGACGCCCGCACCGGCGAGTTCGCATGGCGCACCTCGCGCGGGGAGAAACCGATGGGTGGATGGGGTACGCCGATCGAGATCCGTTTCGACGGCCGGTCCGAACTGGTCCTCAGCGGCGAGACGGGGCTCGACGCCTACGATCCCGCCGGCGGCCGGCATCTCTGGACGTGCAGCAGCTTCAACGGGCGCGGGGAACCGGTGCCCGACTTCGTCGACGGACTCCTCTACGTGCTCAACGGCAAGGCCGGGGACATCTACGCACTGCGCCCCGGCGGCGCCGGTGACGTCAGCGAGACCCACCGCGCGTGGCGCACGCCCCGGCCGCGCGTCCGCGACCTCTCCTCGCCGATCGTTGTGGGAGGCCGCCTCTTCGCCATCGACATGAAGGGCAGCGCGACGATGTACGATGCGCGCACGGGGACCGTCCTGTGGACCGACAAGTTCCCGGGCGCCTTCAGCGCATCCCCCGTCGAGTCCGGCGGCTTGATCCACATCAACAACGAAGCCGGTGAGATCTCCGTGCTCCGGCCCGGCCCGAAGCCCGATCTCGTCGCCCGCAACTCCGTCGGCCCCCGGGCTGGCGAGTTGTTCCGCGCCTCTCTCGCGCCCATGGGCGGACGCATCCTCCTCCGGTCCAACCGCGCCCTGTACTGCATCGGGCCGAAGTAGTGCGCCGGCCGGTCGGGCCGGCGAAAGAAAGACCGCGCCGCCGATTTGACACGCCGCTGCACGGGCCGATGTTGCCTTGCGGGCAGTCCCGGTCGCACCGGCATCCGGCATCCCGGGAAGTCAGGTCCGAGGCCGGAAGGAGCGGATGGCTGGCGGGTGACTGCGGTACGGACCGGCAGGTCAGGATGCCCCAAGGCATCGTTCGGGTTCGAAGCGGGCCGGTCCGGAACGCAACGGTCCGGGCAGGGCGACGGGACGCCCGCCCTCCGTTTCTAAGACCTTCACGTCCTTCAGACTCCGCCCCTTGCTCCGCGCCCCCTGAGGGCCGGCGGGATCTCACGAACGCCGTCGCCCATCTTCTCCGCCAGGCAACGGACGGTCGCGCGCTGGAGACGGAAGTCGCGCACCTCGCACAAGCCGTCGCCGCTCATCTCGACGGGGAGCGCCGGAGCGCCCGGCACGGGGAGATCCGGGCGATGCTCGATCGAATCAAGAAGCGGGAAGCTGAGCCGGGCGGACCCATCGACCCGGCCGGCGCGATACGCCCGCGAGTTCTGGCATGCCTCGGCCCCACGGCGACGGGCGGGGGCCGCGGCGCGGAGGACACCGCGCGACTCATTCGCATCTTCGTGCAATCCGAACTGCAACGGCGGGGCGGGACCGTGGTCGTGGAGAGGGAAGCGCTGGAGGAGATCCTCCGGGAGCACGAACTCGGCGGCTCTGACCTCGCCGACCCGCGCGCACGCAACCTTCTCGGGAAGTTCCTTCCGGCAGGCTTTCTCCTGCCTGGCGATCTGCTTCCCTCCAACGGCGGATGCACCGTTCTATTCCGGATCACGGAAACCGAGACGTCGCGGATCCTGGGGACGCTTCATGTCACGATCGCGTCCGATGCTGACCTCCCCGCGCAGTGCAGCAAGATGGCCGGCGACATTCTCTCGATGATCCGAAAAGCCGCGCCGTGGACGGTCCCGGTCGTCCGGTCGCCCGGGGGTGGACGGTTCTCCGCGCCCATTGGACGTTTTCATGCCGCAAGGACGGGAGACCGGTTCATCCTTGCGCGGAAGCCGGCGGCGGCATCACCCCCGGGATCCGCTCAACCCGTCGGCACGGCCGCCCTGCGGGATCCCGGCGACGAGTCCACGGACCTCGACGTGACGTGGGACGCCGGGATGGCGGACACTCCGGACGCCGCGTACTTCCTGCAGGAACCGCCCTGATCGCAGGGCGGCGTTCCGCAGGGACCGGCGGGATGGGCGGGACCACGGCCCGGCGTCAGGCGCATCGGGTTTCCGGTCCAACCGGGCGGAAGGCCGTGCGGGTCCGGGAACCGTTCCCGGCGGGTCACCAGTCCAAGTCGGCGTAGGGGGTGATCGCCTGACCGGCCGCGTCCGTCAGGCGGGCGTGGCGGCGGAAGATCCAGACCGGACGGCCGTCGGGGGTCGTGCAGTGGAACCACCCGTCCTCCTCCATCCGGAATTCGAACTGTTCGCCGGGCTTCATGCGGCCCTCCGCGAAGACGAACCAGAGGCCCGGCTTCCGGTAGTAGGGCGCGTCCTCCCGCCGGCCCTGCACGCGGACGCAGGCATTCGTCGGCACATAGGGGAGGCTGTGGCAGATGTCCCCGTACACCCGGTAGGCCAGCGAGTCCATGGCCTGGCCGCGGGAATGCTGCCACACATCGTACAGCAGGCGGGGGACATCCAGCGGGTTGAGCGTCAGCGGGAGCTCGTAGCTCCGCTCCCGCTCCTCCCCGCGCCACAGCAGGCGGCCGGTCTGCATGGATCGCATCTCCACCCGGGTGGAGATGCCGATCGTGGAGAAGACCACCGCGTACAGCCGCCCGAAGTCGCGGGTGATGCCCATGATGTAGGCGTCCGCATTCGTGTCGTCGCGGACGCGGCGGATCATCTCGGCATAGGGGCGGCCGTCGAGGGCGCGTTCGCTGAAGAGGTCATCCAGGTCGATGAAGGTGGTCATGCCCACCACGTCCAGCGCGCGCACGACGTCGATCATCTGCCGCACCATGGATTCCCTGCGGGCCGGGACCGCCGACTGGAATACCGAGACGTCGCAGCGACGCAGTTCCACGTCCTCGAAATCCCGGAGGCACATGTGCTGGTAGAACACGCGGCGGCACGCCTCGGCCTTGCGATCGTCCGCCCGCATGCCCGTCCGGGTGGCGAACGGCAGCACCGCCACGCGCTGGGGGGCCTCCTCGAAGAAGTGGCGGGTCACCACGTAGGGCGGCTCCATGAACCGCGCGTGGGCGGCGTCGACCTGCGCGCACCCCGCCGCTCCCAGGGCCACCAGGCCGAGCAGCCATCCGGCCCAGCAGCCCGCGCGGCTCCGTCCGATGCGTTCGTCCGGATGCTCTCCGTTCGCGTTCATGGGCGGCACCATGATGCCACGGGCGCCGCCCAATGCAACGAGCGACGGATGCGGATTCCTCCCCGCGCCCTCCCGCGGACGGACCGCCTCGTCCCTCAGCGCCGCAGGCGGGCGCGCTCGATCTCCTCGAGGGTGCGGCCGCGGGTTTCGGGGATCCAGCGGCGGATGAAGAGGAAGGCCGCGATGCAGAGGGCGCCGTAGACCCAGAACGGGAAGGCGCGGTGGAAGCGTTCGACGAGCCACGGGTGGTCGTTCAGCACGGGGAAGGTCTGCGAGACGGCATAGTTCGACGTCCACAGGAAGAAGGTCGCCACCGACATCGCGCGGCCGCGGACCCGGTTCGGGAACATCTCGGAGAGGACGACCCACACGACCGGGCCCATCGCGACCGAGAAGCTGGCGATGTAGCCGATGATGAAGAGCAGCGCCCACGGCCCCGTCCGCTGCAGGTAGGCCACCGCGCCGAAGCCGAACAGGCACACCGCCATGCCGGCCGAGGCGAGCAGCAGCAGCGGCCGCCGCCCCCAGCGGTCCACCGTCGCGATCGCCACGAACGTGAACAGGACCATCGACGCCCCGACGGCGATCGTGTTGAGCATCGCGACGTCCGTCGCGGCGCCGAGCGTGGCGAAGATCTTCGGCGCGTAGTACAGGATCACGTTGATCCCCGTGACCTGCTGGAACACCGCCAGCGCGACGCCCGTCGCCAGCAGCCCGATCATGCCCGGCCGCAGCAGGTCGCGGAGGCCGGCCGGCTCCTCCCGCAGCGCCGCCTCGATCTCGGCCATCTCCCGGGCGGCGTGGTCCGCCCCGCCGACCCTCCGGAGGATGTCCAGCGCCTCCGCGCGCCGCCCGCGGGCCGCAAGCCAGCGGGGGCTCTCGGGAACGAGGAAGAGGAGCGCGAGGAAGACGACGCACGGCAGCGCCTCCGAGCCGAACATCCAGCGCCAGCCCGTCGCCACGTTCCACGCCTCCGGCCGGCCGTGCGCGATGAAGTAGTTGACGAAGTAGACGACGAGCATGCCCGTGACGATCGCGATCTGGTTCAGCGAGACCAGCCGTCCGCGCATCCCGGCCGGCGCGATCTCCGCGATGTACATCGGCGAGAGCATCGACGCGATGCCGACGCCGACGCCGCCGAGCGCCCGGTAGACGACGAACTCCGTCAGCGTCCGCGGCAGCGCCGTGCCGACCGCCGAGACGAGGAACGCGACGGCCGCGAGGATCAGCGAGACGCGGCGCCCGAAGCGGTCGCTCATCCAGCCCGCCGCCATCACCCCCAGCACGCACCCGAGCAGGGCGGACGAGGCGGCCCATCCCTCCTGCCATTCGTTGAGTCCGAAGTGCTGCTTGAGGAACCCGAACA
>VGWF01000215.1 GCA_016873715.1 Lentisphaerota bacterium | reverse complement strand
CCGGAGCGAATTCGGCCTGGCCGACGAGAAATGGGGCCCGAGCCCGTTCATGAAGCAGGACCGCGATCTCCTCCACGTCCACGATGCGCTGTGGGCGTCCGCGATGTCGGGCCTCTCGGGCACCGCGATGTTCTGGTGGTGGGAGCGGTTGGACGAGATGGACGGCTACCGCCACTACCGCCCGCTCGCGGACTTCGTCGCAGGCATCCCCTGGACCACCGGCGGCCTGCGGTCCATCGAAGCGGCGGTCTCGCCGACCCCCCGGCTGCGCGTCGCGGGGCTCCAGGGCGCCGGCGGGGCGTGGGCGTGGCTCTGCGACGCCGACGCGGCCTGGTGGAATGTCGTCGTCGACGGCCGGGCGCCGCAGGAGGTGCGCGGGGCGGCGCTGTCGGTCGCGGGGCTCGCGGACGGGGAGTACGACGCCGGCTGGTGGGATACCACCGCCAGCCGCGTCCTGCGCGAGGACCGCGTCGCCGTCCGCGCCGGCCGGCTCGACCTCGCCGTGCCCCCGTTCCTCCGCGACATCGCCGTCCGCATCGCCCCGGCGCAGGGTGACGGCCGGGGGCGGGCGCCAAAGTAGTCCTCACGCTCCGCGTGAGGGCATCTCGGCAATCCGGATGGTCATCACGCGGAGCGTGATGACTACCCTGCGGGGCCGCGCCGATCTTGCGCGGGGTGACGGCCGTGGGCGGGCGCCAAAGTAGTCCTCACGCTCCGCGTGAGGACATCTCGGCAATCCGGATGGTCATCACGCGGAGCGTGATGACTACCCTGCGGGGCCGCGCCGATCTTGCGCGGGGTGACGACCGTGGGCGGGCGCCAAAGTAGTCCTCACGCTCCGCGTGAGGACATCTCGGCAATCCGGATGATCATCACGCGGAGCGTGATGACTACCCTGCGGGGCCGCGCCGATCTTGCGCGGGGGATGGCCGGAGGACCGCATCTCCGGTCCTGCGCAGCGATGACGAAGGCGCCCGCATGATCAGGTCAGTCAATCGGAGGTGCGCCCCATCCGGACGAGACAGGAACTTGAAACTTGGGACTTGAAGCTTGAAACTCCCCCCGCCCCCGGCCGGGGGCGGGGAGACGACCGTCATGAATGCTGCCGCCACGCGCCGGACCTGCCTCGCCGCGATCCTTCTGCTTTCGGCCGCGCCCGGCCTCCGCGCCGCGGAGGGACTCCGCCTCGCCGACGACACGTCCGTCTACTCCGTCGCCGACAAGGCGCTCGACCTCGCCGACGAGGTGACGCTGGAGGCCTGGGTGAAGGCCGAGCGAATGGCCCCGGCCGGCGGGCGCATCCTCGACAAATCGCAATCGGGCACGCAGCTCGGCTACATGCTCGACACCCACCCGGGCAATTCGCTGCGCTTCCTGAACGCGAAGGGCATGTGCCGCTTCAAGGCGGACCTGCCGGGCGACCGGTGGACCCATGTCGCGGGCGTCTTCAGCGCGCCGAAGCGGATCATGAAGCTCTACGTCGGCGGCCGCGAGGTGGCGTTGCTGGACAAGGACGACTTCCCCCCGATGGCGGTGAGCGCGGTTCCTCTCTGCATCGGCGCCGATCCGTCCGGCGGCAACCGGTTCAACGGCGCGATCCTGCGCGCCGCCGTCTACGGCCGCGCGCTGTCGGCGGACGAAGTCGCCGCCCGCGCCGCGTCGCCCGACGCCCCTGCGCCCGCGGGCGCGCTGGGCGACTGGAAATTCCCCGCGGCCCCCGACCGCACGATCGCGCCGGTCGCCGGCACCCTCGTCCTCAAGCGCTCCGGCGCCCCCGCCGCGCGCGCGTTCGCCGGCGAGTACCGCGGCGAGCCGTCCGCCCCCGACGCCCCGCTGGCCCTCTGGTACCGGCGCCCCGCCGCGGCATGGTCCGAGGCGCTCCCCGTCGGCAGCGGCCACATCGCCGGCATGGTCTTCGGCGATCCGCAGGCCGAGCACATCCAGTTCAACGAGCACACGGTCTGGACCGGCCAGCCGCACCTCTATGCGCGGACGAACGCCGTGAAGTTCCTTCCCGAGATCCGCCGCCTGCTCCAGGAGGGCCGCGCCAGCGAGCGGCCCGGCCTCGCGAAGCGCGCCGAGGCGGAGAAGCTGGAGGCGGAGGGGAAGACGGACGAGGCGAAGGCGAGGCGGAGGGAGGCGGACGAGCTTCTGAGCGTCTGGCGCGAGAAGCAGAAGGAGGCCGATGCCCTCGCGCTGCGGGAGTTCATGAGCGAGCCGCTCAAGCAGAAGACCTACCAGCCGTGCGGCGACCTCTGGATCGAACAGCCCGCGGCCGCGGCCGTCGAAGGCTACCGCCGCTGGCTCGACCTCGACGGCGCGGTCTGCGTCAGCGAGTTCCGCGCGGGCGGCGTCGCCTACACCCGCGAGGCCTTCGCGTCGCACCCCGCCCGCGCGATCGTCACGCGCCTCCGTGCCGACCGGCCCGGCCGTGTCGACTGCCTCGTGCGGCTCTCCTCCATCCACCGCGACGCCGCGGCCGCCGCCGAGGGCCGCGACCGCATCGTGCTGCGGGGCGAGGTCGAGGAGGGCGGTATCCGCTTCGAGGCCGTCGCGCAGGTCGAGGCGACGGGCGGCACGGTGACCGCAGAGGACGACGGCGTGCGCGTCGCCGGCGCGGACGAGGTCGTCGTGCGGCTCGTCGCGGGAACCAACTTCAAGACCTGGCAGGACATCTCCGGCGACCCCTCCGCGGTGTGCGCGGGACTGATGAAGGGCGCCGCTTCGAAGCCGTGGGCCGCGCTCCTCGCGGAGCACCAGGCAGACCATCGCGCGCTCTTTCGCCGCGTCGCGCTCGACCTCGGCCGCACCCCGGCCGCGGCGAAACCCACCGACGAGCGCATCGCCGGCTTCCGCGGCGGCGACGACCCGCACCTCGCCGCGCTGGCGTTCCAGTACGGCCGCTACCTGCTCATCGGTTCCAGCCGCGCCGGCGGCCAGCCCGCCAACCTGCAGGGCATCTGGAACGACCTGCTGCGGCCGCCGTGGGACAGCAAGTACACCTGCAACATCAACACCGAGATGAACTACTGGCCCGCGCTGCCGGGCAACCTCGCCGAATGCCAGGAGCCGCTCTTCGCGGCGCTCGACGACCTCGCCGTGTCCGGCGCCGTCACCGCGAAGGAACACTACGGCGCGCGCGGGTGGGTCGTGCACCACAACTTCGACCTCTGGCGCGGCAGCGCGCCGATCAACGCCGCGAACCACGGCATCTGGCTCACCGGCGGCGCGTGGATGGCGACGCACCTTTGGGAACACTACCTCTTCACGAAGGACCGCGACTTCCTCGCGAAGCGCGCCTACCCGCTCATGAAGGGCGCCGCGGAGTTCTTCGCCGACGTCCTCGTCGAGGACCCGCTCAGCGGCTTCCTCGTCAGCGGGCCCTCGAACTCGCCGGAACAGGGCGGGCTCGTCATGGGGCCGACGATGGACCACCAGATCGTCCGCGTCCTCTTCCGCGCCTGCATCGACGCCGCCGGGATCCTCGGCGCCGACGCCGGCTTCGCGAAGCGGCTCGCGGCAATGCTGCCGCGCATCGCGCCGAACCAGGTCGGGCGGCACGGGCAGTTGCAGGAGTGGGTCGAGGACAAGGACGACCCGCGGAACACGCACCGGCACGTGTCGCACCTGTGGGGCGTCTATCCCGGCGACGACATCACGTGGCGCGACCCGAAGCTCCACGGCGCCGCGAAGCAGTCGCTCCTCTACCGCGGCGACGCGGCCACCGGCTGGTCCATGGGCTGGAAGATCAACCTGTGGGCGCGGTTCCTCGACGGCGACCACGCGATGATCATCGTCGGCAACCTGCTCGAGCCCGTCGGCAAGGGGAAGGGCGGCATGTACCCGAACCTGTTCGACGCCCACCCGCCGTTCCAGATCGACGGGAACTTCGGCTACACCGCCGGCGTCGCGGAGATGCTGCTGCAAAGTCACGTGAAGGACGAGGGGCGGGGGACGAGGGACGAGGCTGCCCCCCGACCCCCGACCCTCGCCCCTTTCCTTGTGCATCTACTGCCCGCGCTGCCGTCCGTCTGGCCCGAGGGGTCGGTGAAGGGGCTGCGCGCGCGCGGCGGCTTCGAGGTCGACCAGGCGTGGAAGGGCGGGAAGCTGACGAGCGCGACGATCCGCTCATCGGCCGGCGGCCCGCTCGCCGTCCGCCTCGGCGACGCGACGGCCTCGTTCGACACGAAGCCCGGCGAAGCCGTCGTCCTCGACGCCGCACTCCGACGGACGAAGTAGCGAAGAGCGGAGAGCCAAGAGCGAAGAGCGGAGAGCCAAGGGCGGAGAGCACGGAGCGGCGGGCGATAAACGAAAGAAGAAGAGGGGGGAGTGACGAGGGGTGAGGGGCGTCCTCGTTCCGGTTTCCGCTCTCATCCCTTCCTCCGTTGGATGTTCGGTGTTCGGAATTCCTCTATATAGGAAACGGGTCTTGCGTCACGCCCGGGCTCGGGCCGATCTCCACCCCAACCGCCGTCTCCACCGCGTCGGCGCTTGCGGCCAGCCGGCCAACCCTCTGGCGCACAGCGAGGAACTTGCATGGGCGCCTGAGGGATGGGCGATCCCCCGGCGGCCTCGCGTGGCCCGGCCATTGTCTGGAACCTCCGCCCCGTGGAAACCTCCGTCCGGCGCGGGTATAGTGGCGGCATGAAAGCTCTGCGCATCGTGGCGGCCGCGCTTGCGGTCGCGGGAGGCCCGGCCATGGCATCGACGGGGACGACGGCGGTGGCCGCGACCGCGACCTTCGCGGGCGGATGTTTCTGGTGCATCGAGGAGGCCTTCCGCCAGACGCCCGGCGTGCTGAAGGCGGTGTCCGGCTACACGGGCGGGGAGAAGGCGAACCCGACGTACAAGGAGGTCTGCTCCGGAAGGACCGGGCACGCGGAGGCGGTGCAGGTCACGTACGATCCCGCGAAGGTCGACTACGGGACGCTGCTCGATCTCTTCTGGCGCGTGCACGATCCCACGCAGCTGAACCGGCAGGGCAACGACGTCGGCACGCAGTACCGCTCCGCGATCTTCACGCACGACGAGGCGCAGAAGAAGGCCGCCGAGGCGTCGAAGGCCGCGCTGGACGCATCCGGCGCCCTCGGGAAGCCCGTCGTCACCGTCATCGAGCCGGCGAAGGTCTTCTACCCGGCCGAGGCGTACCACCAGGAGTACTACACCAACAACAAGGCGCAGCCCTACTGCGAATACGTCATCCGGCCGAAGCTGAAGAAGCTGGGCCTCAAGCACTGATTGCGGTCCGGGAGACCCGCACCGGTTCCGTCCCGTGGCGCCACGGCTACGACGTGGCGTGGTTCGGAGCGGGAGCGGGTGCGGGTGGGGCCGTCGGTTGCTGCGGCGCCGCGGGTCATAGCCCCGCGGCTACCCGGAGCGGCCCGCGCTTCGGCGGCCCGCACCGGTTCCGTCCCGTGGCGCCACGGCTACGACGTGGCGCGGTCCGGAGCGGGAGCGGGTGCGGGTGGGGTTGGCTGCAGCGGCGGTGCCGCGGGTCATAGCCCCGCGGCTACCCGGAGCGGCCCGCGCTGCCGTCGCGCACCGGTTCCGTCCCCGTGGCGCCACGGCTATGACGTGGCGTGGTCCGGAGCGGGGGCGGGTGCGGGTGGGGCTGTCGGTTGACGCGGCGCCGCGGGTCATAGCCCCGCGGCCACCCGGAGCGGCCCGTGCTGCCGTCGCGCACCGGTTCCGTCCCGTAGCGCCACGGCTACGACGTGGCGCTGTCCGGCGCGGGGGCGGGTGCGGGTGGGGTTGGCGGTCGCCGCGGTGCCGCGGGTCATAGC
>VGWF01000214.1 GCA_016873715.1 Lentisphaerota bacterium | reverse complement strand
GGGCGTGGGCGCGGAGGCTCTCGATGTCGTCGCCGTCGGTGTCGCGGACCAGGCTCAGCCCGGCCTGGGGGGCGCGTTCCGCGTGCAGATCGCGCCAGTCCTGCCGCAGCTCCGCGTCGGTGGGGTCGAGCCGCACCGCCTCGCGGTAGAGGCCGTCGGCGCGCCTCCAGCGGCCCCGGAGCGATTCGTAATAGGCCAGCGCGGCCGCGGCCTGCGCGTCGGACGGATGGGCGGCACGGAGGCGTTCAAGGCTTCGAATGGCCGGCCCCAGGCGTCCCGATTCGAAGAGATCGCGGGCCACCCGAACCTCGGCGTCGATGTCGGGCGACCCGGCGACGGCTGTCTCCATGCCCGCCGTGGGCAACGGCCGGACCCGGACGCGCAGGGTGGTCCCCGTTGCGGTCACGTCGAACCGGCAATCCTGCGCGGTGCCCAGCAGCAGGGTGTCGTAGCCCTGGACCGCCGTCCGGACCCACGGGTGCATTTGCCGGGGGAGGGCGTCGATGTCGCCGAGGACGAGGGGCCGGTCGAATTCCAGCAGCAGTTCGCGCGGGCGCTCGGTGGACCGGCAGGTGACCGGCCGCGGCCATGTCAGCGTCAGCCATGCGCCCGTCGCGTCGGCCTCGGCGCGGGACGCGACGACATCCGCCGGCGCGGGCCGCGCCATCGCGGCCGCCGCCGCCACCGTGGCGGTCATGATCCATCTACGGGCCGGGCGTGGAAGGTCCACGGATCATCTCCTCCTGCTCCGTCCGCACGGTCACCGACTCGGGATGATCGGCCGCCAGGGCGGCGAGTTCCGCAACGGCCGCGGCGCGGTTCCCGGTCTCGCGGAGCACGCGGGCCCGAAGCAGCCGCCTCTCGAACGAGTCCGTCGGGCCCGCGCCGAGCAGCCGCAGGGCGTTGTCGAAGTGCTCCCGGGCGATCCCGGGGGAATCACTCCTCGCCGCGAGGACGCCGAGGCAGTAGAGGACCTCCGCGTCAACGGCCGCGTCCGGGTACCGCGCGAAGAAGCGGCGCGCCTCGGCGTCCGCGTCCCTCCGGAAGGCACCCAACCCCAGTTCGCGCGCGGCGCCGCCGTCCTCGGGCACGAGGGACAGGAGCCGCGCGTAGAGCTGCCCGGCGCGCTCGTCCAGCCCGGCCTCCGATGCGATCGCCGCGCAGTACCGAAGGACCTCCGGCGGGCTGCCGGGACCGGCCACTTGTCCGACGGCCGCGTCGATCTGGCGGGCGTCGCCCGTCTCCAGCACCGCATCCAGGCAGGCCGACAGCACCGGAAGTGCGACCGGCGCGCCGGCCGGACCGCGCCCCTCGATCCACGCGGCCACGCGGTCCCCTCCGCCGGAATCCAGGAGCATGCGCAGCCACGCGGCCTGTACGTCGGGCGTCGCCGCCGAGCGCGCCCGGCGTTCCATCCAGTCCAGCGGAGCCGCGTCGGGCCGCGGGCCCCAGAGGTACCGCAGTTCCACGACGTCGGGATCGTCCGGGGGCGCGTTCTCCGCGAGGCGGAGGAACGTGTCGATGGCGGCCTGCTTGTCGCCGAGGTCGAGGAGATCGTAGGCCAGGCTCCGGCGCGCGTCGTCCGGGAGACCCGGCCGCCGGGTCCGTTCCGCCAGCAGGGCGGCGAGCGGGGCGCGGAGGCCGGCGGCGCGCAGGGCGTCCTCGTAGGCCTCCTCCCACACGCCGCCGTCCCGCGCGACCAGCGCCTGCAGCGCGGGGACCGCGGCCCCGATCGCCCCCGAGATCCTCAGGGTCTCGAGAAGGTCGTCGCGGATCGAGCCGTCCAGGCCGGGGCGCTTCAGGCGGGGGATGCAGTGCGCCGCCGCCTCGCCCTGCACGGACAACCCGGCGCGGGCCGCCTGCTGCAACGCCTCCAGGTAGACGGCCTCCGCCTCGGCGCCGTCGGGGCTCCACCCGGCGAGCGCCTGCATGGCCTCGGCGGTCCGCCCGGCCTGGACGAGCGCGCCGATCCACTGGGCCCGTCGCGCGCTCGTCGGATGCCTCCGGCTCAGCCGGCCGGCGGCGGCGGCGGTCAGGTTGGTCAGCGACCGGTCGCCGGCCAAGTCGCACAACTCGTGAAGGAGGTCGTCCGATGGCTCCTCCGCCGGGACGGACTCCAGCCACTGCACAACCGGCGACTCCGCCCCGGCGGCGGTGGACAGCAGGGCCCAGCCGGCCAGGACGCCGGGCGAGGATCGGCTCCTGCGCAGGGCCTCGAACACCCGCAGCGCCTCGTGCGGCCGGTTCAGTTCGTTGGACACGGCGACGAGGTCGTCGAGCGCCCAGTCGGGCGCGTCGTCGTCGGCCGCCACCTGCAGCAACAGTCGCCGCGCATCCTCCAGCTTGCCCGCCTGCATCCAGAGGCTCGCGATCCCGGCCTTTTCGTCGGCCGACCACGCCGAGGAACGCCCCTGCGGCCCCTCGCGGCCGCCGGGGGCGGAGAAGAGGGCCGGATCGCCGGCGATGTTCATGTTCAGCAGGGCCGACGCCTTCGCCGCCAGGTCCGGCACGCCGGCCCCGCGCGCGGCCTCGCCGAGGTCGATCAGGATCCAGTTGGGCAGCCGGTCCGGAACCGCGTTCGTCGCCGGTCCCGCGCCGGTCCCGTCCCGCCGGGCGGCCAGTTCGCCGTCGATGCGGGGTTCGATCAGGCGGATCGCGAGATCGGTCCGGCCGCGTTCGGCGAAGAACGACGCAAGCGTGGAGGCCTGCTCCGCGGTGCCTCGGCCTTCGATCCAGGTTGCGGCCGCCTTGCACGCTTCCTCCGGCCGGTTCGCGTCCATCAGCAGGCTGACGAGCAGGAGGATGCGGATCTCGGTCATCGCCTCCGGGCTTCGGTCGCCGAGGCGCCGGAGCGTCGCCGCCGCATCCGGGAGCCGCCCCCGCGCCGCCTGGAGCTCGGCCAGGTGCTCGGCGTAGTCCGCCCGGTCGGGGCGGAGGTCCGCCAGCCTCGAGAGCGCCGCGATCTGCCGGTCGGGTTCGGCAAGGTGGTCCCAGCCGCGGACGAGATCGACCAGGTCCGGCTCGTTCGGCTGCAGTTCGCAGATGACCTCGAGATTGGCGAAGTAGTCCTTCACCCGGTGCTGGAACCTGAGGATGCGGCCGTACTGCCGGCGGGCCTCCACATGACGCGGATACTGCGCAACCATCAACTCCATCGCGCGGGCGGCCGTCTGGAGATCCCCGGTGCGGAGGGAGAGGTTGACCATCGGGACCAGCAGGGAGACATCGTTCCTGCCCTCCGCGAGCAGGTCCTGGTATTCCCGCCGCGCGAGCGCGTAGTCGCGCGCCTTGAGATGGATGAAGGCCATCTCCCGGTTGTCCGGGACAAGGAGGTGAATCGCGAGGCCGCCCCCGGCCGCCAGCAACCCCAGGGAGATGTAGGCGGACGTCCTCATGGGGCGACCGGGCTCCATTCGATCGACACCTCCGCGGCGGCGGCCGATGCCGGACCCGGGGAGAACCGGTGCAGGCCGTCGCGCGGCTCGACGCGGACTTCGCGGGCCGTTCCGTCCCCGCGGGCGACCCGGACCCGCACCGGCCCCGGGGTCGGAAGCCGCCACGCCATGTCGCCCGGTCCGAACCCCGCCGTCCGGAACGAACAGGCGGCGGCGCCGGCGTGGACGTCCCACACCGGCCACCGCGAGTCCGCGAGACAGGGAAGGGCGGGGCCCGCCCGCGCGGGACCCTCCCGGAGGACCAGCAGCGCGACGGGCGCGGAGGGATCCAGCGCGACGTAGAGCCGGTCCCGCACGTGGCGCTCGCCGATCACGCCGCGCGAGGCCCCGAAGTCCACGCTCCGGGCCTCCGCGTGGTCGAACCGGAGGGTCTGCAGCAGGTCCCGGTCCTGGATCCGCCACGCGAGGGGACCCACCGGCGTGATCCTCGCCGCGTAGAACCCGTCGGCGATGCCGGCGAAATGCGACGTCGTCACGGGGACGATCTCCTGCCGGCGCGCGAACTCGAGGTTCGACTTCACCGCGGCCAGGCTGGCCTCCTTCTCGCCCGAGTACATGTGGAAGTAGATGTTGAACGCCCGCAGCCGGACCGGCTCCTCCGTGCGCCGCACGGTTTCGAGGAGGTCACGGAAACCGAAATAGCGGTCCATCCACAGGTCGGTGTAGGTCTCCTCGTTGCTGTTCGATGCGAAGGCGTGGCGCCGCCCGCCGACCTGCCGCCCGACCGGCGCGACCCACAGGCACGAGGGATACTCGGCGTCGAACCGGGAGTCGCCGCCGTTGAGGCTCCGCACGCCCGCCTCGCGCGCCTGCGAAACCGCCTCCTCGAAGGGACAGCAGTTGCCCGACCATTGAAGGATGGCCACCCTCTTTCCCGGCGGACACAGCCTGTTCAGAAAGGCGATCGAGCCCTCGATCTCGCGACGGAGCTCGAACGGCCCCCGGTCGTAGCTGGCTTCCCGCCCCGGCGGGTCGCGGCGGATCTCGCCGCCGGACGGCCCCGCCCGGCCGTTCCGGTTCGTCCCGGTGCCGCCGGCCCCGAAGACCGACAGGTTGTCGTCCTCCTCGTCCTCCGCCGTCCCGTCCGCCTCGCTGGCCGCCCGGATCGCCGCCGCGCCGCCGATGCACGCCGCCCAGTCGAGCGGGTGCGAGTAGGTGTGCGAGCCGGCTTCGACGTTGGGCAGCGCGAAGATCCGCCGCGCCAGGACCGCGTCGTCGCGCGTCCCGCTCCATTCCGGATCGAGATCCGCCGCAATCGGACCCACCGTCACCGGGAGATCCGGAAACGCCTCCAGGATTTCCCGGCAGATCACCTCGGACGACGCGGCGTGCCGTTCCTTGTAGGCGGCCACCTCGCTCTCGTTGTGCCAGCCGTCGCCGTCGATGTGGCTGTAGTAGATGCGCCGTCCGCACAGCGTGGTCGTGTCGGGCTTCGGAAGGTCGTCCGTCGCGAACGCCTCGCGGAAGAACTCGAAGGGGTTGACGTACCACTGCCGGAAGTAGGCGCCCTTGGGATGGTAGGCGAGGTAGTTCTCCGCCACGTAGCCGCCCGCGGGGCCCGTGACGACCAGGTCGGCCTCCGAGTCGCGGACGTCCCGGTCCCGCACCGTCAGGTAGGACCTCACCCGGGGACTGGACGCCCGCGTCGCCTCGTAGGGCAGGAGGCTCACGGGCAGCGCCCGCTCGTACTCCACCATCGCGGACACCTTGTTCGCCACCACGGTCCGGTACGTGATCTGGACGGGATCGTCCCTCCAGCGGAGCCCGAGGTACGACCAGAAACGGTCCAGGCGGCGGTGCGGAATGCGCCCGCCCTGGATCGCCGCGTCGAACGGGAGATTGCCGATCAGGACGACCCTCTTGCCGGCGTCGATCATCGATTCGCACCAGGTCAGGAAGACCTCGGGATCGGTCGAGAGATCCCCGTCGAACCACAACAGGACGCCTCGGACGTCGGGGACGGAGTCCGGGGACGGAAGCCCCTCGCGGACGTTGAGGTAGTCCACGACCAGGCCGAGGTGGTTGAGCGGCATCTCGACCAGCCTCTGGATGTTCCCGGCGTGCACCTCCGGCCCCGCCAGTCCGCGGGGCAGCGGGCTGTCGTGGGGGGCCAGGATCCTGCGGGGGATGGGAAGCGGATCGGCGGACAGCCCCGCCGCCGCGTGGGCCATCCAGAACGCCAGCACGGCGCACGCCATGCGGGCCGGCGAGGCTCTCCATCAAAGAAGGGGGCACGGCATCAACCGTAGGCCTATACGATAGGCCAAGAAGAGAAGAACGGAGGATGCCATGCCTTGGGAAGAGAGTGTGCTCAGTCTGCCCGGAATGCACGTGAAAAGGGTGGAGGGATGGAACGCGGTGCACGTATGGGTGAGGTCGGAGGAGGAGGTGAG
>VGWF01000213.1 GCA_016873715.1 Lentisphaerota bacterium | reverse complement strand
CCCCTGCTCAAGCAGGCGCGCGCCTACGGCCTCGGCGTCGTGCTCTCGACGCAGAACCCGGTCGACCTCGACTACAAGGGCCTCTCGAACGCCGGGACGTGGTTCATCGGCCGGCTGCAGACGGCGCGCGACAAGGAGCGCGTGATCGAGGGTCTCGAGGGCGCCGCCGCGGGCGCGCCGTTCGATCGCGGGGCGACGGAGCGCGTGCTCGCCGGTCTCGGCAACCGGCGCTTCCTGATGCGCAACGTCCACGAGGACGCGATGGTCGTCTTCGAGACCCGCTGGGCCCTGAGCTACCTCCGCGGGCCGTTGACGCTGCCGCAGATCCGCTCGCTCTGCACGGGGGCCGCGGTGTCGGCGCCGCCCGCGCCGCAGGCCGTTGCGGTCCCTGCGGCCGCCCCCGCGCCTCCGGCGGCCCCGGCCCGCGGCGGCGGGAAGACCGCGCTGCCGCCGGGCGTCCCGGAGTACTTCGTGAAACCGTCGAAGGCGGCGGCGGGGCTGACCTACCGGCCGATGGCCGCCGGCGCCAGCAAGCTGCACTTCGTCGATGCGAAGGCGGACGTCGACGCGTGGGTGCCGTTCGCGCACCTCGCGCCGCTCTCGGACGACGGCGGCGGCGTGATCTGGGAGGAGGCGACGGCGCGTCCCGAGTGGAGCGCCGGCCTCGATCCCCGGCCGCTCGAGGGGGCCGCGTTCGAGCCGCTGCCCGGTGCGCCCGGCCCGAAGGCGGTTGCGGCGTGGAAGGACAGCCTCGAGGACCACCTCTACCAGAACGTGACGCTGGACCTCTTCTCCGTGCCGGCGCTGCGCCTGGCCTCGACGCCCGGCGAGACGCTGGGCGACTTCACGGTGCGCTTCACGCAGGTCCTCCGCGAGCGGCGCGACGCCGAGGTGGCGGACCTGCGCGCGAAGACCGAGGCGAAGCTGCGGACGATGCAGGACCGCGTGGCCCGCGCCGAGGACCGCCACGAGCGCGAGAAGGCGCAGGCCGGCCAGCAGATGATGCAGACCGCCGTCTCGCTGGGCGCGACCGTGCTCGGCGCGCTGTTCGGGCGGAAGGCGCTCGGCGTGGGCACCGTCGGCCGCGCGGCGACCACGATGCGGTCGGCCGGACGCATCGGCAAGGAGCGCGAGGAGGCGGCGCGGGCCGCGGAGGGCATCGAGGTCGCGCGCCAGCGGCTTGCGGATCTGGAGGCGGACCTCGAACGCGAGATCGCCGCGCTGCAGGGGCGGTACGAGCCGTCGGCCGTCCGCGTCGAAACCGTGCGGATCCGTCCGCGCAAGTCCGACATCGCCGTCGGCGCGGTGGGCATCGCCTGGGTTCCATGGACGACCGGCGCGGATGGCATGCCGGAACCGGCGTTCTGAGACGGATGCCGGGGTGGGTGGATGGCGGGACGGGTGGGCCGGAGCGGGGTGACCGCAGGAAAGGCAGGCTCAAGATGACGGAACTCATCGGCACGTTGGTGAAGCAACTCGGCGTGAGCGAGGGACAGGCGGAGGGTGGCGCGGGGCTTCTCTTCAAGCTCGCGAAGGACCAACTCGGCGGCGACTTCTCGAAGGTCGCGCAGGCGATGCCCGAGGTCCAGGGCCTGATCGGGAAGGCCCCGGAGTCCGGCGGCGCCGCGAAGATCCTGGGCGGCATCGCCTCGATGCTCGGCGGCGAGGGCGGCGGCGCAGCGGCCGGGAAGCTCGCGGGGCTGGCCTCGCTCGCCGGCGGCTTCTCGAACCTGAAGCTCGACAGCGGCATGATCGCGAAGTTCGTGCCGGTCGTCCTCGAGTTCGTGAAGAGCCAGAAGGGGCAGGAACTCTTCGCGCTGCTCGCCTCGGCGCTGAAGAGGTAGACCCGGGCCGGCACGACGTGAAGAGCGAGGTCGACACCCTGCGCGGTCTCGCCATCGTAGGCGCGGTACTTGCCTTGGCGTGCGTGATCTCTCCGTTCAGCTGGGGGTGGTTCGACGAAGTCTTCCCAGAGTACAACATCGTACTGAGCGGCCTGTTCTTTGGTGTTTCCGCATTCCTTGCCTACCGCGCGTGGATGGCACGGCGGTCGCTTGCACCTTCCACAGCGCGAAACCGGTGGGCGGCATGGATGTGGTTTGGGTTCGTCGCAGGCGTAATGAACCTGGGGCTGGTCTCCCTGGCCACGCAGGCCTCGAGTATGCACGATCAAAGACCCATGCATCTGGCGATCGTGCTGGTGGTCCAGGTCGGCATCTTGGGCGCGCTTCGGGCGGTGAGGGCGCAACCGAGGGCGCCCGGCGGCACGGTGCCCACGGAGAACTCCGGTGACCCGCCCCTTGGCGGGGATTGACGTGTACATACGTCTGTACATATACTCGGGACATGTTCGAGTGGGACAAGGACAAGGCGCGGCGGAACGAGGACAAGCACGGTGTGTCCTTCGCCGACACCTTCGCCGTGTTTGAAGACCCGAACGCCCTGACGCTCGATCAGGTTGCCGGCGGAGAGGAGCGCCACGTGACCATCGGGATGGATGCGTTCGGCCGGGTCCTTGTCGTGGTCTACACGTGGCGCGGGGACAACATCCGCATCATCTCGGCACGAGAGGCAACGCGGTCTGAGGTACGACAGTATGAAAGCGAATTATGACTTCAGCGGGGCACGCCGCGGATCCGTCGTGCCGCCTTCCGGAAGGAAGGTCCGAATCACGATCCGCCTGGATCGCGATCTCGTGGAGTGGTTCAAGTCCAAGGCGGAGCTCAAGGGCGGCGGGAGTTATCAAACGATGCTCAATGATGCCCTGAGGGCATACACGGAACACCAAAATGGGGAGCTCGAGCGGCTCCTCCGCAAGGTCGTCCGGGAGGAGATCAGGAAGGCGTCCTGAGATAAAGGGGCGGAACGACCGCCGGCTCCACTTCCCCGTCCCCTGACGGGTGAAACCTGTGAGGGCGGTTCTTGCCCGGCGCCCCGTTCGGTTACGTCTGAATCCCCTCTTCTTCCTGCCTTTGAGTCTTCGTGTTGTCCTCCCGCCGGACTAGGCCGGCGTCGCGTGGCTGCGGCGCCAGGCGGCGGGCGGCGAGCCGGTGTGGCTGCGGAAGACGCGGGAGAAGTAGTGGCGGTTCGGAAAGCCGGTCGCGGCGGCGATGTCGTCGATGCTGCGCGCCGTGCCCGACAGCATCGCCGCAGCCTCGCGGACGCGCAGGCGCATGATGTGCCGAGCCGGGGTCGTGCCGTGGGCGTCCCGGAAGGCCTCGAGGAACGTGCGGCGTCCCAGTCCGGACCTCTTCACCAGTTCCGCGACGCGCGGCGGCGCGGCCAGCCGGTCCGCGATCGCCGCGTCCGCCGCCGCCATCGCCACCCCGGCGGCGCCCGCGGTCCAGCGGATCTCCGGGCGCGCCAGCACGAGATGCAGCAGCGCGTGCGAGAGGTGGAAGATCCGGTCCCGGCGCTCGGCCCCGCCCGCGCCGATCTCCGACGTCAGCCGGCGGATCGTCCGCCGCTCCTCCGTCCGCGGCGCCAGCGAGATCGGCAGGACCTGCGCGGGGTCCGGCCGCCGCGCGCACTGGAAGGCCAGCCAGAGATGCGGCACCGGCGCGCGGCCCCGGCAGTGGAAGAGGACGCCGTCGGGGATCAGGACGATCCGATCCGGCCCGAGGCGGATCTCCCGGCCGTCCGCCATCACGACGCGATGCCCCGGCCGCGCGTTGAAATAGAGCCGCCAGAAGGGGCTCAGCACGTTCGGAAAGTTCCAGTCGCGGCTGCGCGGGCCGTATCCCGCCTCGTGCAGCAGCACGCCCGGCGCGGGCGGCGCGGGCGCCAGCGGCGCGAACTCCACGCCGACCCCGGAGAACGGGCTGCTGTAGGCCCCGCGGTTGCGGCCGGCGGTGCTCTGAAAAGACATGACAAGGATCGTAAAAGACAAAGACCTCGGGGGCAAGCGGGGATAGGCTCGGCCCGGATGGAATGATGGAACGGCGGGATGATGGACGGCTGGGATGGCGGCACGGCGAGTGATCCGGCTGGCTCGGCCATCCATCCTCCCTTCCGATTCTTCCATGATTCCATTTCCTGGGAGGGTGCCATGAATCGACGGGTGTTTCTGGGGACGGCGGGGACCGGCGCGGCGGCGGCATTCATCTCGGTCCGGATCCCGGGCATGGAGGCCGGCGCGGCCGAGGCGGCGGCGGGGCCGGGGATCTGGATCGATCCGCGCATGCACGCGCTGCCGCGGCGGCCGTGGCGGAAGATCCACCAGGACTTCCACAACTCGAAGCACGTGCCGAAGATCGGCGCGAAGTTCAACGCGGACGAATGGGGCGACCGGCTCGTCGCGGGCAACGTCGACTCGATCGTCGTCTTCGCGAAGGACATGCACGGCCTCTTCTACTACCCGAGCGCCTTCGGCCCCGTGCACCCGGGCCTGTCGTTCGACCTCCTCGGCGAGCAGGTGAAGGCCTGCCGCGCGCGCGGCATCGCGGTCTACGCCTACTACTGCGTCACGTGGGACCACCACATGGCGGAGACGCACAAGGACTGGCTCGTGATCAAGCGCGACGGGTCGAACTACCTGCCCAAGGCCGGGCAGACGCCCGGCTGGACGGCGCTGTGCATGGCGCACGAGCCGTACCTGAAGCTGATGGACGACCACACCCGCGAGTTCGTGTCGAAGTACGACCTCGACGGCCCCTGGTTCGACATGGCCGAGCCGATCTCGCACGAATGCCACTGCCCCGAGTGCAAGCGGCAGATCGCGGCGGCGGGCGGGGATCCGAACGACGCCGAGGCGCAGCGCGCGCACAAGAACGGGCTCTTCCTCGGCTGGAAGCGGCGCATCCGCGCGCTCGTGAAGTCGATCCGGCCGAACGCCCAGATCGATTTCAACGACATCGGCCTCTCGTGCGTCAGCCAGCGCGCCGAACTGCTCGACAACATCGACATCGAGGCGCTGCCGACCGGCGCCGGCTGGGGCTACTTCTACGCGCCCGCCCAGATCCGCTACCAGCGCACCTTCGGCATCCCGGTCTACGGCATGACGGGCCGCTTCGTCACGTCGTGGGCGGACTTCGGCGGGCTGAAGCTGCCGGAGCAGCTCGACGTCGAGCTGGCCAGCATCGTCGCCAACGCGGCGCGCTGCGACGTTGGCGACCAGATGCCGCCCGACGGCCGCCTCGACCCGGCCGTCTACCACGTGATCGGGAAGTCCTTCGGCCGCATCAAGGCCCTCGAGCCGCATCTCGAGGGCGCCGCGCCCGTTGCCGAGGCCGCGATGCTGATCCCCGCCGTGCCGTTCGACCGGCTGCGCGACGAGTACATCTACGGCATGACGAAGCTGCTGCTCGAGGCGCACGTGCAGTTCGACGTCGTCGAGCCGGGCCAGGCGTGGGAGCGCTACGGCCTCGTCGTCCTGCCCGACGCCTTCCGTCCCGACGCGGCCACGGTGGAGCGGCTGCACGCCCATATCGCGAAGGGCGGGGCGGTCATCGTGTGCCACGACGCGGGGTTGCCCGCGGGCGCGACCGCCGGCTGGCTCGACCGCTACGGGCTGACCTGCGCCGGCCCGTCGCCGTTCAAGCCGGCCTACCTCGTGCCGCGCGCGAAGTTCACCGGCGACATCCCGGACTACGAGTATGCGCTCTACGAGGGCGCCGCGCAGTGGAAGGCCACCGCGCCGGCCGTGTCGTTCGCGGCCCTCGGCGAGCCTTTGTTCCAGCGCAGTGGCTGGCGGTTCACGAGCCACAAGCAGACGCCGTTCGACCATGCGACGGATTACACGGTCCTCGCGCGCAGCGGCCGCGTCGGCCTGATCGCGTTCCCGGTCGGCCAGAGCTACTACCGCAACGGCTACTGGGTTTACCGCAGCGCGTTCGAGCATGTCCTCCGCGAGGTGCTGCCGGTTCGGCTGATCGACACCAACGCGCCGCTGTCGA
>VGWF01000212.1 GCA_016873715.1 Lentisphaerota bacterium | reverse complement strand
GGCAGCCTGAATGCGCGATTTCATGGTGGAGATGCTGCCAGAACGTGCTCGGGCAGGCAAGAACGAGGGCGAAATGTGCCGGGCCGTCCAGGGCATGCCCTGGACGGCCCGGCACGGGTGCGCTTGTCAGGTCCAAACGCGGATGAGAGACAAACCGGCCCCGCCGCGGGGGCTCAGCCGTTCGCGTAGACCACGACCTGCTCGGTGTCGTAGTCCGGGAAGGGGTCGTCGAGCCAGGGCTCGATGACCGTTGGCCGCGGCGGCCGGGGAAGTCCCGATCATCTCCGCACCATGCGGAAGCTCCGGCTTCGCGGCTCGCCTGCGGCTCACACGCTCCGCCGTCGCCCGTTCTCCCCCCAACCCCCGCGGAACGGGGGAGCCCGACGCGTCGGCGGGTGCCGGCCGGGAACGACGCCGGGGAAGCCGTCCGCGTCCCGCGCGGCAGCCTTGAACGAGACGCGCGGGACCGGGGCGCCGTCGCATAACGGACCCATTATGCGTCCGGTCGCCGCCGCGGCTCCCACGTTGCCCCTCGCGGCCCGGCCTTCCCCGGCTCGACGGAACCGGTTCCGTCGCATTCCCGCCTTCACCCGCCGACGCTGCGCCGACCCCCATGCCCCCTGCCAGGGGGAAGGGGGCCGCGCTCCGGGCCGGTCTCGCGAAACGCGCCGTCGACTTCGTCTCGACGCTTCGTCTTTCGCTTCACCCGGCCCTCCGGCGGCCCGCGGACGCGGATCACCGGTCGGACGGGCCGCGTCCGGCGCTGGACTTTCCTTCCTCTGCGCCTCCCGCCGGGAAACGCCCGTCCCGCTGGCTTCCGGACGCGCGGCTTCATCGGCGTCCCCATCATGCCGCTCGTGAACGTCGCGGCATCATGGTCCGCCGGCCGCGCTCTTCGCGCCGACGCGTCATGCGCGCGCTCCGCGGCGGAGCTTCCGCATCACGCTCTTCGCGGCGCTTGCCTCCAGAAACGCGGTCCGGGCTGGCCCGGCGGTCGGTGCAGTCGGGAACTCGCGCCCGACGCGGCCCTGACCGGCTCCTGTGGCGCCCTTCGCCCACTCGTCCAAGCCGCGCCCTGTCCACGGGCTTCCCGCGTTCGCAGGCTCACGCGCCGCCCTAGCCCGGTCGCGGTTCTCCTCGGCGGCGACACGGAGGGCGCCACGCATGACGCGCGCCGCGACGGCCGGGCGCGCTCTGCACGGCCGGGGCCGGCGTCGACCGGCGGCCCCGGCCTCCGGAGGCGGACCGGCTCGCTGCCGCGATCACGGTCCGCCCCTTGTGCATCACGCGGGCTGACCGCCCGCGCACTCCGCCGCTGACCGCGGCTCCGCGCCGATCCAGTTGGGGAATTCCCCAACTGCACGGCTTGGCCGTCTTGCGGCGGCCCCCTTGCCCGACGCGGGGGCGCCGCCAGGAGGACAACATTGCCAAGAAGGGCAGGGCGATGACCGTACAGAACGCCGTACCTACGCGGGGGGGCAGAGCACGACAGCGCCCGCGGGACAAGTCGTCCGTGCTCCGCCTGCGGTGTCAGGTAACGGTGCAACCCCCGGTGCTTGCACGCGGGGAGGGCTGTTTTGCCCGATGCGAAAATCCCTGCTACGCGCCGGCGGAGCAGGCTCCATCGGTCGCTCCATGCAAGGCTCTCGGATCCCTTCCTCTGGCGAGTAGCGAATGCGCATAGAATTTGGCCGGTTGCCATTTATCGTTGCCAGTCAGGAGTTCGGCTCTCGCCAAAATACGAAGAAATGCCCTGTTTACGCAGGTGTATCGGGATTGGAGGCGCGGATCGGAATCGAACCGATGAATAGAGGTTTTGCAGACCTCCGCCTTACCACTTGGCTACCGCGCCCCGGGGGACAGACGAACGTGGCTACTCTACGGTGTCTTCCGCGGGCGCGCCAGTGAAAACCTGCGGACGGCGGCGAAGCCGGCGGCGGGAACGAGGAAGGCGATCAGGACCGCCCATCCGAGGCCGGACGGGTCCGAGGCGCGGGCTCCTGCCCAGGCGTAGACGGCGCAGATGGGCAGCGTTCCCGCCGCGGCGAGGGAGGCGAACGTCCGGAAGGGCAGGTCGCTCAGGCCGGCCACGCAACTGACGACCTCGGTCAGCATGGGCACGCTGCGGCTCAGCAGGATCCCCCAGACGCCGTAGTCCCGGAGGAAGCGTGTGACCCGGTCCGCGTCGGCCTCGCCGGCGAAGCGGCGGAAGGCGGCGTGGCCGAACCGGCGGCAGACGGCGAAGCCGATCAGAGCCGAGGCCATGGCGCCGGCGAACGAGACCGCCGTCCCCGCCGCGGTCCCGAGGAAGGCGCCGGCCAGGGTCATGAGCACGCTGGAGGGAACCGGCAGGACCAGGTCGCCGGCCAGCAGCCCGCCGATCACACCGGCCACCGCGAGACGGCCCGTGGGGGACGCGTGGACGGTCTCGAGCAGGCTCCGGAAGCGACCCGGATCCATCCAGCCTGCGGACTCCGCGGCGACGAACACCAGGGACAGCACCGCCACCATCCCGATCACGATTGCGGCCACCCGCTTCATGCGCCCAAGCAAAGACCATCCGCCGCCGCGCCGCAAGCCCGCGCGCGACCGGGCCCCGGCCGAACCGCTCGCACGTTCGCGGCGTTCATCCTAGACTGGGAGCATGAACATGCGGACGGGAGCGGAATGGTCGGTGGCGGACCTGATGAACTTGGCGACGGGCTACTGGCCCGCGGCGGCGCTGTCCGCGGCCGTGGACCTCGGCCTCTTCGAGGCGCTGTCCGCCGGCGCCCGCTCGCCGGCGGAGGTCGCGGAGCGGTGCGGCGCCTCGCAGGACCACACGGCCGACCTCCTGGATGCGCTCGCCTCGATCGGACTGCTCCGGCGCGAGGGCGGCGGCTACGGCCTGGATCCCGGCGCGGCGCGCTTCCTGGACCCCGCCTCGCCCTCGTGCATGATCGAGGCGCTGCGGATGAACCTCGACCTTTACCCGCTCTGGGGGCGGCTGTCGGCGACGGTCCGCGAGGGCCGGCCCGCGCTTCCGCCGGGCGCGCATCTGGGCGACGATCCAGCGAGAACGCGACGGTTTGTCCTGGCGATGCACGGTCGCGCGCTCGGGATGGCGGCGGAGATGCTGTCCGCCATCGATCCCGGTCCGGACGCGGCGACCCTCCTGGATGTCGGCGCGGGCCCCGGGACGTTCAGCCGGCTGCTGGCCGAGAACCGGCCGGGGCTGCGCGTCACGCACCTGGACCTGCCGCCGGTGCAGGCGATCGCGCGCGAGCTGGTGGCGGCGTCCCGCGCGGCGGACCGCATCGACTACCGGCCCGGCGACTACCGGGCGGCGGATTACGGCGGCCCGTACGATGCGGTCCTCTACTGCGGCGCGCTGCACCAGGAGGACCGCGGGTCGGCGCCGGGGGTCTTCGGGCGGATCCGGCGCGCGCTGCGTCCCGGCGGGGTGGTGCGGGTCGTCGATCTCATGCGCGAGCCCGGCCGCGCCGCGCCGGCCTTCGCCTGCCTCTTCTCGCTGACCATGCGGCTGACCAGCCCCTTCGGGCGCGTTTTCGACGCCGGGGACGTGGCGGCGCTGCTGCTGGAGGCCGGGTTCGCCGCCCCGCAGGTCCGGCCGATCCCGGGGATTCCCTACCACTGCGTGCTGGCGACGCGGCCCTGACGCGCCGGCCGCCTTGCGTTCGGGAATGGCGCCAGGAAAAGCGCTCGACAGTCCGGCATCGGCACCGTATAGTCCACGGTTCTTTTCAGCTGCGGGCTGCGATGGGGAAGCCGTGCCGTCCGCGGAAAGGTGCATCACCATGTCGAAGATGAAGACGCGCAAGTCGGTCGCCAAACGGTTCAAGATCACGGCGAAGGGCAAGATCAAGCGTCCTTCCGCGGGGCGCGGTCACCTGCTGTCGAGCAAGTCCCGCAAGCGGAAGCGTCACCTGCGCCGCGGCGCCCTCGTCTCGGGCGCGGATTACAAGCGCATCATCTCCGCCCTGATCGGCCGCTAACCCCTTGTTCTGACGGAGGACACCGCCCATGAGAGTCACCAATGCCGCCTCGTCCCGCCGCCGCCGCCGCCGCATCCTGAAGGCCGCGAAGGGCTACTACGGAGCGCGCTCGCGTCTCTTCCGCACCGCGACCGAGTCGGTCGACCGCGCCAAGCGCCAGGCCACCGTGCACCGCCGCGCGAAGAAGCGCGACTACCGCGGCCTCTGGATCGTCCGCCTGTCGGCCGCAGCGCGCCTGAACGGCCTCACGTACAACCGGCTGATCGAGGGTCTGACCAAGGCCGGCGTCGCGCTGAACCGCAAGATGCTCTCCGAGATCGCCATCCACGACGCCGCCGGATTCACCTCGCTCGTCGGAATCGCCAGGGCCAAGCTGGCCTGACGCGGATCGGCGTTCGTCCGCTTCCAAGCCTTGGACGCCGCCCGCGAGGGCCCGTCCAAGGCTTGGATCGTTTCCGGGCAGTAACGAGCGGCGGGTGACGAGTGGCGGGTGACGCTGCGGCCCCTCACTTGTCACTTGCCACCCGCCACCCGACGCCCGACACTCGCCCCTCGTCACTCCTCGATGCGCCCGGGTGGCGGAACGGCAGACGCAGGGGACTTAAAATCCCCTTCCGAAAGGAGTGCGGGTTCAACTCCCGCCCCGGGCACCATGCGCCAAACCCGCATGGATTCAAGAATATCAGCCAATAATGAGGGTTCAATCGCGCGGTCCGCGCGCGGTCCGGTTCCGGCTGTTTCTGTAGGGTTCGCGACGGATTAGGGGTACAAAAAGGGTACAGTCGGAGAATCGTCCGTTTCTTGCCCGCCGTCCGGCGGCCCGGCCCGACACCCGCGGGGCGTGTCGTTCGGGCCATCACCGGGCGTATAGACGGCAAGCCCGGCGGTTTGGCGCCTCGACAGTGCTGCCAGCGCTTCGATGTCGGCGGCCTCCGGCGGTCGGGCGGATGGTGCAGTGGCAGGCTGGCGGATCGACGATGCTACGTCGACCTGGACAACAGTCTCGACTACTGGCGTCGGGTGCGTCGATCGTTATCCGGCCGCGGACCGGACTGCGGCCCGTTCGGTCTCGATGGCTAACGAGTCACTCGATGGCGAAGTGCTGTCCGCAGTGCGGGCAAGCGTGCTTGCCCGCCAGTGAGTACTCCGGTGAAAGGGACAGCATGCACTGCGGGCACCTAACGCCCTCGTCGCGGGCCGGCTCGGAGTACCGTCCCGTTGCCGCGTCCTCGCGCCTTCGCGCGATCGCAACAAGCTCGGCAACGTCGACGGCTAGCGCCGTGATATGCTTAGCCGTTATCGAGAAGGTCGCTTGCTGTTTCTGTTGCGCCTCCTCGATGCGCCGTACGCGGGTCCCGATACCCGCGACCATGAACGGAAGCACGATCCACCCAATCAACAAGGCGAAGGCAAGAACGGCGCCAACAAGGCCGAGCACCACCATGACTGCCCCGCCAACCGCAGACCCTGGTTCCATGCGACACCTCCACCCTGTTGATAGGCCCGCTCGGAGTTGAGAGTCAAGCGCTGCCTGTTGTCTGGACTGCCGCCAGCCGTGTGCCCGTCCGAGTTCTCCCGTTCAGCCCGGGGCGGGAGTCCGGCGCCGCTCAACAGCCGCACGGGGTTCGATCCGGCTCGCATGGCGTAGCCTGCCAGAGACCGGGCCTTTTTGTGTTAGCAGACCGCTTGCTCTTTTGCGCCCAACCCGAAGCACGTCGGACGCGTCGACCGGCTTCACTACAGCGGCCGTGGGGTGTTCAGCTAACCTCACGGCTTCACTCTCTCGCCGATTCTGGGCCTGCGGCGGCACCCGTAACGGACCCCGCGGGAGGACCCGCGGTGCCCCGCCGCCCGGTCCGGATGGCGGCATTTTGTATCTTGGAGTTGCGCCATCGTGGGCGGACACGT
>VGWF01000211.1 GCA_016873715.1 Lentisphaerota bacterium | reverse complement strand
CGACCTCGAGCGGATGGCCCATCTCGTCCGCGCGCTCGCGCCGGCGACGCGTCTCGTCCTCCTCGGCGACCGCGACCAGCTTGCCTCCGTCGAACCCGGCAGCGTCTTCAGCGATCTCTGCGCCGGCCTCGATCCGGCCCCGTCCCGCCTGCTGGCGCCCACCGGGGCGTCCGCCCCATCCGGAACGCTCACCGTGCTGCGTCACAACTTCCGGTTCGGCTCGGAGAGCGGGATCGGACGTCTCGCCCGGGCGGTCAACGCCGGCGATGCGTCCGCGGCGGCGACCCTGCTCGCATCGGGCCTTCCGGACATCGCGATGCATGCCGCGCCGTCCTCCCGCGACCTGGGCGCCTCGACCCGGACGCGCGCCCGGGCCTCGTGGAAGGCGCTGCTCGACGCCGGCACTCCGGAAGCCGCGCTGTCGGCCCTCGGGACCTTCCGGTTCCTCTGCGCGCACCGCGTGGGACCGTGGGGCGCCACGCGCCTCTCGGCCGAACTCGCGTCGCTGCGCGGCGGTCCGCGCGGGCCGGGCTCGCCGGTCATGGTCACGGTGAACGATCCGGCGAGCGGTCTCTTCAACGGCGACACGGGCGTCTGGTGGGCCGGCGGGTCCGGCCCGGAGGCCGTCTTCGCGGGCGAGGCCGGCGTCCGCCGGTTCTCCGCCGGCCGCCTGCCGCCGAACGAGGCGGCGTGGGCGCTGACGGTCCATAAGAGCCAGGGCTCGGAATTCGACGAGGTCGTCCTCGTGCTGTCCGACCGCGATTCGCCGCTTCTGACGCGCGAACTGCTCTACACCGCGGTCACCCGCGCGCGCCGCCGGCTCGAGATCTGGGGCGCGCCGGAGATCCTTGCCGCCGCCCTCGGCCGCCGCACCGAGCGCTCCGGCGGCCTGCCCGACGCCCTCGCCGCCGCGATGGAAGAGCAAAGAGCCTAGAGCAAAGAGCCGAGAGCGGAGAGCAGGGAGCGGGGAGCCTAGAGCAAAGAGCCGAGAGCGGAGAGCAGGGAGCGGGGAGCCGAGAGCCGGGAGCCGGGAGCAGAGAGCGAAGAGCGGAGAGCAGAGAGCGGAGAGCGGAGAGCGGAGAGCCGAGAGCAGGGAGTGGGGAGCCGGGAGGCGGGGGCGGAGAGCGGCGACGGAGATCCGAGGTCCGGACTTCGATGTTGGGTGTTCGATGTTCGGCGTTCGATGTTCGCCGTTCGACTCACTGCGCCGCGAGACCGAACTTGTGGCATTCCTCGAGCGCGTAGCGGTCGGTCATGCCGGCGACGTAGTCGCACGCGGTGCGCCAGAGGCCGTCGGAGGCGATCCGTTCGCGGGCCTTCCGGCCCATCGTGTCGGGATGCTCGATGTAGTGCATGAAGAGCCGGCGCATCAGTTTCACGGCCTCCTGGTTCGCGTCGGCGACGGCCGGGTGGAAGTAGACGCGGCGGAAGAGGAACGCGTGCAGGGGATCGAGCATCTGCTGCATCTCCGCGCTGTACCAGATCAGGCGCTCGCGCGCGTTCATGACGGCGTCGGGCGAGACCGGCGCGTGGCGGTCGAGCAGCAGGCTGCTGGTGCGGATGACGTCCTCCACCTGCAGGTCGAGCAGGTTGCGCACCGCGATGCGGAGGCGGCGGTCCTCGGGCACGGACGGATACTGCGCTCGCGCCCGGTCGATCGCGCGCCGCCACAGCTCCTGCTCGCCCAGGTCCGCCTCGGTCAGCAGGCCGGCCTCGAGGGCGTCGTCGACGTCGTGGGCATGGTAGGTCAGGTCGTCGGCGATGTCGGCGATCTGCGCCTCGAGCATCTGGAAGGGGCCGATCGGGTGGCCGTCGAGCTCGGCGCCCGGGACCTCCGCCTGATGCTTGCGAAGGCCGGCGCGGACCTCCCACGTCAGGTTCAGCCCCGGGAAATCGGGGTACTGGAGCTCGAGCACCTCGACGGCGCGGCACGACTGGAGGTTGTGGTCGAAGCCGCCGTTGTCCTTCATCAGCTCGTCCAGCGCGCGCTCGCCGCTGTGGCCGAAGGGGGAGTGGCCGACATCGTGCGCGAGGGCGATGGCCTCGACGAGGTCCTCGTTGGCGCGGAGGCACCGGGCGATCGTGCGGCCGACCGCGGTCATCTCCATCGTGTGCGTCAGCCGCGTGCGGTAGTGGTCCGCCGTGCCGTTGACGAAGACCTGCGTCTTGTACTCCAGCCGCCGGAAGGCGCGGCTGTGAAGGATGCGGTCGCGGTCGCGCTGGAACTCCGGCCGCATCGGGTGCGCCGGCTGCGGATGCGGGCGGCCCCTCGACCGCGCGCTGCGCGCCGCGTAGGGCGCCAGCACCCGGTCCTCGAACGACTCCCAGTCCTGTCGCGTGTGGATCATGGCGTGCCCGATACGGTACCCGCTTCGCGCCGCGGGGCAAGCCGGAAGGCGAACGGCGCCCGCCCAGGCCGAACATCGAACACCGAACACCCAGGCCGAACATCGAACACACAACACCGAACACCGAACATCGAACGACGGACTCAACGTCCAACAACCAATCTCCAGCACCCAACCTGCAGCGCCCAACATCCAACTCGGCGGGCACAAGGGCCGATCCGGGGACGCGAGGGCGGGAGAGCGGCTGGCGGCGTTGCGGGCGAACGCATTCGCGCGACGCGGCTTGAAGTTGCCGCCGTCCCGTGATATGGGTGACCCATATGAAGACGACCATCGATATTGCCGATCCGTTGCTCGATCGGGCGCGGCGGCTGGCCAGCGCCGAGCACACGACGGTGCGAAGGTTGGTCGAGGATGCTCTTGCGCAAATGCTTGCACAGCGCGAGGCGCCACCGAAGCCCTTTCGACTAAAGGCCTTCAAGACACGGGGCGGGGGCTTCCAGCCGGGCTTCGAGGATGGGAGTTGGGAGAAGATCCGGGACGAGATCTATCGGGGGCGCGGCGCGTGATCGCCGTCGACACCAACGTGCTCGTGGCTACGATTCGAGCCGACTATCCCCACCACAGGGCGGCGGTCGAGGCGATCCGCGGGCTGGCCGAGGGAAGCACCACGTGGGCGCTGCCTTGGCCCTGCATTCACGAGTTCCTGGGCATCGTGACGAATGCGCGCGTGTTTCGGGATCCCTCGACCCTGGACGAGGCTCTGGACGCTGTCGAAGCGTTGCTGGGATCTCCGTCGGTGCGCGTGCTCGCGGACCCGCATGGGGGATGGCCGGAGCTCCGGCGGATCCTGACGACGGGGGCCGTGACAGGTGCGCGTGTCCATGACGCGAAGATCGCGTGGATCTGTCTCGCGCACGGTGTTTCCGAGCTGTGGACCGCGGACCGTGACTTCTCGCGGTTTCCGAAACTCAAGTGCCGGAATCCGCTGGTCAGAGGCTGAACGGAGAGACGCGATGCACGAGGCGACGACCGGGGCGAGGACGGTGTACGACGGGCGCGTGGTGCGCCTGGACGTGCTGGACGTGAGGCTGGAGGACGGCTCGCCGGCAAAGCGCGAGATCGTCCGCCACGCCCCGGCGGTCGCGGTGCTTCCGCGCCTGCCCGACGGCACGTTCCTGCTCGTCCGCCAGTTCCGCAAGGCGATGGAGGCGGACATCGTCGAACTCTGCGCCGGCCTCAACGAGCCGGGCGAGGCGCCGGAGGCCGCCGCGCGGCGCGAACTGCGCGAGGAGACCGGCTGCACCGTCGAGCGTATGACGCACCTCGGCACGATCTTCGCCTCTCCGGGCTACACGGACGAGGTGATCGACCTCTACTTCGCCGAGTGCGCGGCGCCGCGCGCCGAGGCGAGGCTCGACGAGGACGAACGCGTCGAGGTCGTTCCGTTGCGCGAGGCCGAGCTGGAGGCGATGGTGCGCGACAACCGGATCCGCGACGGCAAGACGGTCGCCGCGTGGGCCCTCTACCGGCTGCGGATGGGCGCGCATGGCGATTGACTTCGACAACGACCTCAACCCGGAGCAGCGCGCGGCGGCGCTCGCGCCGGACGGCCCGGTGCTGGTCGTTGCCGCGGCGGGGACGGGCAAGACGCGGACGCTGACCTACCGCGTCGCGCACCTCGTCGAGCGCGGCGTCGAGACGCCCCGCATCCTCCTGCTGACCTTCACCAACCGCGCCGCGCGCGAGATGCTCGACCGCGCCCGCCTCCTCGCCGGCCCCGGCGTCGCCGGCATCTGGGGCGGCACGTTCCACCACTTCGCGAACCGGCTCCTGCGCCGCCACGCGCCGCGCGCCGGCTACGGCAGCGACTTCGCGATCCTCGACGAGGACGACGCCCGCTCGGTCATGCGCGCCTGCACCGCGGCCGTCCGCAAGGCCCAGCCGCATTTCCCCAAGCCCGAGGCGCTCCTCGACGCGATCAGCCTCGCGCGCAACCGCGACGTGCCCGTCGAGCCCGCCGTGCTGGAGCAGTTCGGCGAACTGGCCGTGCCGCCCGACACCCTGCGCGCCGCGGTCCGCGACTACGCCGCCCACAAGCTGCGGATGAACGCGATGGACTTCGACGACCTCCTCGCGCAGGGCCTGCGGCTTCTGGAGACGTGCCCCGACCTGCTCGCGCGCTACCAGGAGCAGTTCCTCCACGTGCTCGTCGACGAGTACCAGGACACGAACCCGCTCCAGGCCCGGCTGGTCGACGCCGTCGCCGCCCGGCACCGCAACCTGCTCGTCGTCGGCGACGACTTCCAGAGCATCTACGCGTGGCGCGGCGCCGACTACCGCAACTTCCTCTCGTTCCCCGGCCGCTACCCCGACGCGAAGGTGTTCAAGCTCGAGACCAACTACCGCAGCGTGCCCGGCGTGCTGGACGTTGCGAACGCCTGCATCGCGGGCAACCCCGAGCAGTTCCAGAAGACCCTGCGCGCCGTGCGGCCCGAGGGCGTCCGCCCGGTGCGCGTCGACCTCCGCGACGGCTCGCAGCAGGCGCGGTACGTGCTCCAGGCGATCGCCGCGATGCGCCGCGAAGGCTACCGGCTGCGCGACATGGCGATCCTCTACCGCTCGCACTTCAACGCGATGGAACTGCAGCTCGAACTGACCCGCGGCGGCGTGCCCTACGCGATCACGTCCGGCATCCGCTTCTTCGAGCAGGCCCACGTGAAGGACGTCCTCGCGCCGCTGCGCCTGACCGTCCGCCCGAACGACGAACTCGCCTTCGTGCGGATGCTCGGCCTCTTCCCCCGCACCGGCGAGCGCACCGCGCAGAAGATCTGGGCGAGGATCGGCGGGCGCTTCTCGCCGCAGTCTGCCGCGGATCTCGAGAAGGTGGGGAAGGCGATGCCCGCGGCCGCGCGGGCCGACTGGGATGCCCTGGCGGCGGCGATGCGCGACGTCAAGGACGCCACCGACGGCGGCGACCTCGCCGGCCGGTTCGTCGAGGCCGTCTACCGGCGCTACGCGACGGAGACCTTCGACAACCCCGACCGGCGGATCGACGACGTCGACGAGATGGTCCGCTACATGTCGCGATTCCCGACGCTCGCGGACTTCCTCAGCGAGGTCGCCCTGCTCACCAACGTCGACACCGGCGGGCAGCGCGACGCCGTCGTCGACGAGGACCACGTCCTGCTGAGCACCGTCCACCAGGCCAAGGGCCTCGAGTGGCCGGTGGTCTTCGTCCTGTGGATGGCCGAGGGCATCTTCCCCTCCGGCCGCACGATCAACGACGAGGCCTCCGGCGGCGTCTCCGAGGAACGGCGGCTCTTCTATGTCGCGACGACGCGCGCGAAGGACCACCTCTTCCTGTGCGTGCCGAAGATGCGCCGCGGCCGCGACGGCGATTTCAACTACTACAGCCCGTCCCGCTTCCTCGAGGAAATCCCCTCCGGCCTGCTCCTGCGCGAGCGGGCGGAGTACGACATTTGAGGAAGGGATGAAGGATGAGGGATGAAGCCTGAAAGAGGCGGGATTTCAGGGCCCTCCCGCCCCTCGACCCTCGCCCCTCGTCCCTCGTCCCTCGCCCCTCGTCC
>VGWF01000210.1 GCA_016873715.1 Lentisphaerota bacterium | reverse complement strand
GGGGCACCTCGCCGGCCACCCCGGCGCCTTCCGCGTGCTGGCCGACGGCTTCGTCAGCACCGAGGACGGCACCGGCATCGTCCACATGGCCCCGGCGTACGGCGAGGATGACTTCCGCGTCTGCCGCGTCGCGGGCATCGAACTCGTCGACCTCCTCGACGCCGAGTGCCGCTTCACCGACCGCGTGCCGGAGTACCGCGGGCAGTTCTGCAAGGACGCCGACAAGACCATCATCAAGCGCCTCAAGACCGAGGGCCGCCTGGTGCACCAGTCGACCCTCGTCCACAGCTACCCGTTCTGCGAGCGCACCGACACACCGCTGATCTACCGCGCGATCGACGCGTGGTACGTGCGCGTCGACGACCTGCGCGAACGCCTCGTCGAGGCGAACGGCACGGTGCACTGGGTGCCGGAGTCCGTCGGCGAGAAGAGGTTCGGCAACTGGCTGCGCGAGGCGAAGGACTGGAACATCAGCCGCAACCGCTTCTGGGGCTCGTGCCTCCCGGTCTGGGTCGCCGAGGACGGGTCCGACTCCATCTGCGTCGGCTCGGTCGCCGAGTTGGAGGCGCTTTCCGGCGTCCGCGTCACCGACCTGCACAAGCACCACGTCGACGCCGTCACCTTCGTGCGCAACGGCAAGACCTACCGCCGCACGCCCGAGGTCCTCGACTGCTGGTTCGAGTCCGGAGCGATGCCCTACGCCCAGCAGCACTACCCGTTCGAGCGGGGAGGGGACCTCGACCGCTTCTTCCCGGCCCACTTCATCGCCGAGGGGCTCGACCAGACCCGCGGCTGGTTCTACACGCTGCTGATCCTCTCGACCGCGCTGTTCGGGAAGAGCGCCTACCGGAACGTCGTCGTCAACGGCCTCATCCTCGCCGAGGACGGCCGCAAGATGAGCAAGCGGCTCAAGAACTACCCCGATCCGACCCTGATGCTCGACACCTACGGCGCGGACGCGCTGCGGCTCTACATGATCAACTCGCCGGTGGTCCACGCCGAGGACCTCTGCTTCTCGGAGAACGGCGTCAAGCACTCGCTCCGCGAGCTGCTGATCCCGCTGTGGAACGCCTACGCGTTCTTCGTCACCTACGCGCGCGTCGACGGATGGCGCCCGGGCGCCGCCGTCGCGCCGGCCGCAGGGCGGCACCTGCTCGACCGCTGGATCCTCAGCGCCCTCGACCGGCTCGCGCAGGACGTCGTGGCCGCGATGGACGTCTACGATCTCCAGCGCGCCCTGCGCCCCTTCGTGCGCTTCATCGAGGACCTGACCAATTGGTACATCCGGCGGAGCCGGCGGCGCTTCTGGAAGTCCGACGACGACGCCGACAAGCAGTCCGCCTACGCGACGCTCTACGAGGTCCTCACGACGCTCGCCCGCATCGCCGCGCCGTTCCTGCCGTTCGTCAGCGAGGCGATCCACCGCAACCTGCGCACGCCGGACATGCCGGAGTCGGTCCACCTGTGCGACTTCCCGGTCAGCGACGGCGCCCGCCGCGATCCCGAGCTCGAGGCGCAGATGGAGGCCGTGATGACCGTCACCGGCCTGGGCCGCCAGCTCCGCGTGCAGCACGACCTCAAGGTCCGCCAGCCGCTGGCCGGTCTGCACGTCGTCTGCCACCGCGCCGACGACCTCGCCCGCGTCGCGGCGCTGAAGGACGTCATCGCCGACGAGCTCAACGTCAAGGAGGTCTGGTTCGGCAGCGACGAGCGGCAGCTCGCGCACCTGAAGGTCAAGCCGAACTGGAAGGTGCTCGGCCCGCTGCTCGGTCCCGCGATCAAGCAGGCGGCGGCGATCATCCAGAACCTCCCCGCGGAGAACGTCGAGCGGATCATGGCCGGGGAGAAGGTCGCGATCCAGGTCGGCGACCGCGCGGTCGAGATCGGCTCGCAGGAGGTCCAGGTGGAACGCGTGCCCCGGCCGGGGCTCGCCGTCGCGTCGCAGGGCGACTGGGTCGTCATGCTCGAGACGCAGCTCTCGCCGGACCTCGTCACCGAGGGGCTCGCGCGCGAACTCGTCAACCGCGTTCAGGGCCTGCGCAAGACGGCGGACTTCGAGGTCAGCCAGCGCATCCGCATCGTCTGCCACGGCGATGCGGCCGTCCTCGACGCGCTTGCGCGGCACCGCGACACCATCATGGCCGAGACGCTCGCCGTCGAGTGCCTCGCGGCCGAGGCCGCGCCCGAAGGCGCCGAGACGACGGACCTCAACGGGCATCCGTGCGCGGTCTCCGTGCGGCCCGTCGCGGGCTGACCCGCCGGGGGCTGGCCTTGCAGGCGGGCGGTGTGGACGCGGAACACGGTCGCGGGATCCGGCGCGGTGCCGGCCCGCGTCGGGCGGGGACCATGAACGCGAAAGAACGCATTCTGACCGCGATCCGGCGGGAGCAGCCCGACCGGGTGCCCATCGACCTGCTGCCGAACCGGTGGGTGGCGGAGCGATTGCACCGCGACCTCGGCACCCGTTCGCACCGCGAGCTGCTGGAGCGGCTGCATTGCGATGTCGTCGACCTGCGCGGCGTGGTCGATCCCGTGTACCGCGGTCCGGTTCCTTTCTCCCGCGACCTGGGCGACGGCGTGCGCGAGAACCTCTGGGGCTGGAGGCAGAAGGTCGTCGAGACGGCGACCGGCCCCGAGGACAGCTTCGTCGACTTCGTGCTCGCGGAGGCCCGGTCGGTGGACGACCTGGCCCGCCACCGCTGGCCGGAGGCGGATTGGTTCGACTTCAGCGACCTCGCCGGGCGGCTCGAGCCGTGGCGGGACTTCGCCGTGATGGCCAGTGGGCCGAGCGTGTTCCAGCATGCGACGTTCCTGCGCCGGATCGACCTGCTGCTGATGGACATGGCCGCCGATCCCGGGATGGCGCACGACCTCATGGACCGGTTCACCCGCTTCTACGTCGAGTACTTCGACCGCATGCTGACCGCTGCGAAGGGGCGGATCGACATCCTGCGGGTGGCCGACGATCTGGGCACCCAGCAGGGGCTCTTCATGTCCCCGGAGATGTTCCGGGAGTTCGTGAAGCCGCGCCTGAAGAGGCTGGTGGACCTCGCGCACGCCCACAACGTCCGCTTCCTGTTCCACTCCTGCGGTGCGATCCTGCCGCTCATCGAGGACCTGATCGGGCTCGGCGTCGACATCCTCGACCCGCTCCAGGCCGCGGCCGAGGGCATGGACCCGCAGGTGTTGAAGGACCGGTACGGTTCGCGACTGTGCCTGCACGGCGGCATCTGCACCCAGTTCCTGCTGCCGCGGGCCACGCCGGATGAGGTGAAGGCCGAGGTGCGCCGGCGCATCGGCATCCTGGGGCGGGGCGGCGGCTACATTCTCTCTCCATGCCATGTCCTGCAAGCCGACGTTCCGACCGCCAACATCCTGGCCATGGTCGAGGCCGGGTGCGGCCGGTGAGGATGTCGACCTGCGCCCGCGCGCGGAACCTGCGCCGTGCGGGCTCGGACATGCGTCCCGGCGCCCCGGGGGCCGGCCGCCGGGCTTGACCGGCGGGTGCGCGGCGTCGCATCCTCGCCCGCGCCAACCCAGGAGACACGCCATGACAGCTCGTCCGACCCGCAGGGATTTTCTCGCGCACACTCTCGCCGGGGCCGCCGCTCTCTCGTTCGCCGGTCCGGCCGGCGCCGCCGAGCCGAAGATCCTGTTCGGGGCCTGCCAGGGAGCGGAGAAGGCCGCGGCCATGAAGGCGGCCGGCTACGACTTCGTCGAACTGGGCGTCGCCAGCCTCCTGTTGCCGTCCGCCCCCGAGACGGAGTTCGAGTCCAAGGTCGGGACGATGGGCCCCGTCGCGCTGCCGATCCGCTCGGCGACGGGCTTCTTCCCCGGGACCATGAAGCTGACCGGGCCGGACGTGAAGATCGACGAGGTTCTCCAGCACGCCGACACCTGCTTCCGGCGCGCGAAGAAGGTGGGCATGCCCTTCATCGTCCTCGGCAGCGGCGGGGCGCGGAAGATCCCGGACGGCTTCGATCCCGCGAAGGCCCGCGACCAGTTCGTCGACATCTGCAGGAAGATGGGCCCGCTGGCCGCGCCGCACGGGGTCACCGTGGTCCTCGAGCCCCTGAACAAGAGCGAGACCAACTTCTTCAACAGCGTTGCCGAGGGCATCGGCCTCGTCGATGCGATCGCGCATCCGAACATCCAGCTCCTGGCCGACATCTACCACATGCTCCGCGAGGACGAGGGGCCGGAGTCGATCCTCAAGGCCGGCGCCCGCCTGCGCCACTGCCACATCGCGGAGAAGGAGTCGCGGACCTCGCCCGGCACGAAGGGCGACGACTTCCGCCCGTACTTCAAGGCCCTCAAGGCCATCGGCTACCAGGGCGGGGTGTCGGTGGAAGGCAAGTGGGGCAAGCCCGTCGAGGACGAGCTTGCCCGCGCGCTCAAGACGATGAAGGAGCAGTGCGCGTCGGCCTGACGCGACCGCACGGATGAGCTGGACCCGCAGGCTCGACGAGGCGCGCGAGGCGTACCGGCGGGGCGACAAGTCCGCGTCGTCGGTCGCGCATTCGCGGGATCGGATTGCGAAGGCCGTCGAGCGCCACGGCGGCGAGTCGAGCCGCTACATCGGCGAGGTCGTCTACGGCGGTCTCGACGGAATCATCACGACCTTCGCCGTCGTCAGCGGCGTCGCCGGGGCCGAACTCGGCACGGGCGTCGTGCTGATTCTCGGGCTGGCGAACCTGTTCGGGGACGGCCTGTCGATGGCGGCCGGCGCGTTTCTGTCCGCCCGCAGCGACCGCGAGTACTACCTGCGCGAGCGGGCGCGGGAGGAGTGGGAGGTCGAGCATTTCCCCGAGGGCGAGCGCGCCGAGCTGGAGGAGGTCTATCTCACGATGGGCTTCTCGAAGCAGGATGCGGCCGACCTCGTGCGGATCCAGTCCAAGGACCGGCGCCTGTGGGTCGACATGATGATGGTCCACGAACTCGGCATGCTGCGCGAGGACCACCGTCCGCTGAAGGCGGCGCTGACGACCTTCACCGCGTTCGCGGTGGCCGGCGCCGTGCCGCTCCTCGTCTACCTCGCGGGCCTTGCCGTGGACATCCCGGCCGCATCCAAGTTCTGGCTCTCCGTCGCCTCGACCGCCGTGGCGCTCTTCGGCCTCGGCGCCGCGAAGACCCTGGTCACCGGCGTCCGATGGATGCGCGGAGGTGTCGAAATGCTGGCCGTCGGCGGCCTTGCCGCCGCCGTTGCCTACGCGATCGGCGCCGCGCTCCGGGGGCTGGGCGGATGATCATCTCGGCCTGATGCGGCGACCTGCGAAGCCGATGCCGGCTGCCCCTGCCGCCGACCCCGCAATGAGATGCCCGAGTCGTGGAGGGGCGAGGGAGGACAGTGTCGAGGGGCGAGTGGCGAGTGTCGGGTGCCCGCCCGGAGGATGACAAACGAATGGGGATGGACGTCAGCGGCAGAAAACATGGAACCAGATCCTGGAGGGGCGAGCTACCGCGAGCCCGAACGGTGGATCCGTGATCGCCCCGCGGCCTCGCATAGCTCGGCCCTCCAGCACATGAGAGGGACGAGGGTCGAGGGAAGACGGTGTCGAGAGGCAAGTGTCGAGTGTCAGGTGTCGAGTGTTGGGGACCGGCCCGGAGGATGACAAACGAATGGGGATGGACGTCAGTGGCAGAAGATATGGAACCAGGTCGTGGAGGGGCGAGCTACCGCGAGCCCGGACGCTGGATCCGTGATCGCTCCGCGGCCTCGCATAGCTCGGCCCTCCAAGATACGAGAGGGGCGAGGGACGAGGGGCGAGGGAGGACAGTGTCGAGGGGCGAGTGGCGGGTGTCGGGGACCGGCCCGGAGGATGACAAACGAATGGGGGCAACCGAATGAGAGCGAAGAACGAGCCAGAGCGGCGCCAGGCGCGCGACTTCGAATTCAAGGTTCCAATCTGTTGGCTGGTGGGGGTTGGGTGTTGGGGGGG
>VGWF01000209.1 GCA_016873715.1 Lentisphaerota bacterium | reverse complement strand
CCCCCGTGGGCCTTCGTCGAACCCGAGGAGGGCCGCTTCAACTGGGCAGTCCTCGACACCCCCGCCCAGCGCTGGATCGCCAAGGGGAAACGGGTGGCGTTCCGCATCACCTGCTCCGAGAACTGGACGCCCTTCGCGACCCCCGAGTGGGTCAGGAAGGCCGGCGCGCAGGGCGTGTTCTACACGTGGGGCAAGGGGCCCGACCCCCAGGGCAAGCTCTGGGATCCCGCCTTCGACGACCCCGTCTTCCTGGCGAAACTCGAGGCGTTCCTCCGCGCCATGGCCGCGCGCTACGACGGCAACCCGGACGTCGCATTCCTCGACATCGGCAGCTACGGCATGTGGGGCGAGGGCCACACCGGCGGAAGCAGCCAGGTCCCGCAGGAGAAGGCGAACGCGATCGTGCGCCGGCACATCGACCTTCACCTGGAGTGCTTTCCCCGGACGCGCCTGGCAATCATCGACGACGTCACCGGCCCCGGCAGCGACGACGGACCCCAGCCCCTGACCGACTACGCGCGCTCGAAGGGCATCAGCCTGCGCGACGACAGCATCTGCGTGCAACCGCCGCCGCGATCGTGGTACCACGCGAAGATGGCCCAGCCGTTCTGGCCGGAGACGCCGGTGATCGTTGAGCATGAACACTACGGCTCGTCCAAGGCCCGGAACGCGTGGGGCGACGGCACCCTGTTGATCCGCGCGGTGGAGGAGTACCACGCGAGCTTCCTGACCATCCACTGGTGGCCGCGCGAGATGCTCGCCGAGACGCGCGCGACGGTGGACGCGATCAACCGCCGCCTCGGTTACAGGCTCCAGCTCCGGGAGATCTCGTGGCCCGCCCGCGCCGCGATCGGAAAGCCCTTCGCCGTCGATTCGACCTGGGCCAACGCCGGCGTCGCGCCCTGCTACCCCGGCGGCTTCGCGACCCTGACCCTGAAGGACGACAAGGGCGGCATCGTGGCGGTGCTCGCCGACGAGGGCTTCAATGTCCGCGACCTCCAGCCCGGCCCGCCGGACCAGGCCCCCGCCGTCCCGCGCCGCTGCGAACTCACGGCCGGCCGCATCGCCCCGGTCACACGCCCCGGCACGTACGACCTGTTCGTCTCCGTCGGCCGCCGCGACGGCACCCCCGTCTTCGAACTCCCCCTCGCCGCGGGCGACGGACAGAAGCGGTACAAGCTCGGAACGATCTCCCTGACGGCCGAGTAGGCCGGCGCGGGGCCGCGCGTTCGGACACGCCGCGCGCCCGCACCCTCCCCTTTTCGCTCGCGCGACGGCATCGTGCCCGGCACGATGGCGCCATGAACGCACGACTCGCCTCCGTTGCCGTGGTCGCCGCCCTGGCCCTCGCGTCCCGCGCCGCGCCGCCGACCGCGCGGCCGACGCCGCAGCAACTCGCGTGGCAGCGCATGGAGATGACGATGTTCTGCCACTTCGGCGTGAACACCTTCACCGACCGGGAGTGGGGCGACGGGAAGGAGGATCCCGCGATCTTCAACCCCTCCGCCCTCGACTGCCGCCAATGGGCGCGGGCCGCGAAGAATGCCGGCTTCAAGCTGATGATCCTGACCGCCAAGCACCACGACGGTTTCTGCCTCTGGCCCTCGAAGCACACGGAGCACTCGGTGAAGAACTCGCCCTGGCGCGGGGGCAAGGGCGATGTCGTCCGCGAGTTCGCCGACGCCTGCCGCGCCGAGGGCCTCGCGCTCGGCCTCTACCTCTCGCCGTGGGACCGCCACGAGGCCTCCTATGGCACCGACGCCTACAACGACCACTTCTGCCGGCAGCTCGAGGAACTGCTGACGGACTACGGCACCGTCGCCGAGGTCTGGTTCGACGGCGCCTGCGGCGAGGGGCCGAACGGGAAGAAGCAGGTCTACGACTTCCCGCGCTGGTACGCCCTCATCCGCAAACTCCAGCCCGACGCGCTGATCGCCATCTGCGGCCCCGACATCCGCTGGGTCGGCAACGAGTCCGGCGTCGCGCGCGAGGGCGAGTCGAGCGTTCGCGAAAACGGCACGCGCTGGCACCCCGCCGAGTGCGACGTCTCGATCCGGCCGGGATGGTTCTACCACGCCGCCGAGGACGCCCGCGTGAAGCCGCTGACGCACCTGATGGACATCTACTTCAAGTCCGTCGGCCGCAACAGCGGCCTGCTGCTCAACGTCCCGCCCGACCGCCGCGGCCTCTTCGCCGACCCCGACGTCGCCCGCCTCGCCGAGTTCGGCGCCGCCACGCGCGCGCTCTACGCCACGAACCTGCTCGCGCAGGGCGCGGTGGCGACGGCGGTCTCCTCCGGCCGCGGCGCCGACGCGCTCGCCGACGGCAACCTCGACACCGGTTGGACCCCCGCATCCCCCGGCGCCGCGTGGATCGAGTGGCGCTTCCCGGAACCGCGCGCGTTCAACCTGCTCAACCTCCGCGAGGACATCCGCGCCGGCGAGAATGTCCGCCGCCACCGCGTGCTGGCGCGCAACGGCTCCGGCGACTGGGATTCGCTCGCCGTCGGCACCGTGATCGGCCAGCGCGCGCTCTTCCGACTTCCGGAGACGACGTCCGCCGCGGTGCGCGTCGAGATCGAGGCGCCGGACGCGGCCGCGACCCTCGTCGAGGCCGGCCTCCACCGCGCGACGCCCTTCGGCGCGTGGGGCGCGGGCTCGCTCGCCGCGGGCCGGCCCGCGACGGCGTCGAACGTCCACGGCCGGAACACGCAGTACGGCGGGGACAAGGCGGTGGACAACGACCGCAACACGCGCTGGGCAACCTCCGACGAGACCCGCGAGTGCTGGCTCGAAATCGACCTCCAGGGCGAACGCGAGATCGGCCGCTGCGCGATCGCGGAACTCGAGCCGCGCATCACGAAGTTCCGCGTGGAGGTCCGCGCGGCCGGCGACGCTCCATGGCAGACCGCCTTCGAGGGCGGCAAGGCCGGGAAGAAGTTCGAGGCCTCCTTCCCTCCCGTCCGCGCCCGCCACGCGCGCCTCCACATCCTCGAGGCCACCTTCGCCCCGACGATCTGGGAGTTCGAGCTCTTCGGGCCGTTGAAGTAGGATCGCCCGATGGATTCCACGGCATCCTTCACCGGCATCGTCGAGCGGCTCCCCTCGTTGGCGCGGCGCGAGGTCGGGGTCGTCGTCTTCGATTTCGACGGCACCCTCTCGTGGCTGCGGCACGGCTGGCCGGACATCATGGTCGGGCTCTTCGACGAGCGGCTCCCGCGGCGGCCGGGCGACACCGGCGACGCCGTCCGCGACGCGCTGCTCGACATCGTCCTCGGCCTCAACGGCAACCCGACGATCCGCCAGATGGTCCGCTTCGCCGGCCTCGTCCGCGAGCGCGGCGGAACGCCGCCGGACCCGCACGCGCTGCTGAAGACCTACCTCGACCTCCTTGACGCGGCGATCGCGCGCCGCATCGCGCGGATCCGTTCCGGCGGCGCGCGGGCGGAGGACTACGTCGTCCACGGCGCGCTCCCGCTGCTCGCGAAGCTTCGCGACGAGGGCATCCCCTGCGCGATCCTCAGCAGCACCCCCGAGCCCCGCGTGCGGGAGGAGGCGGAGGTGCTCGGCCTGACGCCCTTCTTCGGCCCGCGCATCCACGGCGGCACCGGCGACCCGGCCGGTTTCCGCAAGATGGACGTCTTCCGCCGCATCCTCGCGGAGACCGGCGTCGACGGCGCGCGCCTGCTCTCCTTCGGCGACGGCCCCGTGGAGCTGTCCGACACGAAGACGCTGGGCGGCGTCGCGATCGCCGTCTGCAGCGACGAGCACCGCAACGGTTCCGGCGTCCTGGACCCCTTCAAGCGGCGGCAACTGCTCGACGCCGGCGCCGACGCCGCGATTCCCGACTTCCGTGACGCCCCCGCGCTGCTCGACCACCTGAGGTCCGCATGAACCCGCCCGGCCGTCCGCTCGACTTCAACGCGCTGCGCCTCCGCCCGCTCGCCGAACGGAGGAGCCTGACCCGCGCCGACGACATCCTGATCGATCCCGCCGCCCCGCCGCCTCCCTTGCCGGCGGCCGCCGCGCCGGTCGCCCGCGAGTGCGCGGAGCGGATCCTTGCGGCCCGCGCGCGCGGCGCCGGCGTGATGCTGGTCTACGGCGCCCACCTGCTCCGCAACGGCGCCGCCCGGATCCTCGACCGCATGATGGAGCGCGGGTGGCTCACGCACCTGGCGACCAACGGCGCCGGGTCCATCCACGACTGGGAATACGCGTGGCTCGGCGCCAGCACCGAGGGCGTCGCGGAGAACGTCGCGTCCGGAACGTTCGGCTGCTGGGACGAGACCTCCACCGCCATCCACCTCGCCCTGATGCGCGGCGCGCTCGACGGCCTCGGCTACGGGGCCTCGCTCGGCCGCTTCATCTGCGAGGACGGCGCGGCCGTGCCGGACGAGGCGACGCTCAAGAGGATCCTGCGCGGCGAGCCGGATCACCCGCTCGCCGCGGCGCGCGCGGATCTCCTGCGCGCCCTGCGCGAGGGCCACGCGATCCCGCGGCGCGTCCGCATCGAACACAAGTGGAAGCACGCCTCGATCCTCGCCTCGGCCTGGACCCGCGGCGTGCCGCTGACGGTCCACCCGGGCATCGGCTACGACATCCTCGCCTGCAACCCGGCCTTCAACGGCGCGGTGATCGGACGCGCCGCCGAGTGGGACTTCAAGCTCTTCGCCGGCTCGGTCGATACGCTCGACGGCGGCGTCGTGATGTCCGTCGGCTCGGCGATCATGGGGCCGCAGGTCTTCGAGAAGGCGGCGAGCTGCGTCAACAACCTGCGGCTGCAGAACGGCCGGCGGGTGCTGCACGACCACACGATCGTCGTCGTCGATCTCCAGGACGGCGGCGGGTGGAGCTGGTCGAAGGGCGAGCCGCCGAAGACGAACCCGGCCTACTACCTGCGCTTCTGCAAGAGCTACTCGCGGATGGGTGGCGCGATGCGCTACGCGCAGTGCGACAACGCGGCGTTCGTCCATACCGTCCTCGCGGAGCTGGAGCGGGCATGACGCCGGACCGCTTCGCCGCGATCGCCGCCCGCTTCCCCGGTCTGCGCGTCGCGGTCGTCGGCGACATCTGCCTCGACCGCTACCTCGAGATCGACCCGGCGCGCGCCGAGATCTCGATCGAGACGGGGCTGCCCGTCCACAACGTGACCGCCGTCCGCGCCCAGCCCGGCGCGGCGGGCACCGTCATCAACAACCTCGTTGCGCTCGGCGCCGGGACGATCCTCCCCGTCGGCTTCCGCGGCGACGACGGCGAGGGCTTCGAGCTTCGGCGCGCGCTGGCCGCGCTGCCCGGCGTGCGGCTGGATCATTTCCTCGCGACCCCGCTGCGGCGCACGTTCACCTACTGCAAGCCGCTCGTGATGGAACCCGGCCGCCCGCCGCGCGAGCTGAACCGGCTGGATTCGAAGAACTGGACGTCGACGCCCGCGGAGGTCTCGGACGGGATCGTGGCCTCGCTCGAGTCGCTGCGCGGAGCCGTCGACGCGGTCGTCGTGATGGACCAGGTCGACGCGCCGGAGACGGGCGTCATCACCGCACCGGTCCGCGCGGCACTGGCGGCGTTTCCCGCCGGCATCCCCGTCGTCGCCGACTCCCGGCGCGGACTGCGCGGCTACCCGCCGCTGGTCTTCAAGATGAACGCGGCCGAGTTGGCCGCCCTGCGCGGGGAGCCGGGACCGTACGCGGTGGAGGCGGCGCGACGCGCGGTGGCGGCGCTGGCGGCGCGGAACGGGCGGCCGGTCGTCGTCACGATGGCCGCCGAGGGACTCGTCGGCGCGGAGCCGGGCGCGGATGCGGTGCACGTGCCCGCCCTGCCCCTCCGCGGAACGATCGACATCGTCGGCGCGGGCGACTCGGTGACGGCGAACCTGGCGCTTGCGCTCGCGGTGGGCGCATCGCTGCGCGAGGCCCTCGAGATCGCCGCGGTGGCGTCGTCGATCGTCATCCACCAACTCGGCACGACCGGCACGGCCTCCCCCGCGCAGATCGCGGCACTGCTGCCGTAAACGGAT